>CAZWKE010000005.1:0-120661 GCA_964634205.1 uncultured Spirochaetaceae bacterium
GGGTGGATTGCAGCGGAATCGTGCAGAATTTCCATTCTTTATAATGGCCAAAAATACCGGGTGCGGCCGACGACCGAAGAATCCGGCGCTGATCCTGTAATAAACTGGACCTCGTTTCGGGCGGCCTTCCTGTGTGAATGGCTGAAAAGCAAAGATATCCGTAAAGCCATGCGTCAGGCGGCGGGCGCCGGCTTTTTGACCTTTAGCAGGGCCGAGGTGGTATAGACCGGGAATAGCTGGGTAACTCCTTCGCATCCTGCGGCGGGGCATGGTGTTGCTATTTCTGCGCTCCAATCAGCTCCTTGTACCACAGGCCGCTGTCCTTGACGATGCGTCTCTGCGTCTTATAATCCACGTACACCAGGCCGAAACGCTTGGAGTAACCTTCGGCCCACTCGAAATTGTCGGTAAATGACCAGACAAAGTAACCCCTGCAGTTTGCCCCTTCATCCACGGCCTTTTTTACGCCCCCCAGGTAGCCCTTTAAATAATCGATCCGCTTCGGGTCATGCACGCGGCCATTTACCACCGTATCGGTAAACGCGGCCCCGTTTTCCGTCACAAAGACCACGGGATTATCATAATCTCGTTTCAACATCATCAGCACGTCATAAATTGCCATGGGGTACACCTCCCAGCCCATGGTGGTATACTGCACCCCGTCTTTGCTATATTCGCGGTCCGCGGGCTTAGGTTCGGGCGTACTGAAACCTATATTTATCAGTCCGCGCTGGTAGCTCACCCGGTCCACGGTGTAGGTGTTTATGCCGATGTAATCAAGCGGTGCGGCGATGATCCGCATGTCCCCGTCCTTGACGCGGGCGCGCATGGGCCAGGGTTGTTTGCGAAACAAACGGGGGTAGGTGCCTTTGAACAGCGGATCAAGAAAAGCCCGCCGCATCAAAGTGTCCGCGTTTTGTACGGCCTGCCTGTCTTTTTCGCCGGGGGTAAGGGGAAAAATCGGGCGCAGATCCAGCGCTATTCCCACTTTTGCAGCAGGTGCCGCCGCCTTGACGGCCTTGACAGCAAGCCCGTGCCCCAGCAGCAGATGGTGGATCACCTTAAAGAAACGGAGCGGTCTCTTCAGGCCCGGCGCGTGCTGACCAAATGCGTACCCCAAAGCCGCGGCCATCATGGGCTCATTAAGCGTCATCCAATCAGTTACCTTGCTGCCGAGGGCCCCGGCCACAAGCGCGGAAAAGTCCGCGAACCAGCTCATGCAGTCCCGGTTTATCCAACCTCCTTTATCCTGCAGGCCTTGCGGCAGATCCCAATGATATAAATTTACCCATGGTTTTATTCCGGCAGCCAGCAGCTCGTCAACCAGTCGCTTGTAAAAATCCAGTCCTTTTTCATTGACCCGTCCGCGTCCCTGGGGCAGAATCCGCGGCCAGCTCACGGAAAAACGATAGGCGTGCAGCCCCAGCATTTTCATCAACGCCACGTCGTCTTTAAACCGGTGATAAAAATCACAGGCGGTATCACCGTTGTCTCCGTTTTTAATCTTTCCCGGGGTATGGGCAAAACGGTCCCAGATGGATTCACCTTTCCCGTCCCGGTTCCAGGCGCCCTCGATCTGGTAGGCGGAAGACGCGGCACCGAATACAAATTCAGCGGGGAATTTCATGTACTGTACCTCCGGAGGATATACGCATAATGTATGCTCCGTATATTACCGATACAAGGGCGAAAAAACAATAGCTGACAGCGCAAAGCCTGCGAAAAGATTCCTTAACGGCTCGGGTCCTGCACCTGTTTGACAGCGGATTTATTTATTTCTATAATCGAACTCACAGATTGGGTACTCCATAGGAGAATTAAGAATGAAACGCATAGGAATATTCGGTGCGTCCGGTTACATGGGCGGGGAGGCGCTTAAGCTTATCCTTGAGCACCCCGAGTTTGAACCGGCCTGGGCCACAAGCAGAAGTGAAAAACACATTGCATCCTTACACCGTAACTTTGCGGGGTCGGGGGTACAACTCATTACGCCCGACCGGGCAACCCCATGCGATGCCGTTCTGTTTTCATTACCCGCGGGTAATGCCATGCGCCTGGCCCCCCGGTTTTGTGAAGCAGGGTCGAAAGTGGTAGACCTTGGTGCGGACTTCCGCTTAAAGAACCGCGCGGACTGGGAGAGAATATACGGGAAAGAACACGCTTCATGGGAATCGGCACAAAAAGCGGTATACGGGATTCCCGAGATTAACAGGGAAAAGATCCGGCAGGCCGATGTTATCGCCAATCCGGGCTGCTTTTCTTCAAGTGTTATTCTGGCCCTGGCACCGTTGCTCAGGCATGATATAATTGAGACGCAGCACATCGTTGCCCACGGGCTTTCAGGGACCGCGGGGGCGGGGGCCGAACCGGACAGGGCGCTTCATCATCCGGAGATCGGGAATAATATTCTGCCCTATAATGTTATCGATCACCGGCATATCTATGAGATGGAACAGGAACTGGCGAGGTTTTCCGGAGAAGAGGTACGCATACATTTTTCCCCTGCCTACGTTCCCATTACCCGGGGTATCCTTTCAATGATCCATGTATTTCCCAAAAAAAAGATCGACCGCGCCGCGCTGGCGGAACTGTTTAACGAAACGTATAAGGACGAATTTTTTATCAGGATTATCGATCTGCCCAGGCAGAAAAACGTAAGCTGGCAGTACATGCCCTATCCCTGGGTGGCCGCCGTATCCGGGACTAATTTTTGCCATATCGGATTCGATATCGATTCTAAAAGAAACAGTATTGTGATCTTCAGTGTGCTGGACAGTTTAGGCAAGGGCGGGGCCCACGCTGCCGTGCAGAACCTCAATCTCATGTTCGGATTTGAGGAAACCCTTGGACTGACCAGGTACGGCTCACATCCGTATTAACAAAAAGCAGGTGTAAATGAAATTTATTCCCGGATTACAATTAAATGAAGCTTTCTACAAGGACGTGGTAGCGACCTTATGCAAAGAATACCATCAGGATCTGGTATACTCGGCCGCACTCATGGGATACGGTTCGGACGTCCTCGGCGTGGATACGGCGGTTTCCATGGACCATAACTGGGGGCCGCGACTGCAGCTTTTCCTGTCCGAAAAAGACCACGGAACGCACGCGGCGGCATTACACAAGTTTTTAGGCAATCGGCTCCCCTGCGAATATAAAGATCGACGGTACGGATTTCAGAAATACCGGGTTGATCAGGCAGATAACGGATTTTTTTACTTAAACAAAAAAAACATTTGCAAATTTTGTTGTTCGCGCACTATACTTAAAGTCCGCGCGTGAGCAACTGAATTGCGGGACTCATTGATGGCAAACAATAATGTTTTTGAGCACACTCTTATAGAACTCAAATCAAAACTGTCGGGGGGTGAGGAGTCATCATCCCGGGGTTCGATTCTTTTTGTTGAGGATGAACCGGTCCTGAGTACGATGGTCTCTAAAATGCTTACCTATCTTGGCTATAAAGTGATTACGGCTATGAACGCTGAGGCGGCCGTGGAGATATTTGAACAGCAGCACGGATGTTTTGACGTTTTGATTACTGATGTGATTCTGCCCAGAATGAACGGTAAAGAGTTGTACTACCGCTTAAAAAAGATAAACAATCAACTAAGGGTAATTTATATCTCCGGTTATCCGGAAGAAACCCTGGAAAAATACGGCATCATTCCCGGATATATGAACCTGTTGAAAAAGCCTTTTTCACTGGATATAATCTCCCATAAAATCCGGCAGGCTCTGGTATAGTGGAAAATCCGGCAGGACATTAATCCTAAGGAAAAGGGGGCACCAGGAGTAATGCCCCCCCATAATCACAGAAGCAGTTTATTCTTCGGCCCAGGCCGGCATGGCTTGCGTATAATGTGTCGCCCGTTTTTCAAAATAAGTTTATTGTGACAACGGTATGTCAGGTTTCATAAATTTTTTGGATATTTTTTGCGGTCTTTAAAAGGATTGAGCGAACAAAGGCCGGGTTCTTCACTTCAAGATCATCCCCGTAACTCAGCAGATGGGAGATAACCCATTCGTCAAACGGCCAGGATACCTCTACCAGCAGACTTCCGTCCGCTTGCGGTTGAATACTCTCTTCAAGAAAATAGTCCTCCACCCGTACTCTGGCCCTGGATTTAAACTTAAGCACAAGCTGCACTAATTGGGTTTTGTCCGTATCAAAATCAGCGTGTTCTTTATATGAGGCATTACGGCGGGAGAAACCCTGCTGTAGAACAACCACGTTATTTATGCGTGAAACACGAAACAGGCGGAAGGCCTGTCTGGTCCGGCAGAACGCGAAAAGGTACCAGGCATAACCCTTAAAGAGTAAGGTCATTGGTTCGGCTGTCCGGGTAAGGCATTCGCCCTTAATGCTTCTATAGGTAAACTTCAGTAATTTCTGTTCGGCAATGGCATTGTGGATGATTTTTAAGAACTCCCGCTGCCGCTTGTGGTAACCCAGCGGCATGATGTCGATGACGAACTGCTCCCTGTAATCATTCAGCCTGGCAAGTCCTTCCTGGGGAACCAATGTGGTAAATTTATCTATGGCCGTATCAAGACTGCTGTCTGCCAGCGTGGCATGAACACTTTTTAAGGTAGTAAGGATTGAAATCATGTCGGCAAGACTTAACACCCGGCGTTCAAGCTTATAGGTATCCATGATACCGAAGCCGCCGTTGTTACCGGGATAGGCGATAATGGGGATACCCGCAAGATCAATCGCCTCGATATCACGATAGATGGTACGAACGGAGACCCCGAAACGGGCGGCCAGATTGCAGGCCTTTACCTTGTCGCGGTTTAAAAGCAAAATGATAATGGCCAGTAACCGATCGATACGCATAGTGGCTGGTATAGTATAGAAAAACTTTACATAATAAGCAATTGGGGGTATGCTTTTAACGACTATGAAGAAGAAACAGATATTCGGCAGTACATTCAAGGAACAACTGAAGGCAAGTGCACGTGATACCATGCTGCAATTTGTCCTTGCGGAGGGTGAGGTGCGCGGCGCCCTGATCTACGGCACCAAGCTGGTGAACGAGATGCGCACCAACCATGAACTGGGGATCATGGAGACCATTATTCTGGGTCACGGCTATCTTGGTGGTCTGCTTTTAAGTTCGTCCCTGAAAGGTTCGGAGCGCTTGTTGCTGGAGGTTGACGGTGACGGGCCGGTGGGCGGCATGGCAGTAGAAGCGAATTCGTTCGGTGAGGTGCGCGGATATATTGAGACAAAGGACCCGCCTCTAGCGGGCAATACGGTAAATCTGGATGTTTCTTCCTATCTGGGTGAGGGAACACTTTCGGTTACCCGGTATTTGGAAAAGGCAAAACATCCGTTTTACAGCAAAGTGGAACTGAAACAGCGCAGCCTGGCCCTGAATCTGGCGTATTTTTCCCTGCAATCCGAACAAACCCCGTCGTCATATTCACTGAGTGTGTATTTCAATAAGCGGGCGCAGGTTGTCGGTGCCGGTGGACTACTTGTTCAGGCCATGCCCGGTGCCGGTGAGAAGCTTCTCTTTGAATTGGAGACTCTGGTAAACGGACTGCCCTCGATCGGTAAGGAATTCGCGGAGGGACTGTCTGTCGAGGGATTTATGCTTGCCTATTTTTCAAAATATAACCCTCGATTTTTGCATAAAAAGCGGGTTGTGTTTATGTGTCATTGTAATAGAGAACGGTTTAAAACCTTTCTTTATGCCCTGCCCGGTAAAGAACTCGATGATATTATCAAGCGTGGTCCGTTTCCGCTGCGGCTGACCTGTTATAATTGTAATACCCGGTATGAATTTTCCCGCATGGATTTTAAGCGGATGTGTGATACAATACAGTAACTATGGCAAAGAAAATAACAATAAAAGACGTGGCCAAAAAGGTAGGAGTAACGGCGACAACCGTTTCCATGGTCATTAACAACAACCCGAGCATTCCGCAAAGAACCAGGGAAAAAGTGCTTTCCGCCATAAAAGAACTGAACTATTATCCCAATATCGCCGCCAGAAGCCTGGTCTACGGGAAGACCAATACCATCGCCCTGTTTGCCGATTTTCTTTATCCTCTATTTTACCAGCAGATTTTACACGGCATTGAGCACAGGATTGCGGCCACCCCGTATTATGTACTGCATTTTTCCGCCTTCCGTGAGGAAACAGCACGGGACGATATTTTCCGTAAAATACTCTATGGGAATGTGGCGGACGGACTCATTTCCTTAAACCGGATTCCTTCCGCGGAATTACTGGTGGCCTATCGAAAAGAAAAATTTCCACTGGTGATTATCGAACAGGATGTTCCCGGGGTAAACTCCGTGGTGTGTGATAATTTCAGGGGAGGCTATCTCGCCACCGATTATCTGATACGCAAAGGCAGGCGAAATATCTGCTGCATTGCCGCCCTCAGCGATGATCTGCGCGGGGGATCGGATGTTCAGGTCAAACGAATTGACGGTTATAAAAGCGCGCTTGAGGACCACGGCTTATCCTACCAGCCGGATAATGTTATCGATATCCCCAATTTCTACTTTGATGCGGGAAAACAATGCTACCGGGATGTCCTAAAAAAGAGGAAGGCAATAGACGCCGTATTCAGCGCGGCCGGTGACGCGATCGCCATAGGAGTAATGCACGCCGCGTTGGGTGAAAAGGTGAAAATTCCCGATGATCTTGCGATCATCGGCTATGATGATCTTGAGGTTGACTCGTTTATCCATCCGGCACTGACCACAATCAGGCAGCCGGGTTCGCAGATGGGATCAAAGGCAATTGAGATTGCCTTACGCAGCTTGGATGAAAATAGAGAAAATAACGTGCATAAGGTCGTCTTTGAACCTGAACTGATTGAAAGGGAATCGGTTTAGTATACAAATGTTTTTTTAAATCAGAAACTTAAACGATAAAGTAATAAAGATAGTAATTTAAGCGAAAATAGCCCGATAATTCCCTTAAATATTGCATTATTTTACGAAAAACCCCTTGATTGTTTTTAATAAACGGGATAAATTGTCTATTATTACTTAAACGTTAAAGTAAAGTAATGTATGAATTAAAAAATCGTGGAAATCTTTATGTGGTGTGAAGATTATGAACTTTTTTATAACCGGTGGCACCGGCTTTATCGGCTCTCATCTTATGGCCGAACTGCTGCGCCAAGGCCATACCGTAACCTGTTATTCACGAAATCCCGCTAAAATATCCGGTTTCCGGGGATTGGCAAAACTGCGTTGGATCAAAGGCTCCATCCAGGACCTGAACACTTTGAAACAGGGACTGCGTTCACAGGAAGTCTGTGTCCATCTTGCCCTGGGGTGGGATACTACGGCGCAGGGTATGCTGGAGAATGATACCATGCCGGCAGTCGTTTTGGCGGAAACCGCCGCAAGGCTGGGATTAAAGCGGTTTATCTATGTTTCTTCAACAGCGGCAATCGGTGAGTTGCGAAGCAGTATGAGCGAGGAGAGCGCGTGCAGACCCCTTGATTTTTACGGAGCAAGCAAGAACGCCACCGAGTCTTTTCTTTTTGCCGTCTCAAAGGTGTACGACCTTCCCTGTACCATCATCCGACCTGCGTATGTTTTTGGAGAACCGGCGGTGGAAGGCGCGTCGATGGAGCCGGATGATCGCTTCAGAACTATGGTGGAAAAACTGAAGCGGAATCAAGACCTTGAGTACATTCGCAATGACGGAACCCAGTTCATCTGGGTAGGAGATTTGATCAAGCTGTTTATGGCCGCGTTGAAAGACCATGATTCTACCAGGCTTTACCTGGGAGTAGGATCCGAATATATTACCTGGGAAGAGATCTGCCTTAAGGCAAGGGAAATATTGGGAAGTAAATCCACCGTCTATACCAGGGACCTGGGATGGTCCCATGCCGCATGCACCTACGATCCTTCACGGGTAACAAGGGAAATGGGGCTGGTATTCTGGTCGCGAAAACGAATATGTGATCACATAAAATATATTTCAAATCAGTTTGAAATAGTATGGGCAAAGAGGGTTTTAGGCTATGACATTAATAGGAAATAACAGACAAAAAATAAAACTTTTACTTCTGCGTCCCTTTTACGGGATAACGGTTCATGGGGATATGCACGGTGACCTGGGGATTTCGGACCATCATCCGCACAAATATCCCGACCTTTCTTTGATTTATGCCGCAACCATTGCCGAGCGGTCCGGTTTGATAGATCTACACGTTATTGACGCCAATACCGCAGAGTTTATGCCGACGGCTGTATGGGAACAGCTGGAAGACTATTACGATATAATCATCATCAAAACCGCCGCTCCCACACTGCGCTATGATCTGGATTTCGCGGTGGAGTTTAAAAAGCGTTATCCGTTTTCAACGGTGGTGCTTGCCGGACAGGCGGCGAGCCTTGTCGGCAACTGGATAAAACGGAAACTGCCCATGGTGAACGAGGTTGCCCATATTCCCCTGGAGTATTTTGTGCACAAGTTGATTCATGGGAAATGTGAGATTCATATGGATGATCTGCCGGTGCCGAACTACTCCCTTTTTCCCTACCAGAGCTTTAGGGATATGGACGGGCATCTGCGCGGTTCACTGTACACCAGCCGCGGCTGTGCGGTGGGTTGTTCCTACTGTCCCTATGCGCACTTCTACGGTAGATGCATGGAATTCCGTTCCCCGGAACACGTGATAACCGATATTAAATACCTGCTTTCATTGGGTATCAAGGAAATATTGTTTCGCGACCAGTATTTTACCGTGAATCCCAAAAGGACCGAGAAGATATGCAAAATGATCATACAGCAGGGGCTGAAGTTCCGCTGGAAATGCGAAACACGCCTGGAATCACTTACCCCCGAGCTGATCGATCTGATGGTGGAAGCGGGAATGGACATGGTCTGCTTTGGAGTGGAGACCGCCTCGGCCCAGATTCTGAAAAGCTACCACCGGCCTCCCGCGGATGAGGCCAGGCTGATCAGGCTGATTGAGTATCTGCACGCCAAAAAGGTCATGACCATTGCCTTCTATATGATCGGCTTTCCCCATGAGACCTGGAAAACGATCCGGCAGACCTTTGAGCTTGCCGTTCGCCTGGCCAGCAACAGCGCCAAGTTCTCAATTTTTTCGCCCTGTACACCGGACGTGTATCCGAAGATGGAACTTTCCCCCGCGGAGTTCACGCCGTTCGACAACACCATGGTAACCAATCCGTGTAAGAACCTCTCCAGAAAAGAGCTTGAGTTTTTGGTGGACCATTTGAACAACCTCTACCATACGTTGATTGTGCAGAAAGAAACCAAAAAGAAAAACTATATTGAGGTCATCTATAAATTCCATGTCGTACACCAGATGCGCTACCATAATATGGTAAAAAACCTCAAAAAAAAGCTGAAGGAAGACAATATTTTCAACATCGCCATGCAGAAAAGCAGAAGGAGAAAGATCAATGTATACAAGAGGGTTTGAAAGCAACAAGGGCACCATCAAGGGCCCCAAGGATATGCAGGGCAGGTACTGCCTACAGCCCTTTACCAATATTGATATCCATTCCAATCACGGGGCCCGCTGCTGCAGCGAATCCTGGATGCCGCGCTGGATCGGCGATTTTTCGGAGAGCACCTTAAAAGAGATCTGGAATGCCAAGCCCATACGGGAGATCCGCCGCAGTATTCTGGACGGCAGCTATTCCTTTTGTGACTGGCACCAGTGCCCCTTTTACTGTAACGACTCCTATTACCTGTATACCCGGGAAGAACTGGAAAACCCGGAAAAACTGTCGGCGGTGGACTCCTCCCGGCTGATAAAATACGCCCCCTGGATTCGCGCCATTCTGGACGGAAAAACCGAACTTGATATTCTCCCGGCCAATTACAACCTGGCCTATGATGAAACCTGTAACCTGGCCTGCCCAAGCTGCCGAAAGCATACTGTTGCCTATACCCGCGGGCGGGAATATGACCTGCGTCTGGGTATCCATACCAAACTTTTGGACGAGGTGACCCGGAACGGTTTTGAAAACATCGGGCGTTTCAACCTGACGGGGTCCGGAGAACCGTTTGTATCCAAAATTTTCAGGGATTTTCTGTTTTCTTTCGACGGGGCGCAATATCCCCGGCTGGATATCAATATCCAATCGAACGGGGTGTTGTTTACCCCGGCTGCATGGGCCAAAATGAAAAAAATCCATCCCAATATCAATGAGGTGATCATCTCCCTGGACGCCTGCTGCGCGGAAACCTATAACCATATCAGGGTGAACGGTTCCTTTAAAAAGCTTCTGGAAAACCTGGAGTTTCTGGCTTCACTGCGGGCCGAAAGAAAGATCAGACGTTTTATGCTGGCCTTTGTGGTGCAGCAGAGAAATTATCGGGAGATGCCGCGGGCCGTTCGCATGGCGGAACGCCTGGGGGTGGATCTTTTTATCTTTAATCTGTTAAACGACTGGAAATCCTGGGACCCCGCCGAGTACGAGAAAAACGCGGTCTGGAAAAAGTTTCATCCGGAGTTCGGTGATTTTCTGGAGGTGCTGCAAGACCCGGTATTCAATGAGCCCTTTGTGGATCTCGGGAATATGACCGAGTACCGCAACATGGCTTATTCCCATGTCGGGGCATAATTATTTTATTTTTGATAAGGGGGTGAATGCATGAAACTATTCCCATGTACGTTTCACCGGAAAAAACCCATGCTGATAATGTCGAACGGCAGTGAGCGGGGTGAGTTTGTGCCCCTGGGGCATATTTTTTCCAAGACGCGGCGGATCCATGACGGGATCCAGGTGTTGAAGGCCTATTATCCGCATGAGGCAAACTGGTCTCCCCATCACAAGGTGTCTGAGGCCGCCCAGCGGGCCCAGGTGGATTTTGCCTGGGATTATGAGTACGAAGACTACCATCCCTTCAACCTCAATGTGCCGGGTGGAGACTGCAGAAAACAGTTTGAACAGATCAAAACATTCGGTGCGGATTTACACCTGACCGTTACCATGGACCTTTCGCTTTCGGACCGGGAGATCGAAAAGGTGGTCGGTTCCTTACGCCCCTATGGGCGGATATTTTTACGGATCAATCATGAATGCAATGGGAACTGGTTCCGTTTCAACAAATATCACAGTTATAAAGAGGTCAGCGACTTTTTTGTGCGCTGTCACCGGATCGTCAAGGCAAACTCCTCAAATATCTTTACGGTATTCAGTTTAAGCGGGGATTTTTTTGCCCAGGAAAAGGTGGTGAATGATCTCTTTTTACGCCTGGCGCCCGATGAGATGAGGGAATCCCTGGAGCTGGCCGATTACTGGTCGCTTGACCGGTATTCATCACTGCACTACGGCTGGCCGTTCGAGGAAACCGTGACCCCGGAAAGCAAGAACACCTATTTTAAGGGCACGGCCGAGGACTGGTGGCGCCTGATCGAGGAATGCTACCTGAGTATGATCTGGCACAACGGCCTGAAGATGAAGCCGCTGTTCATCAACGAGTTCAATGCCGATTCGAATGTGGACGGCCTGGATGCCCAGGCAGCCATAGTGGGGAGTGTCTATGACCGGCTGGTCAGGGGAGATTTTGCCTGGCTGGCGGGAATCACCTTCTACCAGTTTCGCGACCTGGGCGGGCTTGGCCTGGAAAAGGGGGATCTGCGCGAGTACCGTGAAAACCCGGTACTGCCCGTGTACCGTGATGCAATCGATAAAATCCATTACCACATAAAAATCGAGGATTGGCAGGAGTGGCCGCAGCAGGAATATTTTTTTTCCTGGCAGAACTCCGATTCCATTCGCGGACTCTGCATTCGTGAGACCGGGGATCAGAACAGGTTTATCAATGAGCTCCCGGTTCCGCTGTTTTTGGTCCTGGAAAACCAGCAGTGGGTAAGGCTTCTCCCCAAACAGGTTTGCGACCTGTCGGGGCAGTCACAGGTATTTCTGCTTGTACCCCCCACCGTGGACGCGAACGGGGTGGTAAAGTACTCATTTAAGGTCCGGGAGATAAAACAGGCATTAAGCCGGATGATGGCGGTGAAAAGTGAAGTCTGTAATTAACAAATACCTGTCTGAAACGCAGACAGAGGATGAGATTAAGCGTCGCTTCAAAGCGGATATGACCGCATACCTGGGCTGCCGCGAGGTGGTCCCGGTGGTCAACGGGACGGTCGCGCTCGAGGTTGCCCTGCGTGGGTTGGGACTGTCCCGCGGAGACTTTGTAATCGTCCCCGACATTTCGTTTGTCGCAACTGCCACGGCCGTGGCCAACTGCGGCCTGGTTCCCGTATACGCGGATGTCAGCTCTGCCTACTTCGGCCTTACCCTGGAAGCGTTACGGAGTCGATATTCCCCGCGGGTAAGGGCGGCAATTTTGGTGCATTTCTCCGGCTTTGTAAATCGTGAACTGTTTGAAATTATTGAGTACTGTTACCGTAATGATATTTTTCTGGTGGAAGATTGTGCCCAGGCATTCTCGTGTACCGCCCACGGCATGAAAGTGGGAACGCTGGGAAATGCCGGGACATTCAGTTTTCAGTCATCAAAAATAATCACCGCGGGTGAAGGCGGGCTGATCGCCACAAACGATCCGCGGCTTTCCGCCCAATTTCAGGCGGTCTCGGACTGGGGATTGAGTCCGAACCTGGAGAAGCGCAGAGTGGATCTGGCCAGCAGCAATTTTCGTTTGAGTGCCCTGCAGTGCTATGTGTTGGGCAACCGGTTGAAAGACATAGACCGGGTGGTTGCCGCCCGGCGGGCATACTGTGATGAGCTTGAAGATGCCTGCCGCCGATTGGGGGTGGAACACCGGTTGCCTGACCCGAACACGGTGTTTTTTGACTGCCCCTTCTTTTTCCCCGTAACAAGCGGAACTCAGCGCAATACCGTAGAACCCAGGGAGGAGTCTCCCCTGCATCGTGGGGCCATCGTTCCGGCGATTTTAAAACGCTTTTATCCCGACCTGCTGGAAGATTATTGTAACGCCAATCCTCGCGAGATCACCGACGGATTTTGCAGCAACAGCATTATCGCTGATATTGATTTTATAAATATTGCCCAGGTCCAGGGGATGCCCGCGGACCGTATAATTACAGCCTACGGGGAGGATGCCTCATGTCGGAAATAGTTGCCCTGAAACACCAGTTTGAAAAAACGGAAAATATTGTGCTTATCGACTGGGGCGTAAGCAATATCTGTAATTATGCCTGCTCCTACTGTCCGGAACGGACGCACGCGGGAACCTATCCGTTTACGCCGATCAATGAGATTTTACGGTTCTCGGAGCGGATTACGGACCATTACGTCAACCAACTGGGTAAGGAGGTGTATTTTCTCTACACCGGCGGGGAGGTGACCCTGTACAAGGATTTCATCCCCCTGATCCGCACGCAGAAAGAGCACGGGCATAAGGTCAGCATCAGTACGAACGGTTCGCGCAGTTTGTCCTTCTGGGAAGAGGCGAAAAACCACCTCTTCCAGATAAGCATCAGCTATCATGAGGAGTTTACCGACCTGGACCATTTTATCGATGTAATAAACCTCGTAAAGTCCGATGTTTATACTCATGTGAATATCATGGTACAACCGGACCGTTTCCGGCAGTGCATTGACGCGGCCTATCGCGTGCTGCGTGAAACGGATGATGTCACCATCGACCTGCAGATTGTCCTGAAGGACTTCATCGAACCGTATCCTTATACCAAAAAACAGCGGGAACGCATTATCCGGGCAAATAAAGAGATCAATGAGAATCTAAAGCTGAAACGGCAGCGGGACAGTTACCGCGGATTGATGAGACTGATATTCAGTGACGGCTCATGCGAACTGGTGAAACCCGGCGATATCTTGACAAGAAATATGAATGCCTGGGGGGGTTGGAACTGTTATATCGGGCTGGAAATACTCGTGGTTGATATGAATGGGGACATCTACCGCAGCTGGTGCGGTGACGCGGGGAAGATCGGCAATATCGCCGATCCCGATATATTTTTTCCAACCGAACCGCATGTCTGCGGCAAGCAGTTCTGCAGCGGGGGGGTGACCGACACAATGGTCACCAAAATAAAGGGAGGCGGCGTGTGAGCAGCCGCGAGACGGAGTGTCTTTTTTCCCCCTTTACCCTGCGGCCCGGTTTCACACTGCCAAACCGTATCGTGTTTGCCCCCGTGTATATCAACAGGCCGAACGAATCAAAGGAATGGCGGTCTTTCTATACGGAACGTGCCCGGGGAGGGGTGGGGTTGATTATCGCGCCCGTGCAGACCATGGGTGGTTTTACCGACCTGTACACGCCGGTCTTTAGAAAAACCTCCCGCCTCGTACTGGACGAATGCCGTACGCATGGTACCTGGATCATTCCCCAGGTATTCTCCGGCGTGGGTTCATGGGTGAACCGGATGAGTAACGCGGAACTGGCTCGAATACCGGAGTTGTTTGCCCTCTGCGCGGTAAAGCTGCGTGAAGCCGGGTACCCCGGTATGGAAATACACGGAGCGCATCACAGCCTGTTCATGCATCTACTCTGCCCCGGTATTAACAACAGAAGCGATCACTACAACGGCACACTGGAAGCGCGGGCCTCGCTGCAGGGAGAGACCGTCCGGGCCGTTAAAGCCAAGGCGGGACAGGATTTCAGCCTGTTCTATCGTCTCAGCGCCACTGATATGACGGAAGGGGGATTCGCTATTGCCCAGGCGGTGGAAACCGCACGCCTGTTGCAGCGCGCCGGGGTGGACTGTCTTGATGTCTCGGCAGGCGGAACTGCGATAAGCCCCAAAGGTTCGGAGTGCCCCGATCATACCCGGCCCCCGGCCTGCTTCCTTGGGCTTTTTTCCGCGGTCAAGGCGGCCGTGGACATCCCGGTTATCGGTGTCGGCAGAATTACCTCGGGTGCGTGTGCCGAGCGAATTCTGGCGCGTAACCAGGCAGACCTCATTGCCGTGGGCCGGGGACTGGTGGCCGACCCCTATTGGCCGCATAAGGTCAAAGAGGGGAGAGAGGCGGAAATCGTGCCGCCGGACGAATGGTACCAATATATGCCGCAAAAGGCGGTGAAAGGGGTGGTATGAATACGGTAAAAACCAAACTTGTCAATGGCTATGAGGTGGAGATGGACCCCGCTTCCGAGTTTATTATCCATGAAATATGGGATGATCTGTTTTATGATCGTGATTATCGCATCGGTGACGGTGATGTCGTCGTGGATATCGGCGCGAACATCGGCATTTTCTCGTTGTTTGCCGCCGGCCGGGGCGCCAAGGTGTACGCGGTGGAACCGGATGAACAAAACTATACGCTCTTATGCGCGAACATCAGGCGTAACGGCCTTACCGGACAGGTTATCCCCTTTCACACCGCGGTAGCCAAAAATGACGGGAGCATTGCCTTGTACATCCCCCGGGCGGATGGTTTGTGTGTGTCCGGACTGATTACCACCTCCCTAGCCCAGGTTGAAAAGCTGACCGGGGATAATGCGGAGGTTTGTATAACCCGGGTAGAGGCGGTCTCTCTTCCCCACCTCCTGCAGCAGATCGGGGAACAAAATATCTCGCTGCTGAAGATTGATACCGAAGGTGCCGAACTGGATATTTTTTCCGGGGCAGGGAAAGAACAACTGGAGACGGTGGAACGCATTGTCATGGAGACGCACGCGGCCTATGCCGAGCGCAGGCTGTATCATCTTGTCAGGAATTTGGGATTTTCCGTATGTACCTATGAAAAGCTCTCCGGTTCATTTTCAACGGGATACCTTTTTGCCGCCCGTCCGCGGCACAAAAAACTTTCGGTACGAACGCAGCCGGTGGCGGTGCTTGATGTTCCGGGGTTTGTGGTGCTGCCGAAAGAGATCATCGCTGATGCCGGTCAGAGTTTTTCAACGGTAACTGAGACGGAAGATACGCTCGGTTATCGTTTCGGTGTGGACGGGGAGGTGGGTGAGTTTACAACGGAACCGCTTTGCCGTTTCCGGGTTGCCGGGCCCGGACCGCACCGAATTTCGGTAGAGGTGTTGGAGGGGGGCATAGGCAGTACGCGACAAAAAGATATGCCGGCCGGTTTTACCAGCGACCACAGTGAAAAAACCGTATGGGTTTTTGCCGAACATTACGGACCGTCCGCAACCGCTGCTGCCCTACCGGTCCTGGGAGAAAAATATGAGTTTACCGTTTCCGGTACGGCCGATTTTGTGGTTCCGGCGTCCTGTATCCCCAAACAATGGGATTACAGCGCGTTGGGTCTCGGCATCAGTCTGCTTGATGCAAACCGGAAGGCGGAGATCCCGCAGACCGGGTTGGTATTCAACGGGAACAGAGCCGCTCTGGACAAGGCCTACCAGGAGATATTGTTCCCCGCTTTTCCCAAACAAAGCGATCTTTGTTTTTCCTGCGAAACCGAAGGAAAGGTCCGTATCTGTCTGTACTGGTTTGCCAAAGACGGAGCGGAAAAGGCCGCGCTCCCGCAGCTTGACTGCCGGCGGAAGGCACGGCGGCTTTTGGGAGAGAAGTCATTGGCACATATCTGTTTGTTTGAAGGAGCTGGGCGGCTGGTAATTCCTCGTGAGCTTCTCCCCAAAACCTGGAACCCTGTCTGTGTGAAAATCTGCTTTTCAGTGCACGAGAGTGATACCGCCGGTCGTGAGCTGGAAGGAGAGGTGACGTTCAAAGGCCGTTGTTTCGGGTTACAGGGGTGGTATAAAGAAATCCATCTGAGCGGTGAGGATATAAAGGACAGTATGGAGTTTTCCCTGCGCGTACCGCGCTCCAGGAATTACCAGGTTACCTGGTGGCCCGAATAGGAAGATTGTTGCTCGCACGGTTCCTTTTACCCTATACAAAAAAAATCATTCTGTTGTGTATTCTGGCTTTATTGTACGCGTTTGTCTCTCTGGCAACGCCACTGGTATACCGTACCATTTTTGATGAGCTTCTGCCCAATTATACGGAGGGCCTGCTTCTCGGCTTGTGTCTGATTATTGCCCTTATTTGTGTGCTTTCCATTACTCTGAACGCGCTCACCTACAAGCTGCTGGTAGCGGTGAGGGTCGATTTTTCGCACGATCTGCGTCTGGCGGCGATGGACGGGTTCCTCGACTACCCGTACTCATTTTATCAGAAAAGTCCTTCCAGCCGCCTGGTTGCCTTGGTGGGGGCGGACATGGAAAAACTGGCCGAACTGGTCTGGAACCTGCTGCGCCTGGTTATTTCAGGAGTGCAGCTGGTGATTATGCTGGGATTTGTGTGTCTGTTCCTGGAGATACGGATATGTGTTCTTTTCCTGGGGGTAATCGTCCTCTATTTCTTCTGGAGCCTTCGCTTCAGAAAACTGTCGCTTACATACGGGAAAGAGTCGTTACAGCTGCGTGATGATATTTATAAGCACTGCTATGATATTTTTCCCAAAATCAGGGAGATCAAATGCTTCGGTCTGTATAAGACGCGCCTTCGCCGGCTTAAAAACCTGAATGAACGCGAACGGCGTCTGGCAGCCAAAGCCACCGTATTTGAATCCCTGCTGGCCCTCGGTGCCTCCCTGCCGGTAAGGCTTTGCATGGTTGTTATTTTTATCTTTGGTTATTTGGGGATTACCGCGGGCTCCTATACCCCGGGGTATATTATGATCATCCTGATCTATACGGGTACGATCATCTATCCGATCGTGACTTTTTTCAACTCTTTTGCGGACTGCTATTTCTTCTGGCACATCCGCGATGAGGTGCGCCCATACCTTGGTTTGAAACGGGAGCAGGACGACGGAATAGATGTGACGGGTCTGCAGCAGGGGATAATCGTTCGCGGGCTTGATTTTTCTTACCCGCCGTCCGATCCGAACGGTAACGGCAGGCGGAAACGGCAAAGCCGTCCCCCTGTGTTACACGGGGTAACCCTTACCGTACCGACCGGGGGCTTTTGTACGCTTGTGGGGGCATCAGGCGCGGGGAAAACCACCTTTATCTCACTTTTGGTACGCTTGTATGATGCCCCACGAGGGAGTATTTATATTGACGGGAGAGATATCTGCGATATACATCCAGCCGGCCTGCGCAGGTTGATCGGTGTGGTCACCCAGGAACCGTATATCCTGAATGATACCCTGCGCGCCAATATTGATCCTGACGGTGAGTTGGGCGATACACGGATTCTTGAAATCTGTACCAGGGTTTCACTGGATACCCTCTTAGGTCAACTGCCGCTCGGACTTGATACGGTTCTGCTTGAGGGGGGGCAGAACCTGTCGGGCGGTGAGCGGCAAAGAGTGGTCCTGGCCCGCCGGCTGGCCAGGGGAAACAGGATCATAATCCTTGATGAGGCAACATCGGCCCTGGATGAGGCTACCGAAAAAGAGATCATCAACACCATTATAAGGCTGCGTAAGCAGAGCGGCATCACCTTTATCGGAATTTCCCACCGGTTGGAACCGGCAAGACTTTCGGACATGATTTATGTGTTTGAACACGGCAGGGTGGCGGAACAGGGGACCCATGATGAGTTGCTGGCGTATAATTCCCGTTACCATGAGCTGTTTCGTAAATCACGGGAATATAATAATCCGCTACACAAGCATCCGGCGCGTATATCAGGGGGAGGGCGATGAAGAGCAGATACATTCGCTATCTCAAAAAGGAAAGCCCGCTCTTATGGGTATTGTTCGCCGTCTCACTGGCGCTTGCGGGCAGCGTGGCCCTGGGAGTCTACCTCTGGAAGATAATCTATGACGGGCTTTTTAGGAAGCCCGACAGCGGTCTGTTTATGTTGATAATTGTGATCTCGCTTTCCACTGTTGTGGTCAGCAGTACGCTGGTGGTTGTAAAAGACCGTCTGCTTTCTTTGCTGAACCGCAATCTCGTTTCGCGTATCCGTACGGATTTCTTAAGTGAGATTATGCACTATACCTATAGTTTTTTTCTGAAAAGGAACAGCAGCGAGTTTGTCAAACGGGTGTCGGAAGACTGCGGGATTATCGCCGACGGTTTATCAAAGAGCGTGATGGGAGTGGTAAACCTGCTTCAGGTTTGTTTCTGGCTCGTATTGTTTCTCTTTGTATTTCCCTGGGCCAGCCTGATTTATTTTATCCTGTTGGGGATAATCATCGTTTGGGTATTGGGATGGCGCCGACAGTATGAGCGGACCGAGTATGAGATCAGCAAGGGGTATGACGGATTATGGAAGACCCTGTGGGAGGTTTTTTCCGGAATCAAACTGATCAAACTGGAGCTTTTAAAAGAAAAAGTTATGACCAGGCTTGATAAAATATTGCAGTACATCTCATTGAATTTCCGCAGACGTATGTATTACGGCGGTATGCTTTGGAATATTTTTTATGTCCTGCCCTGGCTGGCCACCGGATTTATTCTGGTCTTTGCCGTACAGGAGTTGTCGCACGGTAATTTCAGTGTGGGGACCCTGGTCTTTTGCTTTCTGTTTACCGAACGTTTTCTTACCCCCTTAAACGAAGCGGTCACCATTCTGATTTCCCTGCACGGACTGCGGGCCGCGGATGAACGTGTGGGAGATTATCTTACCGGGGAAAGGGAAGGCTGCGGGGACACGCTGCTGCGGGGTATCAGGTCAAAGGTGGAGTTCAAAGAGGTCTGTTTCTCCTATCCGGACAGTGATTTTGTTTTGAACAATATTTCCCTGGAGATACCGATAGGCAAAAATGTGGCAATTTCAGGAAAAAGCGGCTGCGGAAAATCCACATTGGCCGCCCTCCTGGTCAGGCTGTTTGATCCCCTGTCCGGCAGTATTCTTATCGACGGTATTCCGCATACCTCCTTTACCCTTGAAAGCCTGCGGAGACAGATTGTAATCCTGGCCCAGGATATCCCCGTCTACTCGGCAAGTTTGCGGGAAAATATCGATTTGGGCGGGCGGCTTACGGACAATGAAATTTTGGATTTGATCGGAAAGGTGCGCCTGCAGGAGTTTGTATGGAAGTTACCCGCCGGTCTTGATACAATGTTGGCCGAAGGGGGAACGGATATTTCGGGAGGTGAGCGGCGAAGGCTGGGGATTGCCCGCGCCCTGGCGCTGCAAGGGGCTTTATATATATTTGATGAAGCCACAGCATCCCTGGACAAGAATACGGAAAAACAGATCGCGGACCTGCTTTTCACTCCACATACGTACGGAACAACGCTGACCATCACCCACAACACCAATCTGCTGAAACTTATGGATATTGTGTATTATTTTGAGAACGGACGTCTTGTCAGGAAAAGGGGGAGCGTGCCCGTATAAGGGGGGTTATGAACCGCCCAATACACACAATATCCCGGCGGCCGCCTCTGTCCCCACCGCCAGGGCTTGGCGCAGATCATGTGTCCGGGACCAGGACAGGCTGAATGCCGCCTGAAATACGTCGCCGCAGCCGGTGGTGTCTATGACCGCCTCCACCGTCGGAGCGGGAGAAAATACGTCCGTTGTTCCTAAAAATGCACGGCTGCCCCGCGCCCCCATTGTGACCACAATGAGTTTGTTATATTCTGCGGCCAGCTTCTGTGCGCGTGCGCACAGCTTTGGACCGCCGCTGAAAAAGCTGATATCAATCCGCGACCGGTATTTCCTCCACAATTCCCAGTCCGCCGTATGCATAAAGTCAACGACCAGTTTGGCTTGGGTATTGATGTGATCAAACACCCGGGTAAAGTTGGGCCCCAGACAGGTGGTGGCTATCATGTCAAAGGAGTTTATGTAATCCCAGTCCGCCGGCGAAAGGATAAAATCCTCGTAAACACCGCCGTGCCAGGCCCCGTCCGGTGAATAACGGTCGCCGGTTTCATCATGCAGCAGGCGGTTTGAGGCCGTCCTCCCGTTCAGGCGATGGAGGTGGGAGGTGTCTATGCCGTACTTTTCCAGGTAGGCAATGATAAAATCACCGCTTTCCTCGTTACCCACCGCACCGACTACGCTTACCTTATTTCCCCTTCTGGCGCATTCAATGGCAAAGTTTGCCGAATTTCCCCCGACGCGTTTTACTTTGTGTACGGGATAATAGTCAACAACAAATGTGGAAAAAGTAACTACCTTCATAGCCATCATAGATATAGTTGATCTCTCCGGTTTTGACAAGTAGAATCGGAAAAAAAACGCTTACAATGAGGTTCGCACCAAAGTATGATTGCTGTTTTTCCATTTTGTGCTACATTATCAGACAGGAGGAGCCAATGAAAAAAAGGACCAAGGCGGCCGTCTTATTTTTTTTCGGTGTCGTCCTTGTTTTGCTGAATGCCTGCATCGGCATAAAAACCGAGGTCTGGGTGAATGAGGACGGAAGCGGCAGGCTTGGGGTGGAGTACCGCATGCCCGTTATGTTGATTGACTCAATCAAGGAAAATGAACAAAACTTAAAAACGATCATCGTTGACGGGGTGGAGATTCCGGAGTCTTTCTCAGAACAGAAGTTCAGGGATGAAATCTCCGGTTCAAAGGGTTTAACCCTTTCCGCATACCGGGTACGGCAGGATGGAGAGGATATATACGTCTCCTGTGAGATCGGATTTACGCGAGAAAGCAGTCTGGAGGACCTCGGCTTTATTCCCCAAATATCAATTGAGACGGTAGGTGAAACCGCGGAATTCAGCCAGCAGGTGTGCTCTTCTCCGGGGTTTGATCCGCAAAGCGAGGATGCGGTCAGGGTGTATAAGAATTATAAAAATACGTTTATCCTGCATGCACCCAGGGAAATTACCGTACATAATATGGGCATTTTATCGGAAGACAAGCGGACGCTGACATTTGAGTATACACTGCTTGCCCCGTATACCTGCGGATCATCCGCGGAAAAAGCACAGGGGCCTGACATGGTCGCCAACTGGTAATGCCTTGGATCAGGCGTACAGATCAACCTTGCTGCCGGGCGGGGGTTTATACTGCGAACGGTGGGAAAGCCTGATGGCCCTGGTCACCCCTCCGGCCATATAGGGTTCTCCGGTCCGAGGATCGTACTTTATCCGGTACGATACGGATACCATAATACGCTCACCGCGGAGGATCGCCTCACTGACCCGCCTGCCTACATGTTCGGCCTCATGGGCGGGCACGGCAAAAAACGATTCGGGTCCGCTGAGGCTTGAGGCATAGGAAAACGATACCCCGGCATCATGTGAAACATCGTGATACATATGTCTTGTCTCCGCCGGTTTTTGTTCCGGTGGCGGCACGCGTTTCTTAATTTCTTCGGCAGTGGGCGGCACCGGCGGTGCTTCAGGGTTCGGCTTGGTGAGGGGGACGGAGGGGGGGGCCGGCTGCAGGATGCGTTCCGCCCTGTCGGCAAAGTTTTGTGCCGCCGTTGCATTACCGTTTTTCAAGGCGGTTTGGGCCATTAATACCAGGTTTAATGCCCTGGGATTCGGAGACCCCGAACCCGAATGGTAGATAAGCGCCATCACCCGGCGCAGTGCTTCCTGCGCTTCACTATTCGAAACATGATATTGCGGGAGTGTTGCCCGGGCAACAACGGGTGAACGAAAAGAAATGCTGTCAGACAGCGATTGTATCATCTCATTAATAATAGTACTATTTTCCGGAATTAAAGGCTACGGTTTTATTTTTAACGGTATTTTATGTAATCACTGTTATCAATCAAGGAGGTGGCTCCGACACTCACGATTACCTGTATTCCCTGATCCTTGTAAGGTATCGGGGTTTTTTCTACGGTAAGCCGCAGTTTTTCACCCAATGCATAGGCCTGCTTCAGGTTTGTTTCGGGTAAAATTACAAGGAACTCCCGGGCATTGTAGCGTCCCGCCCTGTCGTGAAAGCGCAGTTATTCCTTTACAATATTCCGTATGGCCGCGTCATCATCGACGATGAGGATAGTCCCTTCATACCTATATAGTAAATGGAAATGAGGCGAAGAGCAACTTAATTGGATTGTAGTACTTTTAACGAGATGGATTTTTCTCCTTGTAAAAAACAGGCTCCCGGTTATAATTTAGAAATTATGAAACAGAGTTTCCATAAACAATACGGGCCGTGGGCTGTTGTGGCCGGGGCCTCGGAAGGGCTGGGGCGGGCCTTTGCCTGCGAACTGGCGGGCAGGGGGCTCAATCTGGTGCTTATCGCCAGAAGGCGTGAGATATTACAGGAGTTGGCCGCGGAATTACAGCGGACCGCCCCGGTTAAGGTGCGAATCGTGGTTGCAGACCTGGGTCAGCCCGATCTGCCCGGCGCCCTGGAACAGAAGGTGAAGGATATTGAGGTCGGGCTTCTGATCTATAACGCTGCCTTTTCCGCGATCGGACGGTTTTTGGACAGGTCTTTACAGGAACATAAACAGCTAATTTCCGTTAATTGTGTGGCCCCGGCCGTCCTCTGCCGCTATTTCGGCGAACGGATGGGCCGCCTGGGACACGGTGGGATTGTTATCATGTCGTCCTTAACCGGTCTTGTGGGAACAGCCTGCCTGGCGCACTATGCGGCCAGTAAGGCCTACCTGCGGATTCTGGCCGAAGGGCTGTGGAGCGAACTCAAAGAAATCGGCGTGGATGTCATCTCCTGCTGTGCCGGAGCCATCGACACTCCGAATTACCGGCGCAGCCTGAAAGGGGCGAAATTTGTTTCGTGGGTGCCGTTAATAAAAGCGGAAAAAGTTGTTGATAAGACTCTGAACGCGCTGGGGCGAAAGATCAGCATTATTCCGGGTGTAGCCAATAAACTGAACTATTTTTTTACCGGGCGGCTGCTCTCTCGAAAAAGCGCCGTCGGATTTATCAGCCGGGTGACGAAGCGACTATACGAAGATGATGCCAATCGCTCCGGTCACCCATAACAGCTTTTCTGCAAACGGTGTATGATCCCACCCGCGCAAACTCGCGCTAATAGGAAATTCGCAAGGCAGCGGAAACACCTTTATACGTCGGTAATATTGCCAGTTGTATTTCCATGGAATCCTCTTTTTCCGTTATATTCTGATTTCTTTTCCATTGCCGGTACGCGGCGTATTCGTTCTCCGGTGATGATTTTATCAAAAACCGGATGATACCCATACCGCAGTCAATGATCCCCTGGTACAAGAACGTGTCATGGAGATATTGATAATTCGCGTTCCCTTCAGGCGGAACAAAAAAGTAGAAAGCCAGCTCGGCCAAACCGCTTGCCACTAAAATGCCCCCGCTGATATACCGTTGGTGTTTCGCCTTATGGGCGAGTTTCTCAAGATACACCTCTCCGATATTAATTTTTTTACGCTTGTTTTCCGGAGTGTCCTGCGGGAGCCGGCTGAACTTTGCCGGCAAAATTTCAAAATCCGAAGGCAGGGTGAGGACTAAAATACCGCTGACTGTAATCAGGGCGCCGCTGCCGGCGAAAATCGCGTCATATAGTAAGCGTTCATCCGAAGAGAGATCAGGAATACTTTCGGTTATAGCAACCCCGCCGACTCCTACCAGCAAGCCCGAACCGATGAGGATTCCTCCGGCCAGATTTCGCCCCAGGCGGGCGTCCTCTTCGATCAAAGAGAGGTGTACCGACAAACGGTCCAGCTGCTGGTCGGTACCCTGCGCAAACGCCGTCAATCCCGTACACAGGGCGATGATTATACTGAGAATTAATGTTTTCATGTAATTCGACTCCTTTATTTATATATATAGATAACACGAAGCGCTGAAAAAACAATATTAATCATCACACCCTGGCCGCTTTTCCCGAATTCCATTACACTCATCTGTACGATGAGTGCATTGGAGCTGTTTCATCCGCTTATCCGCAAATGGTTTTCGCAGCGCCTGGGTCCTCCCACGGAAGTGCAGGAACGGGCCTGGCCTGTCATCAGTAACGGTTCGCATGTGCTTGTTACCGCGCCCACGGGCAGCGGCAAGACCCTGACCGCCTTTCTCTGGGCCTTGCACCGGATGTTAAGCGGGCAGCTTTCTACGGGCAGCATCCGGGTGCTCTATATATCACCCTTAAAGGCACTCAATAATGATATGAGACAAAACCTCTTAACCCCGCTTGAGGAGCTGCGGAACTTGGCGGCAGGCGAGAACACGGACCTCCCGCGGATTTCCGTGGCCGTCCGCAGCGGAGACACCCCGCCAGGGGAGCGCAGGGCGTTGTTGCACAGGCCGCCGGAAATATTTATTACCACCCCGGAAAGTCTGAATATTCTATTGACTTCGGGGCAGGGGGAAAAGCTCTTCGGCAACCTGGCGGTAGTCATACTGGATGAGGTGCACGCGGTGGTGTCGCAGAAGCGGGGGACATTGTTGATTACCGCGGTGGAACGGCTTGTGCCCATCTGCGGTGAGTTTCAGCGGATCGCGTTATCCGCCACCGTACGCCCGCTTGAGGTTGTGGCCCGGTTCGTAGGTGGCTACCGTATGCGGGGCAGCGGAAAAACGGTGGTATACGAGGAACGACCGGTTTCCATTATCAGGGTTTTGCAGGGCAAACAATATGCAATCTCGGTGTGTGCCGCGGCCGAAGCCGACCCCGTCGCGGCCAAAGCCAATCCTACCGCGGCCGAAGCTGCAAAGGCCGGTGCCGAAGCCAAACCTACCGCGGCCGAAGCCGAACCCGCTGCGGTCGAAGCTGCCGAAGCCGGCGGCAAAACCGCCGATAAGACTACCGGTAATGTTGCGACCGGAGACACGGCGGCAGGAGGAACCGCTCCCCGCGGAACGATACCCGGCATCAATGCAAACGGGCCGGGAATGCGCACGGGGCCGGATGTGGTTTGGGACACGCATGCGGCCGCGTTCTTAAAGCAGATTTCAGCGCACCGCTCTACCCTGCTTTTTGTAAACAGCCGCAAAACTAGTGAAAGGGTCGCCAGGGTGATAAACGAACGGGCCGGGGACCTGGTTGCCTATTCGCACCATGGCTCACTGTCGCGCGAAATTCGACTGGCAGTAGAAGACAGACTGAAAAAAGGGGAACTCAAGGCGATTGTGGCCACCAGCTCGCTTGAGCTGGGAATCGATATCGGTGATCTGGACCAGGTTATTCTGATCCAAACACCCCCGACCCTCTCGGCAGCGGTGCAGCGCATCGGCAGGGCCGGGCATAAGGTCGGCGAGGTCAGCAGGGGTCTGATGTATCCCCTGTTCGGCACGGAGTATATTCTGGCCGCGGTGGCCGGCAGGTGTATTATCAACCGGCAGATCGAGCCCGTTCACCCGGTTCTGGGTGCGCTGGACATTCTGGCGCAGGTCATCCTTTCCATGACCGCGGTCAGGATGTGGGACCGTGACCGGCTTTATAACTTCCTGCGCTGTTGTTTTCCCTATCATACGCTGTCACGCCGGCAGTACGACCTGGTGATCTCAATGCTGGCCGGGCGCTACGCTGACATTCCCATAAAAGAGCTTTCCGCGCGCCTTTCCATTGACAAGATCGATAATACCCTTACCGCCAGACGTGGGGTTCCCTTTTTGATCTATTTGTCCGGCGGTTCCATTCCGGACCGCGGGTATTATAATCTGCGCCTGCAGGGGAGTAAGGCAAAGATCGGTGAGCTTGATGAGGAGTTTGTGTGGGAGCGGAATATCGGCGATACTTTTGCTTTGGGGATTCAAGCCTGGCAGATCCGGCAGATCACCCATAATGATGTTGAGGTCGCTCCCGCGCAAAGGGGCAGGGGCATGATCCCCTTCTGGCGGGCGGACCCGCGCAACAGGGATTTTTATTTTTCCGGGATGGTGCTGGACTTTCTGGAAAAGGCCGATACGGAACTCGGCACTGTCGGATTTGAGACCTACCTTAAGGAGGAGTGTTGTCTGGGCGAGGGTGCGGCGGCTGAGCTTGTTCGTTATCTGGTAAGTCAGAAACAGGTGCTGGGAACTGCTCTCCCGCACCGGCATCACATCGTTATTGAATACTTTAATGATCCGGACAATATCTCGGGCAGCAAGCAGGTGATCCTGCATACCTTCTGGGGCGGGAGGGTGAACCGGCCGTTTGCCCTGGCCCTCTCCCAGGCATGGGCGGAGGATTACCATTACCCGCTGGAAGTGTTTGCGGATGACGACTGTATGCTGTTGAATCTGCCGCATAATTTTCATGCTGCCGATCTTTTTACCCGGATAAGTGCGGACAGGATAGAAACCCTGCTGAAGAGAAAACTCCAATCAACCGCGTTTTTCGGTGCGCTGTTCCGGCAGAATGCCGGGCGCGCGCTGCTCCTGCCCAGGGCGTCATTTTCACGGCGCATGCCCCTGTGGCTGAACCGCCTGCGTGCGCAAAAGCTCTTCAAAGCGGTCTCGCGTTACGAGGATTTTCCCCTGCTCCTGGAAACCTGGCGGCAGTGTTTTCAGGATGAGTTCGACCTCCCGGCACTGCGCATGCTGCTTGATGAGGTTGCGCAGGGCCGGATAACTGTTTCCGAGACAACAACCGTAAGCCCTTCTCCCTTTGCGGCCAACATCATCTGGCGGCAGACCAATAAATTCATGTACCGGGACGACACCCCCACGGCGGACTCGGCCGGAACGTTAAGTGAGGAGCTGTTCCGGGAGGTAACCTCTTCCGCGCTGCTGCGGCCGCGGTTTCCCCGGGAATTGATCACCGAGCTTGAGCACAAACTGCAGCGTACTGCGCCCGGCTATGCACCGGCAAACCGGCAGGAACTGCTGGATTGGGTGATTGAACGTCTGTTTATCCCCGAGACCGAATGGGAAAACTTGGCGGAGACCTTTAATAACGACAACGATGATGATTTTGGGAAGGTATGTTCCGCTCTTGCCGGGAAGCTGGTAAAAATCCGGTTTACACCCGGGGGAGAAAGCCTGGTTGCGGCCGTTGAAAATATCCCCAGGGTATGCGAGGCTTTCCGGATTCGGCCGAACGCCCTTCTGCTTTCTCCGCTTACCGAAATTACGGCTGAGCGGAATACCCCTGCGGAAAAATATTTATCGGGCATAAGGCTGTCCCGCAAATCCGTGCCGGACCCCGGGGCGGCTATGGCGGAACTCATTGAACAGTTCCTGGGATTTTACGGACCGCTTGATCCGCAGCGCTTATGTAAATTGTTCGGTCTGTCCGATCAGAGCCTTATTGAACTTACCCGGGATCTCAGGCAGGATGAACGTATTTTATATGAACCCCTGAGTAAAGATGCCCGGGGACCTGAGCTGTGTACAATAGAAAATACGGAACGCCTGCTGCGCATGTATCGCGGGCAGCGGCGGCATGTCTTCAGCGCAATCCCCGTAGCACACCTGCCGCTTTTTTTGGCTTGCATACAGGATGTACTGAATGCGGGAGGTGAACAATCGCAATTGGAGCAGACCCTGGAAAAACTCTTCGGATTTGCGGCCCCACCGGCGGCATGGGAGGAGTATATTTTTCCGGCGCGTCTGAAACCGTATCACCAGGCCCGGCTGGACAGTACGATGCAGAAGAGCGATCTGCTTTGGCTGGGGCTGGAGGGCCGGCGTCTTGGATTTTGTTTTCCGGAGGACACGGTGTTGTTCTCTCAAATCAAAGCCGCCCACGAAAAGCTGCTTCCCGGCAGCAGGGGGCGCTACAGTCTTTTTGATATTGCCGCACACACCGGGCTGGATACCGCAAAGATAAGCGAACAGGTGTGGAAACAGGGTTGGCAGGGTATTCTCACCAATGATTCGTTCGAGGCCGTAAGAAAAGGGATTTTGAATGGTTTTAAGCCGGAAAAAGCGGTTTCCCGTAACCCCGGCTCCGCACGACGGAGCTATGCGCGCTGGCGGGCAGGTCGGGCCCTGACCGGGAACTGGTATATGGTCCCCTATGAAGACGATGAAAACAGCGATCCCGTGGCCGAACTGGAAATACAACGCCGCAGGGTGCGTCAGGTACTGGAGCGTTACGGTGTGGTATTCAAGGAATTACTCACACATGAGATCGCTCCCCTGCGCTGGTCCGCCCTGTTCCGGACGCTGCGCATTATGGAGCTTTCGGGGGAGATATGGAGCGGGCATTTTTTCCAGGGTATCCCGGGCCTGCAGTTTGCCTCGGCAAAGGCCCTGCGGCTGTTAAACAGCGGGCTGCCGCAAGAGCATGTGTTCTGGCTGAATGCCGCCGATCCCGCTTCGGTCTGCGGCCTGGGACTGGAGCCGCTGCGGGGCAGCCTGCCCCGGCGAATAGCGGCAAACTGCCTGGTCTATCACGGCATACACCATGTTCTGAGTGTGCTGCGCAACGGCAGGTCACTTGCGGTCTTTGTGGAGCCGGACCACCCGCGGCTGGGGGATTATTATCGGATCTTTAACGACCTCGTTAACCGGGAGTTTAACGCGCCTGCCGCGATAAAAGTACAAACCGTAAATGATATTCCCGCCGCACGCAGTGCATATAAAGAGAGCCTGCTGCGGTCCGGTTTCAGGGAGGAGTACAAGGCCCTGGTGTTAAGAAAACAGTATTAAGTCCTGTTTTCTTTAGTCTACTGCGGTCCCCCGGTACGGTGTTCGGTCCAATATGTAAAATTTGCATAGTAACAATCAATCTCACTATATTATAAAGAGATGAGAAGAAAAAAAAACAGGCTGGATCCCAAAGAGGTCTACCGGTACGAAAAACAAACAAATACCTTTTTTATCGATATAAAAATAGATTTTTACCGTGAGATCTATAATGCCTGGGATTTCTCTCCCCTAAGCCGCAGTGACCTGGATGATGATCTTTTTGATTACCTGGAAAGCTGTGGGCGAGATATTCCCAAACGGTCCAGGCTGTGTATCATGTTTCACCTGCCGGAAAAAATAAAGGAAAAAGAAAAGGAAAAAAACAGTATCCTCGGCTATAAGAATTATTTCCTGTATAAAATAAAGAGATTGAGCCAGGAGATCCGTTCGGCCAGAAGAAGGCTCATTATTTATTTTATCTTCGGCGTCCTGTTTATTTTCCTGGGGAACCTGCTTCATCTGAATATTCCGGACCGGAGTGTGTTTTATTTTGTGATTGAGGGCCTGTTTATCGGGGGCTGGGTGCTGTTCTGGGAGTTGTTCTCCATTTTGTTTTTTAAGTTCAGGGATTTCAGGGACAGGAAGGCGCTGCTGTATCGCTTAAGGGATTCGGAGATCAAATACAACTACACGAATCCATAGCTGCCGCGATGTTCATTGCCGCGATTAAAATTTGCGAAATTTCAGTAGAAGAATTACAATGTGAATATAAGGGGTTGCTATGAATCTGATTGAATGGGAAGACAAATACAGTGTAAAGATAAAGCACATAGATGAGCAGCATAAAAAGCTTGTCGGCATGATTAATGAACTGCATAACGCCATGACCAAGGGGCAGGGAAAGCTTGTTATTGATGGGATCCTGAAAAAAATGACCGCTTATACCGTTCAGCATTTCAAGTCGGAGGAGGTGTTGTTCGACCAATACGGCTATCCGGCTGCTGAAAAACACAAGGCAGAACATGCGTCCTTTGTGGAAAAGGTCACCGACTTTTACGGGAAGTTCGAAGCGGGAAAGCTTTTTCTTTCCATTGAGGTGATGGATTTTTTAAGCGACTGGCTGGTGACCCATATTGTGGGATCGGACAAACAATACTCGGCCTTTTTAAATTCCAAAGGGGTTGATTGATTATACAGGAATTATTTTCTATAATGGTACCGCTACTGTTATGAGTATGTATAAGGATCATATTACCATCTATGATATCGCCAGAAGAGCGGGGGTCTCCGCGGCAACCGTTTCCAGGGTATTGAACAACCGGGCAAATGTCAGCAGCACGACGCGGCAAAAGGTTGAAAAGGTCATCGCCGAGCAGCACTATGAACCGAATGAGATCGCGCGTATTTTACACAACCGGTATTCAAGCACAATCGGCCTTTTGGTGCAGTCCCTGAACAACCAGTTTTTTGTGCGTATCTGTAGTGAAGCCGAGGAGGTCTGTGAGAAGATCGGATATACGCTGTTGATCGGCATTACCAATAACAGTATTCAAAAAGAGAGCAAACTGCTTCATACCTTTCTCAAAAAGCAGGTTGACGGTTTCATCCTGCTCGGCGGCAGGGCCAATGAGTACCATCCGTCCGGGGAATTGATCGATGAAATGGAGTTTGTGTCCGGTCGGGTGCCGATCGTATTTATTAATGGCGGGGTGGGGTTTCATAATTGTTTCAGCGTAAAAACCGATGAAGCCAGTGCGTTTGAAAAAATAATACAATATCTGCTTTCCTGCGGACATAAAGAGATCGCGTTGATTACCGGTCAACAAAATCTCTGGACCACCGATGAGAAAATCCGGATCTATAAAAAGAACCTGAAAAAGCGAAGACTCAAAGTAAGCGAGGAGTGGATTGTTTCCGGGGAGTATACCATTGAAAGCGGGGAGCAATGCATGAACCGGATTCTCTCACAACAGAAGCTGCCCACGGCGGTTGCCTGTACGAATGATATTCTGGCTATCGGTGCCATGCGTGCGGTTTTATACAAGGGCTATCACATTCCGCGGGATATCAGCATTACGGGATTCGACGATATTTTTATGGCCGCAGAGTTCGTGCCTGCCCTGACCACCATGCGTCAAAACTATTCCGGACTTGCCGCGCAGGCCGTACAAACTGTCGTAGATTACATCGCCGGCAAGGATGTAGAGCGGGAGGTCACCATAGACGCCGAACTGGTGGTAAGGGAATCATCCGCAACTCCATCCGGCACAAGACCGCTTGAGCGCTGAAAAAATTAATTATATACCTGCAATTCCCTCAAGGAAAAATCCGTATTTTGGTTGATTAATATTCTGATGAATCTCTTTGTGGTAGGTTCAAACAGGACCTCGTTTTCCTCGTTTCCGCCGCCCGTTGATTTGTTTACAGAGTAAACATTACTCCAGAGTCGCCCATTGTCCGATGACTGGATGGTAAAAGCCGCGGGGAAATTCTTTCCCCAGTCAAGGACAACCTTTTTAAACTGTTTTTTTTCTCCCAGGTCTACTACTATCCATTGCGGGCCGCCGTCGGCAGCCGGGATCCACGCGGTTTCCTGTTCCCCGTCGCATGCCATCTCGGCCGTTTTTTCATTGTTTAACGAAGAAGACGCGCTTGCCTGTTTATGCAGGGCCAGGTTCGGTCCCTGCGGCTGCATAATCTTATCGAGGTATTCCCTTTCCATGTCCATCAGCATACGGATGCCGTCCTCATTATATTTTACCCCGTACTTTTTTTTCATGTCTTCATTCCAGGTTTTAACAAAATCATGCCAGTAATCCTCACACACTACATCATAAATTTCCTGTTTTACCTGCGCGAATGTCAACTGAACTGTTTTGCCGTTTTGTTTTCGGACCGCGGCCGCCTTGTTGTTTTCATAATATGTCCGCAATACCCGATCGGTTATTGTGGGTAGAACCTTATCCGTAAATTTTTCCCTTAAATATGTGCGAAATTGTATCAGTGCCTTTTGCTTTTCATTGTCATCGGGCGCTTTGGGGGCAACCGTCGCTGTTCCGGCAGCTCTGCTTAACTCTTCCAGAACCGCGATTTCCGCGGAAAGATATTTGGAAAACAGGTAATTCTTGTGCCATTCCGGGTCGGTACTGATACGCCGCTGCCGACGCACCATGAGGAGTAAATCCTTTTTTACTTCTCCGATCCTGACATCGAATTCCCTGTTTTGATATTTGAATTTTACCAGCCATGTCCCGTCACGGGAACAGGAGGTTAAGATACCGGTCAGCGTAATTAATATCAGCAGGTAAAATTTCAATAATCGAACCACCATGTAATACCTCTTAAAAGGGGGGGGAGAAAGATGAACTTTTCCCCCCCTGTTTTTGGGATTTACGGTTTAATTATTGTTGAAGGTGATGCGTGCCAGGTTTGCGGCCCCGTTGGTACTCTTAACGTAAATGGTGTGCCTTCCGTTGGCAACACCCGGGTTCAAACCACACCCGGTCCATTTATACGTACCCCAACCGCCGGTTGAAGAATAGTTGACAGTTCCGATGACCGTTCCCCATGCGCTGTCCAGTCTTACCTCCATGCTGCCGTTTAAGGTGGTCGCGTATTCGATGCTGAAATTGTTATATCCGCTGGAAAGGTTTACGTTATCAAACCTGATCCAGTCACCGGGATCAAAACTTCCCACTCCGCCGTTCCAGATTGTAACTCCGCTGGAGGAACTGCAGTTCCAGGCTTGTAACTCGAAATTCCCGGCCGTGCCGCCGCCGCCGCCGCTGCTGCCGCCGCCGCTGCTGCCTCCGCCGCCGCTGCTTCCGCCGCCGCCGCCGCTAAGAGGTGAGTAGTTGAAATTTCTGTATGTCGTGGTACGGGCACCGGAATAATTCCAGCTTCCCAGCCAGTCATTGGCACTCCCGTCATGATTCCACACATTCATCATCACCTGCATGTTATGGGAAGGCAATGAGGAGCTGCTGCCGTTGATTGTTCTGCCGCCGTAGGTAATATAATTGGGTGCCCACGTAATTGTAGTCGAACCGTTTCCCATAAATTCGTGTCCGCCCTGGCCGTTCTTGTAATAGTTGTACTGCCAGCCCTTGTTACCGATTTTTTCAACATCGATCTCATCCCAGGGACTGCCGGTGTAAAGAAAGAACGATTGAACGGTACCGCTTTGGGTGAATGTGGACATACTGACGGAAAATGTACCGTAGGTAAAAGTATCATTTGACCGATACTCTCCCCCCGAATATGACCTCCCGTTACGGGCGGTATTGTTTAACGTAATCGCCATACCATTTCCGCTGAACGAAATGTTATTGGGATTCCAGGCACAGCCGAACGGCGACCCGTTGTTCCAGTCAGCCTTATTCCACATACCGCTGTTAAAATAAGTTAGTGAATCGCTTTTTGCACTACTGATGGTTCTCGCGCCTGTTGTATTTACTCCATCGGCATCCACGCCGGAGAGCGAACAACCGAACAGGAATATAAACCCCGCGGTAACAATAAATACGAAACACAATATTCTGAGTTTACTCATAATACCTCCTTCTTTGTCATGAGTAACATTATGCACCTGCCAACGGCAAGGTAATTTGTATCATGCTGTAAATTATAGAAGGAATGTGTAATCTGTTGCAACCTGAAACCGATTCCAGGGCCGGTGTAACCGGTTCCAAAAAGGATAATCCCGAAGTTTAGGTTTTATATCCTCAAAGTTTAACCTTTGATCCATCCGATTTTTTATAATGGATACATCTTTTATCCATTATAAAAAGGAGGTAGTATATGCGTTTTTTTTCTAAACCGGGAAGGACGGGATTGAAAGCTACAGTACTCTGCCTGATATTGATTCCGGTCCTGTTACTCGGTATTTCCTGTCAACTGGGAACCGGCTCTAAAAGTGGGACCCCGGTATCATCCCTTTCGGCACGTGCTGTGGCGGGGAGCAAGTACCTGGGGAATATTTTCAGCGGCAGCAGTGAGCCGCTTAATTTCAGCCGATATTGGGACCAGGTCACTCCCGAGAACGCGGGCAAATGGGGGTCCGTTGAATCCTCACGCGATCAAATGAATTGGGGTAACCTGGACGCGGTCTATGATTACGCAAAACAGCACGGCATTCCGTTCAAGATGCATACCCTTATTTGGGGTCAACAGCAGCCGTCCTGGATGGACGGGTTGTCTTCCACGGAACAGCGTACGGAGATTGAGCAGTGGTTTGCCGCGGTGGCGGAGCGGTATCCGGATATCGATCTCATTGACGTGGTGAATGAACCGCTGCATAATCCACCCAACTATACCGCGGCCCTGGGCGGAAACGGCAGCACCGGATGGGACTGGGTCATCACGGCGTTCGAGCTGGCCCGGCAGTACTTTCCCAATGCAAAGCTGCTTATCAATGACTACGGCATCATCAGCGATCCCAATGCGGCGGGACAGTACGTGGATCTTATAAACCTGCTGGTCAGCCGCGGGCTTATCGACGGGGTGGGCATACAGTGCCATGCCTTCAACATGGATGACGTCAGTGTCAGTACCATGAACCAGGTGCTGGACATTCTGGACCAGACCGGGTTGTTGATTTATGTTTCCGAACTGGATATGAATGGGGATGATCAGACCCAGCTCCAGCGCTACCAGGACAAGTTCCCCGTGCTGTGGGAGCATGCTTCCGTGGCCGGGGTGACGCTTTGGGGGTACATCGAAGGACAGATCTGGCAGACAGAAGCCTACCTTTTGACCTCGGGCGGCACAGAGCGGCCCGCGCTTACCTGGCTTATGCAGTATGTCGGCGGCGGTACACCCACGCCCACCCCAACGCCTACCGCTACGCCGACTCCCACCGTTACTCCCACACCCACCCCGACACCCACCCCAACACCCACCCCAACACCCACGCCGACGGTTAGCCCGACCCCGGGTGAATATACCGAGATATCCCTCCCGTTTACCAATAACGGAAGCGGAGAGTTTTACTGGAAGACGGACGGGAACATTGAATACGCAAACTCATGGAACCTGGCCGAGCTTACTATAAACGGTGTTGATTATACCAATGTCTGGGTAGGCGCTTCCGGTCTGCCGGCAAAACAGGACGGCTATTATTATATTCATTACCGCGGTGACTACTCATGGGGCCATTTCGAGATCAGCGGATCTTCTTCCACCACCCCGACACCCACACCCACTGCTACTCCCACTTCAACCCCGACCCCGACTGTAACGCCTACTCCGACTCCGACCTCTACTCCCACCCCCACACCCACCCCGAGCACAGGTCAGACCTGCGAAAATCCCGAAGCCATCAGTGTGCCGTTTACGTACGACGGCGCCGGGGAATACTGCTGGTCGTTCAGTACGGTACCCTCATATATCAACTCATGGAACCTGGCCGAACTTACGATAAACGGCGTTGATTATACCAACACCTGGGTTTCCGGTACCAGCCTGCCCACCGCTATAGACGGCGTCTATTATATACATTACCGGGCAAACTTCGGCTGGAGCCACCTGGAAATCAGATAGGTTTCAGCTATTAATGCGGCAAAATCCAAGGCCCGCTGCTTCACGGCGGAGGGCCTTGTTTTTTTTACATGCTCCAGGCGCATTCTTTGTACCACTACAAAAAAGTTTCCGCAACTTCCCTTGTTCCGGCCGCCCGATTGTTTTAGAATAAATATAGAACGCTGATGTGTTCTGCCGGGCGTTTTTAAAACCACACTTGTTTGATGGGAGGGACCGCGTACGTGGCGAAAACGGTAGGTTCATTTAAAGAATTGGAAGAGTTTGTGCAGTCTTTCGGTCTGGGTGAGACGGACGCAATCCACATTGCCGAAAGTTTTATGGATAAGAACAACATAGATTTCGACGCGGACGGAAAGTTCAGTGCCATGGAGGTGGATTTTTCCATAAACAGCGGTGAGTTAAAAAAGGCCTGAGTGAATGAAGTTATTACGGCCCATTCTGATGTTTTGCATACTATTATTTTTCTCCTGCATGCCGGAAAAACAATCGTCCGCGGTCCCGGTGTACATCCAGGACTACCACACCGGCAGCTTTTACTGGTTGGCCCGGCATCTTAGCTGGAACAAAAAATACCGGCTTATCCTGTTTGACGCGCACAGTGACGCGTATGCCGTTTACCGCTCGGAAGAATTAAAACAGGACCTGAAGCGTGCGGTGAAACAGCGGCGTACAGAGGCGCTGCTTGACACTCTGCGCCGTCATAACATTATTCAATGTTATAACTGGCTGGAACCCCTCCTGCCGGAGCCGATCAAGGAGGTAATATGGGTTCCTCCCACTCATGTTGATAAGAAAAAAGAAATAGAATTGCGGGCGCAGATAAGACGGGAACTATGCGGGCGAGACCCTGAGGCTCCTGCCGGGTCTTGTGCGTTGGCCGGCGTGTTTTCAATTATGGATTTCGAAAAACTTCTTTCGGCAGAACAAGACACCAACCACTGCGTGGTAAGTATTGATCTTGATTATTTTTACTGTATGACCGAAGCACAGGCCGCCAAACAGCTTGACCGGATACTCAATTTTGTGTTTAATATACCCGGGCTTGCCGTGGTAACCGTGGCCATCTCCAACATTTATCTGAAACACGCGGCCCAAGGTCATCGGTTGTTATTTTTACTTTTGCGTGCTCTCGTGGAAAAGCGCGGTATGACCGTATTCTTTGAGCCTTTCATTGATGACGGCGAGGACCTCAGCAGGGAGGCAAGGGAGTTTCTGCGGCGAGGTGAGACCCTGCCCGCCTACGATATTGAAACCGCGCCCGATTATTTACGGCGGCTTTTATTTGCACACCGAGACAGGATAATAGTAGATCAGGCAGGCGGGCGCTGGCGGAGGTTGCTTGAACGCTGGAAAACTAATAATTGACAACGATTTTCTGCGTTTTATAATATATACTGGTTAAAGGGGGACAAGAATATGAAATATCTGCAGATAGCTTTTACGATGTTGCTGATGGTACTGGTTGTTACGGCCTGCGGCCCGGCACAGGGCCAAACGCAGACAGCAGAATCAGATAATGCTGTCTCCGGGGATGCGGGATCTGATGACCTTGAAAAATCCTTAATCGGGGATGTGAAGGTTGATACGAAAAGTGTCGATCAACTTCTCAGCAAGCTTTCCGCCACTGACTTCAAACTCCCGGAGCGAACAATAAAAAAGCCTGTTTACAGCATGCCGGCATCATATCTGCAGGATGCGCTTGTTTTTAAGAGCCTTGATTACAGTACCTGGGAAGGAAAACGGATCGCGGTTGTGGGGAAGCGTAATGTATTTCTCTACCAGGATATCATCGCGGGAGGGTCTCCTGATTTTTCCGGCCTTGACAATAAAAAGATTATAGAGGTACCCATCGGGACGATTGTCCCACTTGAGAAAAAATATAAGAACAAGGGAGGGGAATACAGCGACCTGTATACCTTTCATGACTACATGAACTACTGGTTTAAGACTACCTATAAAGGAAAAACCGGGATAATCTTCGGTGCCTATCTGGCCGGACTGGATTATAGTGCGGAGCCCAAGAACGCGGAGGGCAATGTACGGACAAGTTATTATTATACAAAACCGGAAAAGGAGACGGTCTTCTACGACCATGTAGGAAAGCGACGCTTAAGTGAACAGATAAAAACCTGCCTGGCTGCGGATAAACTGGCCTTTGAGAAGGTCAAACAGAATGAATATTACTTAAGTATTGATTATCCGGATGACCTCATTGCACTTTACAGGGGGCTGGCAGGTGATAAAACATCAACTATATTCATCACCTCCGATATGCTGATGCACTGCCTGCACCTGCTTTTTGACCGCATGCTGGAGTATGTGGAGCAGGAGAAATTTCTACCTATTCTTACCTTGCTGGTGGATGATTATCTCCGCGAACTGGATGCGTTAAAAAGTAATACCGCCGCATCCTCAACGGTGATGCTTGCGTCCATTGATACAATGAAGCATTATTTCCAGGTGGCCCAGGCCCTGTTAAAGGTAGCAGGGGCGGCGCAGCAGATTAAAAACAAGGATGACACTCAGCCGTGGGAAGATCAAAAAAAACCGGATGTGAATATCGATGCCATCAACGCCTCCTATCCCGATATCGTAAAAAGTGAGCTGTCGCTTATCTATAAAGCGAAAGGATTCGCCGTATCCCCGCTCTTTAAATATAAGGAAGATTACACGCAGTTCAAACCGCGCGGGCATTATACCCGTAGCGTGGAGCTGGAGGCCTATTTCCGGGCCATGATGTGGTTCGGACGCATTCACATGTATATCGATCCCGGTAAAACGCCGGTAAAAGGAGACGGGACGCGGTTTGAAAAATCAATCGAGCATGTCCCCTATATTCTCATCCTAACCAAAATCAGCAAAGAGAACAAAGACATCTTCAATAAATGGGTCTCGCTTTTTAAACCGATTAATTACGTGGTCGGTGAGCCCGATGATTTAAGCTTTTACGATATCTATACCGTATTGGACAAGGTTGATATGGAAAACCTGGGGCCCTGGCTGCAAAAAAAGCAGAATATAATAGATTTTATCACACAAGCCTCGTCCCAACTGCGCAGTGCGCTTATCCAGGGAAACACCGATGAATCGACCATAGGTGATAAAACTATGGGGCCACCGCCGCCCGTAGGCTTCCGCTTTTTCGGCCAGCGTTTTACCATCGATTCGTTTATTCATAATCAACTCAGCGGGAGGCGTGTGGGGAAGGGCCCGGGTGACGCGCGTAATATGGTGAAGGGGCTGGATATCATGGCGGTGTTCGGTAACCGCGCCGCACTGTCCCTGTTAAAAAAGGATATCGATACCATATGGAACTTCAAAGAACAGTTGGCAAAGATGAAAACATTGATTCGGGGTTTTGACAATACGAGCTGGCGCAAGACCTTTTATAACGGCTATCTCAAACTGGTACAGGAGATCACCACCTTTCAGAAGGGCAGCGGGTTTTATTTTACCCAGAGCAGCAAGTGGGACAAAAAAGCCCTGCTCACCTCTCATGCCTCTTGGGCCGAGCTGCGCCATGATACCATTCTGTATGTAAAACAGAGTTATGCCGAGCGGGCCGGGGGCGGGGGAGACGAGCCCATGTATAATCTTGACCCCATCCCGGAGCCGATAAATTATGTGGAACCCAACCTGGGATTCTTTTACTGGCTGCAGGTGCTGTTGGAAGACAGCAGGGATATTCTGGGCAAAACCGGTTTTATGGATGATAATTTCAAGACCAAATTCGCCGATTTCAACGAGATTGTCGATCAACTGACGGTGATTGTGGAGCTGGAGGTTGCGGACAAACCGATCAGTAAATTGCAGAACGAGTTCATCCGGGGGATACCGGCCAAACTGGCCCGCATCATTCTTCCCCCCAAGGCTACCTTCGGCGGAAGCGGGGACGCGGATACCTTCAGGATGGCCCTGGTGGCCGATGTGCATACCGATGCACTCGACGGGGTGGTACTGGAAGTCGCCACCGGCATCCCCTACCGGGTGTACGTAGCGCTGGACGACGGGCAGGGCGGGAAGCGCATCGCCGTCGGGTACACCTACAGTTATTATGAGTTTCCTCAGCCTATGGATAACCGGCTGAATGATGATCAGTGGAAAAAGATTGTGTATACGCAAACTGATACGCTTGACAACTATCTGCCGCCATGGGCCAAAGATATTATCTGCCGCTGATCGCGGCGGTACTGTTCTGTGCGTGCAGCGGCCGTGCGGACAAGGCTGCAGCCGCTTATCCATACAGCGTTCACCCCACAACCGCCATGTTGGATAAGAACGTACTGCGGGACATTCGGCGGCGGACGCGGATTCCGCGGCACATTTCCGTTCATGCGCTTTCGGAGCATATATACCCTATTGCCGGAACAGTAAGCCATCACCTGCTGGTGGCCCCGCTGATTAATTTCTGGTTTGCGGAACTGTCGCGGGTGCGCCCGGTAAACACCTTTATTATCATAAGTCCGCGGCATTTCAGGCAGGGCAGGGAAAATATCTCGCTTTCCTCCCGTTCCTGGAACAGCGGGAACGGTCTGGTTCAAGCGGATAAAGAATGTATTGCTTATGTACTGAAGCGACTGCGGCTGCCCGAAGACCCTGAGGCCATGCATCTGGAACACGGCGTGGGAGCCCTGCTGCCGTACATAAAGCATTATTTCCCCAAGGCCAAAATTGTCCCGATTGTGATCGATGAAAAAAACTCGAAAATCACTGATATCAACCGGTTGGCCCAAGCGGTTCATAACCTGATGAAAAACCGGAAAGATTTATTTTTACTGATATCCACGGATTTTTCCCATCACGCGGATCCTGAAACAACCGAAAAGAGGGACGAAAAAACAATACACTTCTTGGAAAGGCCGGCACTGGCCAGGATTCCGCTGGTCTATTCTGACAACAATAAGGGACTGCGGGTGCTGGCTGAGGTTTATCAGTGGTTCGATCTGAATGCCGGCAGCCTGCTCTGTCATACCGATTCCTTTCGCTACGGGGGAAAAGAGGCGGACGATATCACCAGTTATTTTTTTTACATGTGGGGCCGGACACCGAGGGAATAATCATTTTTCGGTGGTTCGAAGCCTGCGCCTGTAAGTATCAGAAATCTCGCGGTTTGCAGGCATCCTTAACATATTACTATAATTTCGTCCAACGCAGACGAAGATGGACGGCTTGTGCCTTGTAAAGGCGGGCGTGCGGGTCAAGGTACGCCTCTGGTTCAAGTCCGGCTTTTCGGCAAAGGGCGCCTAAAAATGCCTGCTTATCATAACCGTACTGTGCCGCAATTTGCGGCTGCAGCATGGCTTCACGATTATCCAGCTCAATCCGCAGCATATGGGTGGTAAGATCGAAATCAAACGGATCGTGCAGGGGAACAAGCCTCCCGATTACCGTTATTTCGAGTTCGCAAAAAGCAAGCTCCTCCCGCCGCAGCGGGGGATAACGATCGTCAAAGAAGGCGGCGTCGATCGCGGCGGTGCGTATCGCCTGTTCCGGGGAGCCGACACCATGATAAAATCCGATGCATCCCCGATCCTGCCCGTGGTTGATAATACGTAAAAAAACCCCAAGATCATTGTCGGTATAGGTAATTTCGCGAAAGCCGGAAGCGGTGTGGGAGGCGAACTCCTCCCGGATGGCTGTCTTGGCCATGCCCAACAGGGTGCGGAGTGCGCGGTTGTCGTATGTCCGGCTTAATGAATCCGGGGCGGCGGGGGAGCAGCAAACCAGAAGCAGCATAATCACACAACCAACGGCGGACTGGAGTTTCACGATGAACCTTCAATCTCGGCCAAGAGCCTTTCGGCGTCAGCATAATACGGGTTTATCTCCAGGGCCCTGCGCAGCTCCGCGCGCGCTTCATCCGTCCGGTGCCGGGCAAGCGCAACCCGGGCGCGGTAATACCGGGCTTCTTCGGAAAAAGGATTGCGCCTGAGTATACGCCCGGCGACGGCCATGATGTCATCATAGTCCGCAATACGAAAGTAAATCTCGTACATCGAGGTATCATACCACGGCAGCCTCCATGGCAGCCCGGCCTTATACGCTTTTTTTAAGGCGGCGGCAGCGGCCTGACAGCGGCCGGTCAACAATAGATAGCGGGCCACGTTATACCAGGCGAATCCGGAAGTGGGATTCGCGGTCAGTTCTCCGTACACACGCTGCTGAAGCCGGGTCAACTGCGGAGGAATATCTCTGTAGGAATCGATTATTTCCTTGAATTTTTGCTGTTTTTGTCTGGGGGCAAAAACGACATAGGTCCACATGAAGTGTGACCAGAGTACACTCAGTTTTTTATAGCCGTAGAACACCGAGGGACCGTAGAGTGAATCCATAACGATATACCCGGCCCGTTTGTCCGAGTAGCCGCTGATAATAATGTAATGGCACATCCAGTCTTCATTTTCCGGATCAAGCCCGATTTTCAGCATAACCGGAATGTTGCTGGTCAGCAGCCGTTTTATAAGCTCGCCGGTGCCGTCCGTGTTCTGTGTCGCGTACAATCCCAGGCTGTGCGCGTACGCAATCAACTCCCGGATGGCGGTATGTTTGTCACCCGGATCGGGCCGGACCTTCCGCCTGATTTCCTCCTGGGATTTATCGATACCGTAGGCGCTCAACACCATGGACAGTGAGGCGGGACCGCAGTTGTTCCAGGTCTGGTAATAGTGCTTTAAATGGGGAATCACGTATTCGGCCGGAAGTGAGACCGCGGCGCGGGTAACCGTCTGCCTGGAGTCATCGCCGGTTGTCCCTGTTATTCGTGCCTGTGCATTGTGTGAACTGCAGGATAGTATCACGGCAATTGTCAATAGGCAGCCGAGGACCATGAACAATACCCTGTTCATGCCAAAAGCTTATCACACGGAGATGGTCGGCGCAAGGCGCTACGGCAACTCTTTTGTGCAATTACGGCAGCGCGTGTCGGGGCGGTTACGGTCTTTTTTTTTCCTCAGGGTGAGTTGACAGTAGCGATAATTCTTACTATCATTCATTTTGTTTGTTAAACGGCGGTATCTATTGTAAAATCACTTCCCGGTGCAAAAAGGCCGGGCGCGACTTTGGAGTCGACCGGAGTGCCGGCAGAAACGGAGAAAAGAATGAGAAAGACAATGTGTTTCGTGATGTTCCTTTTGGTTGTCGTTCTGGCTGGTGGTTGTGCTCCCAAATATAGTGAAGTGCGTATTATCTGTGATACCTTTATCAAAGAGACGAACGCATACACCGATGCAATCCAGGGGGAAAATGATTCCCGGAAAGCAATCGATCTTACAGAAGCTTATCTGCTTAAGAAGGGTGATTTTTACAAATACATGGATGCGATAGGCGAAAAGTATCCCGAGCTGAGTCAACCCAATCTTCCTGCGGATATGAGTGATATTCAGGAACGCTATGCACAGGCAATGAAGAGAATGCGCGCCGCGCTGAAAAACAAACTGCAAAGTACCAATGACGAGGAATTGGAGAGAGTACTCCGCAGGCTGTTGTAAAATATCCGCCGGCTGATCACTTAAGATAACATCATCTTCAATTATCAAAATTCATTTAGAGATCACGTACCTTTCTTATTTCTTTCTTTTGGCAGGCGCAAAAAGACACATGTTCCTTTACTACCATTTCTTTTTGCGTTGATCTCTCCGCCGTGCATGCCGATGATCTGCTTGCATATGGTAAGGCCCAGCCCCATGCCTTTTGCCTTTTCGAGCGCGATTTCCGCGTCTACTAATGCTTTTGTTCTTTCCCGGGCAAGCTGTTCCAGCCATGTTTTATCCCGCTTCAAAACTACCTCACAGGCTTTGCGGATTTTTCCTTTGATTTCTTAGATTCCAAATCCGGTTACAAATTTTTCAGCATGGTATCGGTCACCACGGAAATATTCTGCTGCTGCAGCACGGATACGGCTTTTGCGGTGTCCTCGATTCTGAAAACCAGGACGGCATTATTAACCCTTTTTTCCACAAACGCGTACATATACTCGATATTGATGTCGTGGATACGGAAAATTTCCAATATCCGGTGTAATCCGCCCACTTTGTCTTCTACCTCCACCGCGATAACATCGGTTTCCCGGGCCACAAAATGGGTTTCTTTCAACACCTTCAGGCAGTTGTCCGGATTGTCCACGACCATGCGCAGTACGCCGAACTCGGCGGTCTCGGCCAGGGACAATGTTCTTATATTGATTCCCGCGCCCGCCAACAGCCCGGTCACCTCGGCCAGCCTGCCGATCTTATTTTCCAGAAAGATTGAAATCTGTTTGATCTTCATATGCACACTCCTTTTTTATATCCGTCTCTTATCAACCACGCGCTTGGCTTTGCCTTCACTGCGCGGGACCGAGCCGGGTTCGACAAGTGTCACCTTGGCATGGACATTCAGGGCGGAGTAAAGCTCCTCCGCGATCCGTTCTTCGGCGGCGTTGAGTTTTTTGATTTCATCAGAAAACAGCCCCTCGGTCACCTCCACCTGTACCTCAATGCTGTCCATGCGTTCTTTTCTATCGACCAGAATTTGATAATGTGGTTCTATCCCCTCGATCTGCAGGAGCACCTCTTCCACCTGGGACGGAAACACATTCACCCCGCGCACGATGAGCATATCATCGGTGCGGCCGAGCAGACGGTGCATGCGTACCTGGTTTCTGCCGCAGGCGCATTTTCCCCTGATCAGATAGGTGATGTCCCGTGTGCGGTAGCGCAGGACCGGGGTACCCTGTTTGGTAAGGGTGGTAAAGACCAGTTCCCCTCTTTGCCCGTCGGGCAGTACCTTGCCGCTGGCCGGATCGATAATCTCCGGATAAAAGTGGTCCTCAAAGATGTGCAGCCCGTCCTGGCGCAGGCACTCGGCGGAGACCCCGGGCCCGATGATCTCGGTCAGCCCGTATATATCGAGCGCCTTTAAAGAGAGTTTGGCTTCGATCTCTTTGCGCATACTTGCGCTCCATGGCTCGGCACCGAACAGGCCCACACGCAGCGGCAGGTCTTTAAACGCCGCACCCTCCTTCTGCCCGATTTCAGCCAGAAGCAGGGAGTATGATGGGGTACAGGTCAGTACCGTGGACGCGAAATCTTCCATAATCTGCAGCTGCCGCTTGCTGTTGCCGCCGGAGATGGGGATGATATTCGCCCCGATCTTACGCGCCCCGTAATGCACTCCCAGGCCCCCCGTAAAAAGGCCGTAGCCATAGGCGTTCTGTACGGTATCGGTGTCCGAGGTGTCTCCCATTGCCAGGGTACGGGCCATGACCTCGGACCAGATATCGATGTCCTCCCGTGTATAGGCGTCCACCACCGGTTTCCCGGTGGTGCCGGAGGAGGTATGTATCTCGACTATGTCCTTCTTGTCCGCGGCCAGAAGCCCCAGGGGATAGACCTTGCGCATATCGTCCTTGGTGGTAAAGGGTAGCCTGGCGATATCCGCGATATCCTTGATATCGGACGGTTTCACATGCATTGCGTCCATCTTTTCTTTATAGAACGGAACGCGCGCATAAAGCCGGGTGACAAGCTCGCGCAAGCGCTCGCTTTGCAGCTCCCGTAAGCTGCTTTGTTCCATGGTCTCGTATTTCCGGTTCCAGATCATGGGCTTCCCTCCTTATAGCATTGACTGTAATAATCGGTCCCCTGTGCAAAGGCATTCAGGTTTTGCGTTACATAATTTTGCGGCACGGTTTGAGTAACGGCATGCTCCCATGCCTGCCGGGTGATGTTCAAAAACGGCGCAATAACCCCTAACAAGGCGACATTGAAAAACCTGCGGTTTTCTATGCGCGCTTCAAGGGCCGGGGGATCAATAAGGAACAGCCCGGGGCAGGTCTTTTTCAACTGCTTTTCTATATCGTCCGGGTATTCATCAACACCCGTGGGCTTTATTTTAAAACCGCAGACTACAACAGTGCTTTGCCGGCGTACGTAGGGGAGCCAACGCAGGGTTTCCATCTCTTCCAGCGACAGCAGGAGGTCCGCCTCCCCGTGTGAGATCACCGGTGAGTATACTTTCGGTCCGAAGCGCACGTGGCTGAATACAGAACCGCCCCGCTGGCTCATGCCGTGGATTTCACTTTTCTTCACGTCAAACCCCTGGTGCATGGCGGCCAGACTGAGAATGTTGCCGGCCGTAATGATCCCCTGCCCACCGACCCCGACCATCAGCACATTGTAATTTTTACTTTCCATAACGCTGTGCTTTCTTGTTCTTTTTTTTCAGGATGATGCACTGCCCATGGGCCACCAGAAGGGTAAGCTCCCGTTTTTGCAGGGCGGCGGTAATTGCGCTTTCCAGCTTTTTACGCGCGTACGCGTCTACGATATGCACGTTTTCGGGTTTGATCCCCACGGCCTCCGCCAGTTTCCGGTAATCGAGTTTCACGGTCTGTTCATTGTTTATCCGTTCCCCGGACAGGGGATTAGGCTGCATGCCGGTCATGGCCGTGGTCCCATTGTCAAGTACGATGACCAGTGAATGCCGCTTGTTATAGGCCGCGTTTATCAGCCCGGTCACCCCGGAGTGGGCAAAGGTAGAGTCGCCGATCACCGCCACCGCGTTATAGGGGTAGTCACCGTTCATGGCCGCCTCAATCCCCTGGACCATGCCCACACTGCCGCCCATCTCCACGCAGGTATCCATGGCACTGAAGGGGGGCAGTACGCCCAGGGTATAACACCCGATGTCGCCGGTAACGATCACCCCCAGCGTATTCAGAATGGTGAACACGGCGCGGTGCGGGCAGCCGGGACAAAGCGAGGGGGGCCTGGGCGGCGGGGGAATCTCCGCGTTGTCAAGCAGTCCGCCGGCCGGTACGGCGGGTGCGGTAAGTTCATCAGGAATGACCTCTCTGAAACCGTGGCGGATGATATCCGGGGTCAGTTCCCCGGTTATAGGCAGGTATTTTTTTCCCGCTACTGCCAGGCCCATGGCTGCCAGCCGCAGCTCGAAAAATCCGTCCAGCTCTTCCACCACGAAAAGCTTTTCCACCCGTTCGGCGAAACCGCGGATCAGTTGTTCCGGAAGCGGATATACCATTCCCAGTTTCAGCACGGAGATGTGCGGGTAAAGCTCTTTTACATAGTTGTAGGCTGCTCCGGCGGTAATAATCCCGACGCGCGGGTCCCCTGTTTCTATGCGGTTTAGCGGTAATTCATTGCAGTCGCGTGCTATGGTTTGCATGCGCTCTTCAACCACGCCGTGGCGCACGCGGGCATACGCCGGAATCATCACGTACTTCGGCCTGTTTCTCCGGAACCCCTCTGGGTTATGCGGCTTCCGGGGGGTGTCTTCTCCCGTGACGACACTCATCGAGTGGGAAACTCGTGTGGTGGTGCGCAGCAGGACGGGGGTATCGTAGCGCTCGCTTAAGGAAAAGGCGAGCTCGGTAAACTCTTTTGCCTCCTGCGAATCGGCCGGTTCCAGCATGGGCAGTTTGGCCGCGGCCGCGTAATTGCGGTTGTCCTGCTCGTTCTGTGACGAATGAATGCCGGGATCATCAGCGCTCACAATGACCAGCCCCGCCCGTACTCCCGTATAAGACGCCGTGAACAGGGGATCGGCAGCCACGTTCAGGCCCACGTGCTTCATGGTGACCAGGGTGCGCGCGCCGCTTAACACCGCGCCCAACCCCACCTCAAAGGCCACCTTTTCATTTACCGACCATTCGGTGTATACCCCCGGGTACCCGGTCAGTACCTCCAGTATCTCGGATGAGGGGGTGCCGGGGTATCCCGTACCCACTGTCACCCCCGCCCGGTATGCCCCAAGGGCGATGGCTTCATTTCCTGAGAGCAGGGTCTTTTTCATCTTCACTCCTGTGATCGAATACGCGCCGGGCGCCGGTGGGTGCGGCCGCAGCTACGGGGGCCGGGCGCCGTTATCATGATCTTAATCGAAAGTATAGGGCATGTAAAGGGGAGACGCAGCCGTCACCTGTGTGCGGACAGGCACAACACACAACTGCCTGACTTCCGGCAGCGGAGCGCACGATCTCGGGGTATCTTGCACCGGGTACGGGATCCTGATACCCTGATGAAAACAAAGGAGCGTTCATATGGCGATAGCAAAGAAAATAAAGCAGATGATGGAGGAGTCCTCCTGGATCCGCAGGATGTTCGAGGCCGGGGCCCGCCTGAAGGCGGAACACGGTGCGGACGCTGTATGCGATTTCAGCCTGGGGAATCCCAATCTATCTCCTCCCGCACAGTTTCGGCAACGACTGATGGAGGTGGCCGGACAGGAGATTCCCCTTAAACACGCCTACATGCCCAACGCGGGATATGCCTTTGCGCGAGAAGCCGTGGCCGCATATATTAAGCGGGAGTACGGGGTTGTACCGGGCGCGGACCATGTGATCATGACCTGCGGGGCCGGGGGCGCGTTGAATGTCATCCTAAAGACCATCATAAATCCCGGGGATAAACTGCTTGTTCCCACACCGTGTTTTGTGGAATACCGCTTTTACGTGGAAAACCACGGCGGCAGGATCGAATTCGTGCCGGGTAAGACAGATTTCGACCTTGATGTCGCGGCGATCGAAAGCAGCATAGACACAGGCACGGCGGGCATTATCGTTAACTCTCCCAACAACCCGTCGGGCAGGGTGTATCCTGAGGAAACGTTGAAAAAACTGTGTGCCGTGCTTGAGCGCAAGAGCCGTGAGTTTAAGCGTCCGCTGTACCTTATCAGCGATGAACCTTATCGCCGGCTGGTGTATGACGGGGTGCGTGTGCCGTCATTGCTTTCCCTCTACCATAACAGCATTATTGCCACCTCCTTTTCCAAGGACCTTTCAATCCCGGGTGAAAGGATCGGCTGGCTTTCCGTGCACCCGGAAGCGGACGCAGGCGATGATCTGGTGAACGGTTGTATTCTTTGCAACCGCATATTGGGATATGTAAACGCACCCGCCCTGATGCAGCGCGTCGTTGCCGGTCTCCTTGATGTTACCATAGACGCAACCGAATACCGGCGGAAACGGGACCTTTTGTATGAAGGCCTTGTCCGAATGGGGTATGAGGTATACAAACCGCAGGGTACCTTCTATCTTTTCCCCCGCGCCCCGGGCGGAGACGATCTTAAGTTTGTTGATCTGCTGCAGCGTGAGTTGATCCTTGCCGTGCCGGGATCAGGGTTTGCCTTTCCCGGTTATTTCAGGATCGCCTATTGCGTGGAGGACGAGGTCATAAAGCGGTCTCTGCGAGGATTTGAGCGGGCCCTGGCCGCAGTTAACTGAAGCATATGCACGCTTACGGCGCGGAGCTTCCGGGCGGAAAAAATAAAAAGGTCAAAACAATATATACGGCATACAGTGCCAGCAGCACCACGCCTTTCCATTTGGTCAATTTATAATCAATCCTGGCAAAAAGCAGCAGCACAAGATTGATCAGGATCATGAAAGGGAACATAAAGCTGATTTCCTGGCGGGCAATGGCAATGGGTTTGGCCAGTGACGCAGCACCGATGATCCACAGCAGGTTTAAGATATTGGCCCCGATAATGTCGCCGAAGGCGATATCGCCGTGTCCCTTTTTACAGGCCACGATACAGGTGGCAACCTCCGGCAGGGAGGTGCCGATGGCAATAACCGTCAGGCCGATAAAAATCTCGGGTACTCTGATGATGCGGGCGATGTTTACCGCCCCCTCGATCAGGATCTTACTGGAAACCACTACCCCGACCACCCCGATGATAAACAGGAAAAGCTGTTTGCCTATGCTGCCCGGCCGCTCATGTTCTTCGATCTCCTCACTCATCTCTCCGAGGATGCTGTGCTTGTGTTTTTTTTGATAGCGGATCAGTACGAAAAAATAAATAATCAGCAGCCCGATCAGTATTGTTCCCTCAACCCGGGTAATATCATTGCCCAGGATACTCATACCGAACGTCAGAAAGGAAATTGCCACCAGGAAAACACCGATTCCCTTTAACAGCTTGGAAGGTATTTTTATGGCCGCGGGTGCGACCAGAATCCCTAAGGCCAGGGCCAGGGCATTGTCCGCGATTACCGAACCCACGGCGTTCCCCAGGGCGATCTTGTTGCGGCCGATAAGCGAGGACAAGACCGATACGGTGAACTCCGGCATGGTGGTGGCAAAGCTTACCAGGACGATACCGACAATGACTTTGGGTATTTTAAAGAAGCGGGCCACCCCCACCGCGCCGTCCACAAGCCAGTTCGCGGTCTTGGCAATAATAAAAAAACAGAGGATCAAAAATCCGGCGTTTACCGGGATACTGTCGGGAAAGGGAATTATATTAAACACACCGTTACCTTGTCTGTCAGCTGCATGGGAACAGTTATAGTATAAATCCAATTCTATGGCAATCACCGTGGGTTTTAAAAATTATCCGTATTGAAATATCAGCAAAAAAATGTTATGTATAATAGAAAAAGGGGGAAATATGAAAGGCAATGAAAAGATTCTCGCAAAGCTTAATGAGTTATTGGCGGATGAACTGACCGCCATAAACCAATACATGGTCCATGCCGAGATGTGCGACGACTGGGGCTATGAGACCCTGCATAAGGCGATTGAAAAACGTGCCATCACCGAGATGAAGCACGCGGAAAAACTCATCGGCAGGATCCTCTTCCTGGAGGGCAAGCCCATCGTCAGCAAATTAAACCCCATCCATATCGGTGACACTGTGGACAAGCAGTTTCAAAACGACTGGAATGCCGAGGACGGTGCCGTCAAATCCTACAACGAAGGAATTTCACTGGCTGCCGAAGTGAAGGACAATGGAACGCGGGACATGCTGGTTGATATCCTCAAGGATGAGGAAGACCACATCGACGAGATAGAGAAGCAGCTCGGCCAGATCGAGAAGATCGGCATGCAGAACTATTTAATGGAGCAGATGGAATAGACCGCTTCATGTGACTGCTACTCCAGTTTACGCAGATAACGTCTGAAAAGGTAGGCAATAGGGATCGCGTGAAGACAAAGCGCGATCCCTATTGTTATGAGTCTATAAAAGGCCGCGGATTCGTTTCCGGTTGTCAGCATATACTCCACCGGCCAAAACGGGGGGAGGATACCGCCGATATATTTTAGCGGCGCGGGAAGCAGTCCGGCGGCCACCGGTCCCAGCAGCAGCACCCCCAGTGCCTTACCCAAAGCCAGACCCTCCACTTTGTTATGCGCAAATACCGTCAAGGCGAGAAAAAAGAACAGTCCCAGGCATGAGCTGAAGAGGGAAAAGATGAAAATCATCAATACGGGAAAAACTACCAACCCGTTTGCCGCGGTAAGCAAGAGGGTGAATAAAAAAGAAAACAACACCGGAAAACTGATCCGGTAGACCAGGTAGCCGGTTCGACGCAGTGGCGTTATAAACAGGTAGGCACTTATGCGGTTGTCATTCTCATCAAGGCATAAGAAGGCCGTGGTTAGTCCCCACAGCATGGCCGGCATCAGCGAGAAAAAAAGTACCAGAAACGGGTAATAGGCGCTTATATCAATTGCAGTGTAGGTGATGAGCAGCCGGTTGAGGTAAGGAACTCCCACGCGCATCAACAGCAGGATTAAGAGCGGCGCCGCACTGGGCAGAAACAAAAGCGGATCACGCCCCATGTTCTTGAAATCCGCGCCTAACATTATCAGGTATTTTTTCATACGTTCCTCCCCCGCCGTGTCGATATGAGTGTGGTATAGATATTTCGGTACAGTACAAGATAACCGAGAAAATAAAACAGAATGTTCCAGCCAAGCATACCCGCGATACTCCAAACCTCCGGACTGAGGCTATGGATCGAAGCCTGAAACAGCAGAAACGCGGCAGTCAGTGGAAACACCGTGAATACGGCCTGTGGGGTTACTTTCAGAAAATAGGTTGCGGCGGGTACAAGAAACACCAGGTAGCAGAGGCTTAAGGCAAAGTACTGGTTGACACTCCCGGACAGAATGCCGAGTGAAAGGCCGAAAAGGGTGTACAGCAGGCTGGAAGAGATTATGCAGTAGAGAAACAAGGGAATGTTCCCGGGTGGTGAGAGCGTGGCCGCCTGGATCAGGATGCTTGAGCCGAGACTGAGGAGTAAAAATGAAACGCATTTGGAACAGATATACTCACTGATTCGCAGCGGCGTCACGGCGACATTGATAAGCAGCGACTGCTTTTTTTCCAGCAGGAGTACGCCGCCGATAAAGAAAAATCCCAGCGCGGAGGTATCCGACAGGATAAACAGCGTGGCGCTTATCTGCTTGTACGCTGCCGGTAAAAATAAAATGATGATTCCGTAGAGCAGGACCATAAACAGATAGGCATAGTAGAAGCCGTGTCGAAACTGAAACAAAAAATCCGTTTTTAGCTGCCGCCATAACCTCATACAAGCCTCCGTCCCGTCACCTTGATAAAAACCTCTTCCAGGCGGGCTTCCTGGGTGTGCATGGTTTCCACCTCACAGGTGTTGAGGATGGAGAGGTACTCCTTGTTCCTGCCCAATCCGGAAAGGTTGAACGATTTGCTTTCCAGCCCGTTGCCCTGTTTATATTCCACCTTGAGGAGTTTTTCCCCGTATTGTAACTTCAGATTGCGCGGTGAATCGATAAGGTTGATTTTTCCGTCCACAAGGAAGGCCAGCCGGTCACACAGATCTTCGGCCACGGTCATATTGTGGGTGGAGAGAAATACGGTTTTTCCCCGGTTTTTCAATTCAAGGATAATCTCCGTTACCGCCTTGGTATTTGCCGGGTCCAGACCGCTGGTGGGTTCGTCAAGGAAAAGAATATCGGGATTATGAAGCAGGGCACGGATAAAGTTCAAACGCACTTTCATCCCTTTGGAAAATTTCTCCACCCGCGTATCCGCGTATTGCCGCAGCCCCACCATGGACAACAGCTTTAACGGATCTGAACCGGGCTGCCGGTAAAGCCCCCCAAAAAAATCCAGGTTTTCCCTGGCACTGAATTTTTCATAGAGATTGGGCAGTTCAAAGGCCACTCCCAGGTGTTCGTAGAATTCCTTGTCCGCCCGCTGCGCTTCATGCCGCAGCACCTGAGCACGGCCCCGATAGTCCTTTAACAGCCCGATCAGTATTTTTACGGTGGTGCTTTTCCCGGCGCCGCTGGGACCGATAAACCCGAATATTTCACCCCGGTGTACACGAAAGTTTAGATCATTCAGGGTGTTGTCATTATTCTTGGGGTAGCGAAAAAATAATCCGGAAACGTCAATCATATTAATCCTCCTTTTTCATCCGGCCCCGTATCCCGGTTGCGGCTTCATCCTTGATCAGCCCCTCAACCATAAGCTCTATCAATAGTTCCATCTGCTGATAAAATCCGGGGCCGATTTCCTTCTTATGAATAGCCAGAAAAAAAATGGTCTGCAGCAGGGCTGCCGCGGTTTGCGTATCGGGAGAGGTCAGCACCCCCTGTTCGGCAAGCTGGTCCAGAAAAGACAGAAAAAAGCGGTTGTGTTCGGTGATATGCGCCGCCAGGGTATTGGGGGGCAGGTTCCTGGTTAACAGGGCAATCTCTTCGGGATTGAACAGGGTTTCAACAATAGGGTTCTCACGGATGGCCGCAAGCTGCAGTTTCAGAATATGCTTCAGCCGCTGTTTGGGGCTTTTTGTCGTATCATGTAAAATACTGTCCAATACCGGTTGTGTTTCCGCCTCCAGTTTTTCCATGGCAGCCAGAAGCAGCGCTTCCTTGGAAGGAAAAAACGAATAGAAGGTGCCTTTGGCAATACCGACGCGGCGGGTTATGTCTTCAATCCGTGTTTTGCGGAGGCCGAACTCGGAAAACACCTGCAGTCCGGCTTCCAGCAATTTTTTTTGTATAACTGCGCGTTGTTCTGCGGAAAATACTTTCGGCATAGCATCACTCCTAAAAAAACTAAATGACCAAATAAATAATATAGTCATTAAGATTATAATAAGATTTTATTATAATGTCAAGAAAAAATAAGAAACCGCAGATTCCGCTGATTATAATTGATTACTTAGGTTGCACGTAAAAAAAGAAAAATCAGCGCAACCTGTGTTTCTTCAGTTAATCCTGTTCCGGATGCCAAAATGTGCAGACTGTTCTCTATGCTTTACAGGCAAGGCGGTTTTATCCTATGATATCGGTAAGGATAGAAAAAATGTCGCAAGAAAGAAAAAATCCTTCAACAAAACAGAGTTTCCGCGCGGGCGTGGGTGCGGTCATCCTCGATAAACGGGGAAGACTCCTGTCTTTGGAACGGTGTGATGTGAAAAACGCCTGGCAGCTTCCCCAGGGCGGACTTGAACCCGGGGAAGAACCCGATACGGCGGTATTTCGGGAAATCAGGGAAGAAACCGGGCTAACCCCGGATGATCTGCTTTTTGTGGTCAAAGCGGCACGACTTTTGGCCTATGAACTGCCGGTCAAGCTGCGCAAAGAGAAAACGGGCAGGGGGCAGGTGCACTACTGGTACCTGTTTCGCCTGACATCAGCGGAAACCCGCATCACTTTGGGAGAGAGAAAGGAGTTTCGGTCCTGGCGCTGGCTCACCTGGGATGAGCTGATGGCTTGCGTGGTGGAATTTCGTAAGCAGGTCTATACCGAATTGAGACATGAGTTTGCCGGGATGGGTCCGGGAAACTTATAAGAAGACCTGAATCAGCAGGTATAGACAGAGTGAGCCGACGAGTACCACGGCCGAAGGCCCCGTAAGCTGAAAAATGCTTTTTAACAGGTTTGTCTTGAAATATTCATTGGTTACCAGGTTGCAGACATGCAGCGGAGAGAGCATCATGCCGATGTAGCCGAAAGCATAGGCCACCACGGTAGAGGCCAGCAACTGGGGCAGCGGCACTCCGGCGCCGAGCAGGGTGATGACCACCGGAAAACTGGCACCGACAAATCCCACCGCAATACCGGTGGTAAGCCCGCTGATAAAGGGAATAAGCATAATGACGATCAGGATGGGAATGTGAAGCAGGAGCAGCTCCTGGCGCACATGCATGGTTAACGGCATACCGTCCGGGAGCCTGGCCTCAATAAACGCGCCGTAGATGCGAATGAGGGCCACGATGAACGCCAGTTTATAGCTGTTGCGTGAGCTGAATATTCTGATAATGTTTTTTAATGCCAGGGGGCGCACAAGCTGCAGAAAGATTTGGGCGGACAGAATTGCGATTACCATCGGCAGGTACTGGTTTATCGCGGTTACCACGGGAAGTGCCGTACGGATAAAGAAGTATACACCGATTACCACCATGATCGGGGCCACCAGCATTCCGAAATATTCCACCTTCCGGGCCTGATACGGTTTCCGGTTCAGGGATAATTTTTTTAACGGCCGCAGCAGGAAAAAATATCCGCCCAACACCGAAAAGATACTTAACGGCAGCTGCAGCAAGATAAACTGCCAGATCTCCAGTTTTGTGATGCTTAACGCCAGGAGTACGCCGGGGTATAACGGCCACCAGTATTCCCAGACGTGGCGAAACCAATAGTTGATTTTAGACTTTTCCTGGTCGGCGACCTGGTTGTCCGGATCAGTATCCTTTACCATGGGCGCGGAAAAAAGTGCTCCGCCGGGCATGGGTAAAAGTCCGATGATGGCAGGCAGTACCGCCAGGGAATGCTTCTTGGAGAATTTTGTGCTGACAGAGTCCACCAAATCCCGCATGATCCCTGTTTGCTTCATCTGGATGCTGAGCCAGATGACCTGAAGAATAATGATCATCAGCATCAGATTGTCGGCCGCAGCGAAGCGCTGCCAGCTGATCCGGGCAATTTGCAGCAGATCATGCCCCGACCAGAAAGACAGTACCAGAATTCCCGCCGGGAGGGCGATTACCAGGTTCTTAAACCGGCGATAAAGTACAAGGATGACGGCGAGTGCGGTGAGGATTCTGATAATGTATGGCGTTTGAAAAATAAAATCCATAATAACTACGGTGTTAGAATACCGGCCTATTTCTCTTGCTCGAATTTTGAAGGAAGTTTTTCTTCTTTCAACCTGATCCGTTTGTAGATAACCCAGTCATCACCGTCTTTTTTCAGGTAAAGCCGTTCGGTGATCTTCAATCCTTCAGGATAGATCACCAGTTCCTTGAAATCCTTCGGTATATCGGCGCGCTGCCATTTGATGAAAGAGCTTGAAAAAATCGGGTTGGGCAGACCCTCCTCCCTGGTAATGCTGAGGTCGGTCACTCCGTATACGAACTGTCCGACGGCGATGAACGGGCGTCCGCGCTTGTCCCATGTCGTGGCTGAGATATACTTGTTGAAGCCCAGGGAATACTCCTGCCGGGTGAAAACGAACAAACGGTTCACCTGGTCGCTTTCCGGTTTCCCGGCATTATCCACCACACAATCCCTGACCAGGTTCGGGTTCAATTGATTTATACCCTGGTAAAAGGCTTCCACCACCTGTTCGGGGGAAAACCCTTTGGTGAGACGGGGTTTGAAAAACCCCGATATATAATAGCCAAGCAGCACGCTTACCGCAATAACAATCAGGGAGGCAAGAAGAATGGTCTTCCCCTGTCGCTCAAAAAAGACATGGGTCCTAAATCGCTTGTTGCTTTTTTCCGCCCGGCTGCCGGCCCTGGCCAGGATCTCTGCTTTTTCCTCGGTTGAAATCCCGCGGGTAATTCCTTCATCCCTATATTTGTGCAGCAGCTGTTTCCAGTCGGGCAGGGAAAGATTGAACATCAGTTGATCACTGAAGAAATTTTTAAAAAAATCTACCAGTTCCGGTTTCAACTCCGGCCGTGCCAGAACAGGAGAGACCGGAGAAAAAGCCCTGATCCTGCTGTTAATCTCCTCCACGGTTGCCCCCGGGAAAGGAAATGAACCGGTTGCGCAATAATGAAACAGACAACCGATACTGAAAGATATTTTGCCCCGTTGGTCCTGAAGATACGGATTGTTGCAGGGCGCGAACACCTCGAAACGGTAGCTTTCCGGATTGAACTCCCGCACCTTTTTCACAATATCCGCGGGTAAGAGCAGCACGCTGCCGTCCTTTAGAAAATAAACCGAATCAAGCTGTAACTCAAACGGTTTTTCGCTGTGTTCAATGAGTGTTTCACAGGCGGAAACAAGCCGCTCCAGATAGGCGAGTGCCTGTTCCCGGGGTAGGGAGAGCACCTGTTTCAGGTTGATGCCCCCATTGTATGGGCCTTGCAGATAAAATACTCCGTTCCTTGTGCCGAAACCGGTAAAAAACCAGGTACCGACCTGCCGCTCACGCACAACATATCCCGGTGACTTTTTCAGGTCCACCAGTTTCTTGAAATTTATAATATCCTTGCCCACATTCACCGGGAGCTCAATTATCTGCACAGACGATGTTTTCATATGCTATAGAACATACTTAATTTGAGTACTTTTGGTCAATAGGCGCCTTATATTGATTAATCGAGCCCACTCATTTATAATCACAGACAGTAAATGAAAAAGATCGTTGGAATTATTCTTTTTATTTTATTTGTCATGTTCCCGCTTTGTGCGCAGCACGCGCAGTTTCTGCCGAAAGAACACAAGCAATCAACGGGGGATTGGCTTCGCTGGAGTGTTTCCGCGGACAGCGGAATGTTTTTTGGCATGCTGTATGAATATGTTTTCATTGCCAGGGATTCGGACGGACAGTACAATGATACGCTGAGCAGGCTGGATTGGCAGCTTAACCCCCTGGTGTATTGCGGTTTTTCGCTTGATGCCGAACTGTTTCATAATTTTACCCTGGGATTGGGGACCTGGTTGGGGCTCCCGGCCTTATTGGGATATATGGAAGACAGGGATTGGGATGCTAATAATGGTGATTATATTTCGTTCTCACACCATGACAACTTCCTCATTAATGCGGTGTTCGTGGATTTTAATATCGGTTATAATGTGATAAACACTGATTCATTCGTCCTTGTCCCGTTATTGGGATTCAATTACAAGCATTTTCGTATGGCGGGAAGAGACGGGTACCAGGAACAACCTCCCGGTAGTGTCCCCAATACATTAAGCGGTGTACTGATTACCTACGAACAGAATTATTATATTCCCTATGTCGGAGTAAAAACCTTTTGGTCCCCGGTACAATTGTTGAGTCTCCAGTTTTTTGCCTGTTACAGCCCCATGGTCTTTGGTTTTAATATAGATAACCATCTGCACCCCAGTGTACGGGCCGATTATATTGATGTGCCGCTTTGGGGGAATTATTTAAGTGTTGATATAGTGGTGTATTTAAATCTTATGAACGATTGGAGTCTTAAACTTCACGCGGGTTATATGTATATCACCAAGTTCAAAGGCGACATTTATGCGCGCCTGATCTACCTGGGGAGTAATGATTATGTGCAATCTTCATCAAGCAGGGGCGGGGCAAGTTTACAATTGCTGAATGTTAGTCTTGGTGTTGTGTTTGATATACTTTAAGCCTAATACTTGTCACCCTTCCGTGAAACCACTATTATTAATTATATGAAGGAGAGACGCATATAGAAGAGAAAGCCATCATTGTCGGCGTCAGCTGGTATAAGAACGAAGATACACAGCTGCAGTTGGATTCTTTACACGAACTGGCTGCCCTTGCCGCTACCGCGGGCCTTCATGTTGTGGAAACTACCCACCAGAATTTGTCCGAACCCAATGCGGCCACGTTTATCGGTAAGGGAAAAGTAGAAGAGCTGCGGCAGGCGGCATTGGTCAAGGATGTAAGTACGATTATTTTTGACGCGGAACTCAGCCCGGCCCAACAGCGTAACCTGGAGAACGGATTCGGTGAGGACATCAAAGTATTAGACAGGACCGCGTTAATACTGGATATCTTTGCCCAACACGCCCATACGCGTGAAGGGCAGATACAGGTTGAGCTTGCGCAGTATCAGTACCGCCTGCCCCGGCTTACCCGTATGTGGGTGCACCTGGCGCGCCAGGCCGGCGGTCGTGCCGCGGGGGCGATCGGGGGTGTGGGCCTAAGAGGTCCGGGAGAAACCCAGCTTGAGGTTGACCGCCGCCGTATCAAAGAAAAGATCTCCCGGCTCACCGCGGAACTCGAACAGGTGAAACATGAACGGCGGCAGCATCGGGAAAGACGGCGCAGAAGCGGTTTTAAGGTTATCGCCCTGGCGGGATATACGAATGCCGGGAAGAGTTCGTTACTGAACGCTTTCTGCAATGCCGGGGTGCCGGTGGAAGACAAACTGTTTGCCACCCTGGATCCGACCACACGCAGGGTCAGGCTGCCGCACGGCAGGGTGGTATTGATTACCGACACCGTAGGATTTATCAACAAACTGCCGCACCACCTGGTGGCGTCTTTCAGGGCGACCTTTGAGGGCATCAACGAAGCGGATATTGTACTGCATGTTGCCGACAGTTCTCATCCGGAGGTGCTGACCCAGGTGGCGGTGGTGGAGCAGACACTCGGGCGGCAGTTGCCTTCCGCGCAGCCCATCCTGCTTGTCTGGAACAAGGTCGACCTGCTGTCCGCGGAGGCAGAGGCGCAGATGCAGCGCGACGGGATGATCGCGGTGAGTGCAAAAACCGGAAAGGGAGTGGCCGGCCTGCTGCAGCACATAGAAGACCTTTTAAACCGGGACTTCCATTGTATAAAAATGGAACTCCCCTACAAGCACTGGGAACTGCTGCACGCGATTTACGAAATGGGGACGGTTGCCGACGTGCGGCATGAAGATCAGGGCGCGCGGGTAACGGCCTATGTGCCGGAGATTCTTTTGCCCCTACTGAAACCCTTCGTCAAGTCATTCAGGTATCCGTAAAAAAGCGATTGACTTTTATTTTACTCATCCTGTATCTTAGATAACACATGAGTTTAAAAACCGTTATCAACGTACAACATGCCTATAAAACCTATGATTCGCTTCAAGCGGTTACGGACCTGTCATTTGCGGTGGACCAGGGCAGGTGTTTTGCCTTTCTGGGGCCAAATGGCGCGGGGAAAACCACTATGATGAAGATGCTTTACGCAAAAGCCCGGCGTGATCCGCGTCCGGAAACCGTCATGCAGGTGTTCGGCTATGACCCGCAGTACCAGGAGCTGGCTATAAAAAACGTGTGCGGTGTGGTACCCCAGGACGACAACCTGGACGTGGAGCTTGACGTAAGGCAAAACCTGCGCATCTTTTCCCGATTTTACGATATGTCCGCGGTAAGGGCGCAGGAACGGATCGCCTCCCTGCTGGATTTCATGGAGCTCGGTGATAAAAAGAGGTCCCCGATTCGTGAGCTTTCCGGGGGAATGAAGCGCCGGTTGATTATCGCCCGCGCCCTGTTGAATGAACCCCGCCTGCTGATTCTGGATGAGCCTACCACCGGGCTGGACCCGCAGGTGCGGCAGCTTATCTGGGACAAGATCCGCAGCCTGCAGAAGAGCAATGTCACCGTACTGCTGACCACGCATTACATGGAAGAGGCCTACCAGCTTGCCGATACCATCCTTATAATCGATAAGGGCATAAAGGTGCTGGAAGGCAACCCGCATACGCTGTTGGATGAATACATCGAATCGCACGTCATCGAGATTCTTGATAAAACAAGGACGGCCGGATTGCCGGCCCCGCTGCTTAGAAAAGCAAGAAAGGAAGAATCCGGAGAGAGGATGCTGTTTTACAGCGAACAGATTGACGTTATTCATGGTATCGCGGACAAACTGCCGCGCGGCAGCTTTTTTATCAGACAGACCAATCTTGAAGACCTGTTTCTAAAGATAACCGGGAGAAAACTGCATGCAACACAGTAGAAACACCTATCCGCCATTGTGGATACGCATCGGCAGTGTATGGTTTCGTCATATGCGCGTGTACTCCAGGAACCTGATAAGCAATGGGCTGCCTCCCTTTCTGGAACCGCTTATCTTCCTGGTGGGGATCGGACTGGGATTGGGCCTGGACCTGGGAGACATCTACGGGATCCCTTATCCGTTGTTCCTGGGGGCCGGACTGTTTATGACCGCCTCCATGTTTACCGCCTCCTTTGAATGTACCTTCGGCACGTTTATCCGCCTGGAGTTCGACAAGGTATACGACGGCATGCTGGCCGCCCCGGTTTCGGCGAATAATCTGTTGATCGGTGAAATCCTCTGGGCCGGAAGCAAGGGGTTCTTTTTCTCACTCTGCGTACTGATCGCAATCAGCGTCGCACTCCTTGTATTACACGTAGATAATCTGTTCAGCAGCTTTCTTATTGTATTTATCCCGTTTTTCGGGTTTATAAACGGGGTGATGTTCGGCGCCTTCTCGCTCCTGGTGACCTCGTTTGTCAAAAATATTAATCACTTCAACTTTTACTTTACCGGCTTTCTCTCACCCATGTTTTTCTTTTCCGGTGTAGTGTTCCCGGTGGGGAACCTCCCGCCGGTACTGCGGCAGCTGGCCGAGGTCTTTCCGCTGACCCATACGGTCCGCTTTGTCCGTGCGTTCTGCCTTGCCGGTCTGCACGGCAAGTACCCGCGCATGGACGCGGCCTATCTGATCCGGCCGGAGCTTCTCTGGGACGCAGCCTATATTATCGTGTTTGTGTTGTTGATGAGTTACCTGGCCGTGACACGCCTGAAAAAGCGTCTGATCGATTAACCGCTGTTTTCTCTTTGTGCCCGCTTTTTATCCAGTTCCACCAAGGCGGTACGAAAAAGGAGTTCCCTGTCCTTCAGCATGTGAAAGGGAACCTGGTATGCCTCTTCGATTATTTCCGGCTTAAACAGTACCGGTGTGACATCCACCACAGGGGGCTTGTCTTTATAAAACAATACCATATAATCAGAGTATTTATGGGTCAGGTCCAACTCATGCAATGAAAAATAAACGGAGATCTCTTTCTGTGTTGCATAAGCCCTGATATATTCAAGCGCCTTATGCTTCTGTTGTTCTTCCAGTGCGAACACCGGCTCGTCCATCATGATAAGCGGCGTTCCATAGAGCAGGCTGAAGGCCAGGATCACCCGCTGCAGCTCTCCTTTGCTTATTTCCTGGGTCCTTCTTTTCAGGATATTGCCAAGTTCGAATACCCCGATAAGCTCCGGAATAAACCCATTATTATATGAGGTGTGGTATCCGTTTTTATAGACGTATTCCAAAAGGGAACCAATGTTCTCCTTTGTCTCGAACTCCATATTCTGATAGACGAAAGCCGCGTAGCGGTCGCGTTCCGCTTCGTCCTTAATCTCTTTGGTATCCCTGCCGTTCAGCATGACACTGCCCGAACCGGGAAGCAGACGGCCGCCTGCCAGCAGCAGCATGGTTGATTTTCCCGTACCGTTTTGTCCGATAAGGGACACCATGCCGTGCGGCAAAGTAATGTCGAGTCCATTGAAAACCGGGGACTCCTCCTCCCCGTAGGCAAACGTAACACTCTTGAATTCGATCATAACACCGGTATTGTATCCGAAAAGCAGGGGGTAAGAGAAGGCGGTCCATGCAATTTTCGTCGGATTTTTTCGCCTTTCTTTTGGAGTGCCGTGTTACAATAAAAGGAAATAGCGTAACCTCAGAGTGCGCGTGGTTGTTTACATGGTGAATACGGTGAGAGGAGTTTCCCAGAATAAAAATGAATGTAAAAACAAAACGAGTATTAATAATTGTAGTCTGTAATCTGTTTTTTATTATCTTTGCGGGATTTTGCGTAAGCGGACCGCTTGCGCCCTGGATGCCTCTTGTGATGGGGTATGAAATACGGGATTATGGTAACGTATCCGTAGTGTCGGCTGCGGGAAACCGTAATCTTGTTCCCGACCTCAATTATGGAAAGATCCTGGCCTCCGTGGAAAGCTTCCATGGATTACAATACCATAGAAAAATCAGGATATTTTTCTTGCGTGATTCAATGGAGATAAAGCGTTTTCTGCCCTGGGTTCCCCCTCCGGGGGGGCCCTCGGGGTACGAACTCAATTCCGGGGATACTCTATTTATAGACTGCGCGGCGGTGCAAAGGAAAGGAGAGTCACTTGAAGAGGTGGTAAAGCATGAACTCTCACATTGCATAATCCACCAGAATATGGGGTTCTTCGATACCTTTGCGTTAAAGTCCTGGTTCGTCGAGGGGCTTGCGGTATACAGCGGCGGTCCGCATGATTATCCGGAAGATGAGTTTAATCGTATCCTGGCGGGAACAACATTGGTGTCCGACAAAGCTTTTAATGATCTCTACCTGAACCTGCCGAAGCATAACCCGCGGTTCCGCTATGCGTTATACGGGAAGTTTATCGGGTACCTGGCGCGAACCGGCGGGATCCGTAAAATGCAGAAATTAATAAAGGCCGTTATCCGAAACCCGCACGCACTGACTGCCGAATTCACACGCGTATACGGGGTAGGGCTTGGTACCCTTTCAAAGGATTTTACAAATGATCTGCGCAAAACTAAATAGCCGTACGGTGCGCGGCGGCCGGTACCGGTGTGAACCGGCCGGTTGTTTCAGCGGCCCCGGTACACTCGGATAATCAGAGCCATCGCAGCAACCGCGGTTTTTGGGGAATACAAACGGAAGGCCGGCTGTATCAATGCAGCCTCCGGAAAAAAGCGGCCGCCAGTTCATCATCAATCGGGGTAACCGGAGACGGTCTGGGTCCGTTTTTGGTTTTTATCAGGGTGAAAAGCCGTTTTTCTTTAATGATCAAATCAATAAGCGGCTTGTAGGCGGAGGCCCGATCGGTCGGGATTTCCATAACGGCCTTCAACAGATTGATAAACCTGCTGAGGCGGAAGGCGGTGACCAGGCTTTCCGTAGAAAGGGAGCCGTTCCAGGGATAGGCGGCCGAACCTTTGCAGAGCTCCGGCGGACAAGTATCGAAGCGTGATGTGTCATTAAAATCAGGCAGACCGGGCACGGCGTAGAAAAAAGAGATGCCGACCTGTGTGGGCCGGGCCGCAAGAAAGGCCAGGGTTTGGGCGATGCCCTCCCGGGTGTCACCCTTTAAGCCGCAGATAAAATAGGTAATACAGGCAAGACCGTGCTTGCGGATAATTCCGGCCAACTCGTTGTAGTGTGCGGGCAATAGTGTGCGCTGTTCCCGTCCGGCCGCGGTTTTGGAGAAGGTTCCCAATGACAGATTGAACTGCCTGAACCCTGATTGGATAAGGCGCTCAAGCAGGGCAGGGGTAAGCAGGGTGTAATCCAGACCGTTCTCCGCGTAGAACTCCACCTGCGGCAGGTATCTCCCCAGGATTTTCAGCACTTCAATAAAATATTCGGGGGCAAGAAGCAGGTTGTCGTCCTCAAAATTAATCCTGATTTGTTTGCCGGAGCTTTTCATGCCCGGGGCCATGGTCTTTATCCCGGAGATAATTTTTCCCAGAGCAACCTTGCGAAAGCCGCGGCCGTGGCAGAGATGAAGGCTGCAGAAGCGGCATTGTTTGCTGCAGCCGCGGCTTAGGCAAAGACTGTAATACAGGGTGTACCGGGTCTCAAAACATTTTTTCAGGGTAAACCCAAGATCGGTGTCTTTGGTAAAGGCGGATTTCCCGGAAGAGTACACCGCTCCGTTTCTTTTTAGAAAAAGGTTCGGTAGGCAAAGATACTCCTCTACGGACGCGCCGCCCGCATAAAGAGTGAGAAAACGCGAAAGGGTGATCTCGGCCTCTCCGCACAAACAAAAATCAATCGGGCCTGAGGTTAAAAAGTAACGCGGATGCGCGCTTACCCCGGCCCCTCCGGCGATTACCGGTACCCCGGGCAGTACCTTTTTTACCGCGGCCGCGAGCTCCAGGCAGTCCGCGGCGTAGGCAAAGGCAAAACACGAAACGAATACAAGGTCCGGTCGAACCGCCTTGATCCGGGCGGCGCATTCCACAAAATCGGGGCCGAACCGTTTGTAGGTCCCGAAAAATCGTAAAGGGCCGGTTTCAGCGGGCAGCAGGAAGGGCCGCAGGTGTGCCAACTCCGCGGGAAGCGGGAGACGGCGAAGTGTTTTTTCCCCAAGCGGAAAATTGAATAATCGGACCGTATGTCCCGTATTGTGTAAAATATTTGATACCACCGCAGCGCCCAGGTTGGCAAAGCGATGGGGAGTAAAATAAAAATCACGGACGGGTGGTATGGCAACAACCGCATGCATGGTTGCCCTCCAGTATAGATGGTTTATCGGGATGATGTAAGCGGGTAAAATCGAAATTTGTTGCCCGCAGCGCATTTTAATTATATATTAGTAATAATTCCGATTATTTATAATATTATGAAGAGTAAATATCGAAGAAGCAGACAAAGGGAAGCCCTCCTCAAAATATTACAGCAGGCGGACAATCATCCGACCGCAAGTTGGATTTATGACCGGTTGAAGTCCGGTTTTCCCCGTTTAAGCCTGGGAACCGTCTACCGTAATCTGCTTATTTTGACAGAACAGGGCCTGATCAGAAAAATTGACTGCGGCAGTACCTTCGACCGGTACGAGGCCAACAGCCGTCCACATTACCATTTTATCTGTGAACAGTGCAATGCAATCTACAATCTTACCACCCCGGTGATGCGGCACCCGGAAAAGCGGCTCCCCGGGTTGGAGCAATTTCGCATTCACAGTCATATGATGGAATTTTTCGGACTGTGCCCGCGCTGTCAGAGCGGGAGCGCGTGAATTTTTTATTACGTAAATATTAATAATCGTAATGATTATTAATAAATATAAAAAACCCATTTAAGGAGGTGTGTTTATGGCACAAGTAGCAATCCAGGTAGTGGAAAAAGCCGGTATCAATGTCAAAGAGCTGCTGGAACTGCTGGTCAAGAATGCGTCAGCGGAATTGACGACATACTATTACTACACAATTCTCAGAATCAATCTGATCGGCCTTGAAGGTGAGGGCGTCAAAGAGATTGCCGAGACCGCGAGAATTGAGGATCGTAACCATTTTGAGGCGCTGGTACCCAGAATCTACGAGCTGGGGGGGAAACTCCCTGATGACATGAAGGTGTTCCATGACATGTCCGCGTGTTCACCGGCCAATCTGCCGAAGGACCAGCGAAATGTAACGGAGATACTGAAGGTTTTGGTAGCGGCGGAACGCTGTGCGGTACGCGGGTATACGAATATCTGTAATATTACCGCAGGCAAGGACCACCGCACCTATGATCTGGCGCTTGCCATTCTGAATGAGGAAATCGAACACGAATCCTGGTTTTCGGAGTTTTTGGGCGAGGGACCGTCCGGACACTTTCTAAGACGGGGAGATACCTCTCCGTTTGTTTCCAAATTCTTAAAGTAAGTCCAAAGGGCTGATCGGGAAGCGTTGTTTTTCGACCAGCCCCCTCTTTTGAGAGCTGTTAGAAAAATGAAAATATTCAAACGGGAAGATCTGGCATATTATGACGGGCAAGAGGGTAGACCCGCGTTTATTGCTTTTGAAGGAAAGGTCTATGAGGTTTCGGGCAGCTTTCTGTGGAAAAACGGGAGACACCAGGTCATACACCGGGCCGGCAGGGATTTAACCGAATACTTAAAGGATGCCCCGCACGGCAAGGAGCTGCTGGAACGCGTGAAACAGGTCGGCATCCTTTCGGATTAAAAACAAGTCATTGTTTATTTCCCAAGGTCTTGACCGGCAATTCTATATTTACCCCATTATACGGCACATTCATAGGTAATTACACATTTACTATAATACAAATGGTCCAAATTTAGAATCGCTGGGCCTTGACAATTGACGCATGTTATCACTATTATTAGGGGTATATGGGGGTGTAGCTCAGTTGGCTAGAGCGCGTGAATGGCATTCACGAGGTCGTGGGTTCGATTCCCTTCACCTCCATATTTTTTTAACAAACTAATATGGCTGATTTGAATAATAATCTTGATCCTGAAATTGCCAATCTATTGGGGATAAATAAGCCAGACACGTCTGCGAAGAAGACGTCTCCGGCTCCGGCCAAGACGTCCGGGCCGCCGCCTTCGTATAATGCGTTGTTTCAGGAAAAATCCGCGGCCGAGCCCGTAGAACTCAAAAAAAACTTTACCAAGATACACAAAGTACTGGGAGCTCCGCAAAAGGCTTTCTTCGATAAGAACTTTTACAGCAAGGTACTTAAGGATGAGGGAAACGCGGCAACCCGTTTCCATGATCTTTTTTCCCGTTTTTTGAAGGCAACCGCGCCCGATGACCGCTCACTTTACCGCGGCAAGGTAATTCCCGCTTTCTGGGACCTGCTCTCTCAACTGGCGGTAAAGGCGCACACCGGTATGGCTTTGGAAAAGAAACTCCTGCTCCGTTTCGGGCTTGTTTCTCCCACCTTTATTTCCCAGGAGCAGCGGGACAACCTGAGCAGGGTAATACTACAAAACAGCTACGGTGAACCGGTATATTATTTGGATGAATGGTTGGCCAGAATTGCCCATGGTCAGGAGAAGACCTCGGCCACGGATGAGGTGCAAAAGGTAAAACTGGACAGCGCCCAGAAAACTCTGGACAAGCTGGACAAACGCAAAGGGCAGCATGACGCGGAGTTAAGCGCTTTGCGCAATAAGATCGATCAGCTGGAACAGTCGGAACAAGAACTGGCGTATAAGGTACAGGAGCTCACCCGGCATGATATCCGGCATGACCTGGGGGGATTGAAATCCTGTTATACACCGGACCAGAAAAAGCTGTTTACCGAAATCAGCGAGATCATGAAACGGCTTTCCTTGATCGACAGGGACATGGGCAGATCGTATGCCAACCTTACGGACCTGGGAAAGGAAGTTGAGTCACTCAGTAAAACCGCCGATACCCTCGATGCCGATAGTATGGTGGTTGATCAGCAGACCATTTCCACGGAGTTCAACACCTTGCGCCAGATGTCAAAACTCTGTGTGGGCCGCAAGGGCAACCATTTCCCCGTGCTGATGAAGAATTATTTTATGGCCTTGGTGAAGCAGTGGGGTATCAGGGAGAACGTCATCAACATCATGGCCCATGTTGAAAGCATCGATCCCGGCTTGTTCATTCGCCGTTACCGTGAACAGGACAACCGGATCGTACCCAACGTACTGCTTTTGCCGAATTACGGCGAGTACGGCATCTGCTGGCAGCCGTTTGAGAAGTTTAACAGGGCAACCAGCAGGGGAAGACTGGCCGTCCCCATCTTTCCCAAGAACCTCATGTTTGCCCTGGTTTCCGCCCTGGGTGACCTCCGGTGGCAGGTGGCCAAGGAGAAGGCCCAGCACCGCTGGATGGAAGAGGGCATAACCGGCCGCTATTATATGTGGTTTACCGAGCAAAAGATGAGGGGGGATGTAAAGGATTATTTCATCAGGGACTATATCCTCTGGATAACCAAGGAGAGTGAGGGAATTCAGAAACTTGACCGTGAAATCCGCGGGCTGTTCTGGAGAGCGATGCCCTTTCCCGACGCCATCAAACAAAGACTGAAAAACCGGGGTTTTGTCTACCTGGACCTCTATAAAAAAGACCAGAATATCGCCATGTCAGACGGCTATTAGACTATTCTCTTTTTTCCCCGGTCTTTTTCTTTTGCGCTTTAATCAGATCGTCCAACTGTTCTTTTCCATAAACGCGGCGCAGATAAAAACGGTACACCAATCCGGTGGTAAGTACGCTGACGGTGAAAAAGACCACACCGAAGATGGAAATAAGGGTTTTCGGAAGCCTGCCCCGCATGAAAAAATGAATAATCAATAATGCCAATCCCACAAGCAGGCCGAGTACGACGATATTGCAGAGGATGGCGGTGACAAGCAGTTTGGTTTTATTTAGTTCTTTTTTCACGTCGCGTCTTTATTTCGCTGATAATAAAAAAGATGGCAAAAAGTATGATGCTGACCGTTAATACTGAGTCTGCCAGATTAAAGGTGGGCCAGCGCCGGGGCAGCCCCAGAATACCATAGGTATTGACATCGATGAAATCAACGACCCCGTTCGGCCGAAAGAGCCGGTCAATCATATTTCCCAATCCGGCACCCATGATGGCCGAAAGCAGCCAGCGGTATTTTGCACTCAGGTCCTTATACCCAAAATAGATGTACAGTGCGCCGCCCAGTACAACAAGCGGAAGGATCAAGAACGAAACCACCTGGAGTGCTTCGGGCCAGTCACTACCCAGGCCGAAAACACTGTGTTTGTTAGTTCGGTACCACAACCGGATAAAATCTCCCCAGACCTCCACAATCTGGTTGTATTTCATACCGGAGATAACAATTATCTTGGACAACTGATCCGCCAGGGTGACGACCGGCGCCAGCAACAAGGGTATCAGATATTTTTTATTCAAACTACTCATTCTTTCTCCTTATATGAGCTACATTCCTGTCGGAATGTCGATAAAGCAGGTTTCCAATCCGGTTTTCTGCGCAATTATTTTTTGGAACGCTTTTACGCCCGGGGCCTCACTGAGATAATGACCGGCAAACAGCACGTTTATCCCGGCCTCGGCACATTCATGGTAAATGTCGTGCGAAGCCTCTCCGGTGATAAAAAGATCCAGGTTTTCATGTATGGCCTCCCGCACATCGGTGGCCGCTCCGCCGGAAACAATACCCACACTTTTTATCTTTGCCCTGCCGAAGGCCAGGCAGCGCGGTGCCGCCGGGCTTTCAACACCCAATCTGCCGCTTATCTCCGCCAAGGTGAGTTCTTCGGGGAGAATGCCTTTTATCCCGATATCAACACCATGGTATCTGCCGAAGCCGGTAAGCTCCCGCAGGCCGAGCAGCCGGGCCAGTTCCGCGTTGTTCCCCAATTCGGGATGCATGTCCAGGGGCAGATGGACCGAGTAAAGCGCCAGCTGGTGCTCGCTTAAAAACAAGACGCGTTCGTAAAGCACTCCCGTAAGCGGACGAGGCCCGCCGAAAAACAGGCCGTGATGCGTAAAGAGGAGGTCGGCGCCCCAGGCGGCCGCGCGTTTAAAACTTTCCAACGACGCGTCCACGGCAAAGGCCATCCGTGAAATCTCGGGGTCCCGACGTGTTACCTGAAGCCCGTTTACGGCCTTGTCCACCCCCTCCATCCGTTCGATTGGCAGAATCCCGCGTACCAGCGCGTCAAAATCTTTGATCCGCATGCCTGTATTATAGTGACAATACCGATTTAGGCAATATCCCGGCTTTCATATTTTCGTATATCAAATCCAAAAACCACTTGACAGGCAAAGCACTCTCTTTCTATTATATATCCTCAAGTTTATTTATTGTTGGCTTACAGCGAAACGAACACATAAAATCAAATATTTTTTAAGAAAACATGGAGGCAGACCAGTGAACTATTTTTTAACCGAAGAACAGCAGATGATAAAGGAGTTGGCTGCGAAAATCGCAGATGAAAAAATAAGACCGATTGCTCATGAGTATGACGAAAAGGAACAGTTTCCCGCGGAAATCGTCAAGGTATTGGGGCAGGCCGATCTTTATCGCGTGTTTATCCCCGAGGAGTACGACGGATTGGGCGGCGGCGTGTTTGAGATGTGCCTGGTGGTAGAGGAGCTTTCCCGGGCCTGCGGCGGTATCGCCCTGGCTTATGCGGCCTCCGGACTGGGTATCATTCCTATTATCCTTTTTGGAACCGAGGAGCAAAAGAAAAAATATCTGCCCAAGCTGGCATCCGGCGAGATTATCGCCGCTTTTGCACTGACCGAGCCTGACGCGGGAAGTGACGCTGCGTCCATCAAGACCACTGCCGCACCCGACGGTGATTCATACGTCATCAACGGCACAAAACAATGGATATCCAACGGCGGCGACGCCTCGATCTATACGGTCATCACCCTGACCGATCCCACCAGGGGTATACGGGGGTCTTCGGCCATCCTGGTAGATAAGGGAACGCCCGGTTTTGAGTTCGGTAAAAAAGAAGAAAAAATGGGGATCCGGGCCAATTCAACCCGCGAGCTTATTTTTCAAAACTGCCGCGTGCCCAAGACAAACCTGTTGGGAAAGGAAGGCATGGGGTTTATGGTAGCCATGAAGACCTTCGACCAGTCCAGACCAGGGGTAGCCTCACAGGCCGTGGGCATCGCCCAGGGCGCGCTGGATGAGGCGGCCAGGTATGCCACCGAGCGCCATCAGTTCGGCAAACCCATTTCGTCCTTTCAGGCCATCCAGTTTATGCTGGCGGATATGGCAACCCAGGTGGAAGCGGCCCGCGCGCTTACCTTGCAGGTGGCACGAACCATTGACGCCGGGCAGAAAAACGTGGCCAAGATCTCTTCCATGGCAAAGGTACTGGCATCGGACACGGCCATGAAGGTTACCACCGACGCTGTACAGATTCTGGGCGGCTACGGGTATATGCGTGAGTACCCCGTGGAAAAAATGATGCGTGATGCCAAGATCACCCAGATCTATGAGGGCACCAACCAGATACAACGTGAGGTTATCGGTATGAACCTCATCAAGGAAACACTGAGGAAGAAGAAATAGGGGAAGGAAACCGTGAAAATTGTCGTATGTATTAAGCAGGTCCCCGATACCACTGACGTAAAGATCAATCCGGAGACCAACACCCTGATTCGAGAGGGTGTGCAATCTATTATAAATCCCTTTGATACCTATGCCCTGGAAGAAGGGGTAAGACTCAAGGAAAAGTACGGCGGTACGGTAAACGTCCTTTCCATGGGCCCGCCGCAGGTGGAGTCCGCATTGCGCGAGGCCATCAGTCTCGGGGTGGATGAAGCCTACCTTTTGACCGACCGCAGCTTTGCGGGTGCCGATACCCTGGCCACGGCCTATACCCTGGCTGCGGGTATTAAAAAGATCGGCGATGTGGATATTATCCTGATGGGCCGGCAGGCCATCGACGGGGATACGGGCCAGGTCGGGCCGGAGGTGGCGCAAAACCTGGGTATTCCCCATATCACCGATATTCGGAAGATAGAACAGGTTGACGACCAGGGCCATATTTTCCTGGAAAGGCTGCTGGAAGAGGGGTATGTGAGGCTGAAGGCCAAATTACCGGTGGTCATCACCGTAGTAAAAGAGATAAACGAGCCCCGGCTGCCCTCATTGAAAGGGAAAATGTCGGCCAAAAAGAAAGAGATCGTAAACTGGTCCGCGGCGGACGTGGAGGTAAACGAAAAAAGACTGGGCCTGACCGGTTCCCCCACCCAGGTGGTGCGGATTTTTACTCCGCCCAAACCTGCGGGCGGTAAGGTGTTTGACGGAGACGTGCAGGAATCCGTGGCGGAACTGTTGAAAGAGCTGCGGGCTTCAGGTATTCCCCTGGGAACGGATAAGGGAGAGGCGTAATAATGAGTTCGATTAAAGTTATAATAGATAAATGCATCGGCTGTGGGCTGTGTGTAAAGGTATGTCCCTTTGCGGCTGTAGAGCTGGTGGATAAAAAAGCGGTCATAAATGAAAAGTGCACCTACTGCGGGGCGTGTGTGGACGCGTGCAAGCGTTACCAGGCGATTGTCATCACCCGTGAGACATTCGAGGCACATGATATCTCTCAGTATAAGGGAATCTGCGTTTATGCCGAACACCGGCACGGCAAACTGTCCTCTGTGGTTCCGGAGATTATCGGCGCGGCCCTGAAACTGAAAAAGGATTTGCAGGTACCGCTCTCGGCAATTTTACTCGGCGCCGGTGTCAAACCGCTTGCCGAAGAGATACTGTCTTACGGTGTGGATGAGGTCTGGATGGTAGACAATCCCAAGATCGGGGATTACGCGGAGGATGTTCAGACCGAGCTGGTGACCAAGATCCTGCTTGAAAAAAAACCCGAGATCTTTTTAGGCGGAGGGACGGTTTTCGGAAGGTCCCTGCTTCCCAAAGTTGCCTCACAGATCGGGACCGGACTGACCGCGGACTGTACGGAACTGGAGATAGACAAGGAAACCCGGTTTTTAAAGCAGACGCGTCCGGCCTTCGGCGGCAATATTATGGCTACCATTCTCTGTCAGAACCACCGGCCGCAGATGGCTACGGTTCGGCATAAGGTGATGAAAGAGGCCGAGAAGAAGAACGGGTCCGAGGGAAAGATAATCGAGATGAACCATGTTCCGGTACCCGATCCGGTGATAGAGGTGCTGGAGTTTGTCGAAGAAAAAACCGAAACCGTAAATCTCGCGGACGCTGATTTTATCGTGTCGGGGGGGCGCGGCATAAAGGACCCCAAGAACTTCGCCCTGATTGAACAACTGGCAAAGGCCGTGGACGGCGCGGTCGGTGCCTCACGCGCCGCCGTGGACGCGGGCTGGATCCCGTACTCACACCAGGTAGGTCAGACCGGCAAGACGGTCAATCCCAAGATCTATATTGCCTGCGGCATCTCCGGTGCCATTCAGCACCTGGCCGGCATGAAAAGCTCGGATATCATTATTGCTGTCAACAGCGATCCGCACGCACCTATTTTCGACGTAGCGCATTTCGGGATCGTGGGCGACCTGTTTGAGGTGGTTCCCGAGTTGATTAAACAGATAAACGGTTAAAAAACCTGAGGCGGGAGTGCAGTCCGTCTCTTTTTTCTGTATATTACAAGTAAAGGAGGAGGCATGGAAATATTAAAGTACGCATTGCAGTTTGAGGCGGATGGGGAAAAGTTCTACAAGGTGAGTGCGGAAAAGACAAAAGATGAAAACCTGTCCAAGATATTCCTTCTCCTGGCAAAAGAGGAACAGAAACACTACCGCATGATCAAGTCCCTGCGCGATAACCTTGACGAGCGGCCCGCCAGCATGTTCCTTTCCGATATCAGCAATATTTTTACAGAGATGAAAGCAAAAAATATTAACTTTGCCGAGGAGACAACAACCATCACCGGAATATTTGAAAAGGCCCTTGATATCGAACAGGAGAGTATTACCTACTATGAGAAAAAGGCCGGGGAAATAGACAACCCAAAGGCCAAAGAGGTGCTTCTTATATTAAAAAAACAGGAGCAGGCCCACTATTCACTCATCAGCTCATTAATCGAATATTACGACCGGCCGCAGCATTGGCTGGAGAACGCCGAGTTTACCCACCTGGATGATTATTAAAAATACATTGTAATTATTTCTCCTGAAATTTGTTCTCATATAGAGAAAGGTGTATATTTAATACCCATAGGAGATATGTATGAAAATGTATAAAAAAAGCTTTTTTCTTATCTTGTTTATAAGCGGTGCGTCTCTGCTGTTTGCCCAGCATGTGGATGAGCTTTTCTCTCCGTATTATCTTTCTTTCGGACCGCAGACCGTTTCGTCCGAGGTCCCGATCAGTGATATCTATAATCCTTCCTCATCCGCCCTGATTCAGCGGGTTATCCTGGATTTGAATTATACCGCCCTGCTGGGCCTTGGTGATGACAACGGCTGGGGCCATGCCCTTAACCTGGGTGCGGCAATCCCTTCCGCTATCGGTGTTTTCAGCGGAAGCGCCCATTTTATCAGCACCCCCTTTGCCGATGTGAACCTGGGCACGTTGGGGGGAATAAACCTTGCCTTTTCCAAGGACCTGTATCCCAATTTTTTAATCGGACTCGGAGTAGGCTGGATCTACGGGAGTCAGAACGGGAATACCGACTGGGGCCTGGGCGCGGATATCGGCGTTACCCATATTCTGGGAGATGTGCTGTTCCTCAAGGACGTACGCTGGGGACTGGTCTTCAGGGGCCTGGGGAAAGCATATGAACCCAGCTCCGATACCCGGTTTTTTCCCAAGGCTTTTACCCCGGCCCTGGGATTAAGTTTCAAACCGGTAAAAACCGAGGCGGTAAGCTGGACACTGGCCACGGATGTAAGTTTCCCCGGTTTTGCCGGCGCGCGCATATCCGTAGGGAATGAAGTGGATATCGCGAATCTTTTCATTCTGCGGGCGGCCGTAACGGTGGACTGGGATGATCAGTATGATTCGGGTCAGCGTCTGCTGATTTCAGGCGGTCTGTCATTGAACTTCAAGATAGACCTCGGCCAAAACGTCGAGTTTCTGGATATTTCCCAGCGCGGTTGGAACAGGAGTGATATCAAAGCAAACTTTGCCTATGCCCCGATGCAAAGCGGTGTACAGGCGGTGGGTGCCGGGGTGAACGTGGCCCTGGGAGTACTTGATACCTCCCCGCCCGATATCAAAGTGGGTTCTCCTGCCGTTCTCTATATCTCGCCGAACCTGGACGGGGTACAGGATGATATGCAGCTGCCTTTGGGAATCACCGACCAACGGTTTATCAAAGGGTATCGACTGGTAATCGAAAATGAACGCGGTCAGGTGGTTAGGGAAATCGTCAATAAGGACGAGCGCCCGGAAAATATCGATCTGCAGACAATCCTCGACCGGCTGCTTTATGTAAAGAGCGGGATCACCATTCCGCCGTACCTGCGCTGGGACGGTAAGTCCGATAAGGGCAGCCTGGTACCTGACGGTACCTATTCTTATTACGTAGAGGCATGGGACGATAATAACAACAAGGCCCGTACCGCTAAGAAGACGGTTGTTGTCGATACCGCAAAACCGGAAGCCGAAATGACGGCCCCGTACCTGATCTTTTCCCCGAATGGTGACGGAAATAAAGATGTCCTTGCTGTTGATCTTACCGGCTCCAAAGAGGATAAATGGAAGGCGGAGATTAAAGACGCGGATGGACATGAAATCCTGCACAGGGAATGGGACGACTCGGCGCCCGTGAGCTTTACCTGGGACGGAAAGGATGATAAAGGGAACCAGGTGAAGGACGGGGTATACAGCATTTCCCTTACCAGTAAGGACAGGGCGGGAAATGCGGGAAGCTATTCCCTTGCCAATATTATCATCAACACCCAGGCAACCCCGGTGTTTATTACCACGGATGCCGACGGATTTTCTCCGAATGGCGACGGCTATCTGGATACCATGCGATTTAAACTTCTGATAGGAGAAAAGACCGGAATCAAGACCTGGTCCTTTAAGATCGTGCATGAGAAACTTGGTGTACAGTATACACTCTCCGGTGGACCGTCGATTAATGAGACCATAGCCTGGGACGGGAGGAACGATAAGGGCATTGCACCCGAAGGAGATTACTATGCGGAACTGACCGTGGAATATGAAAACGGCAATAAACCGCAGGAAAAAAGCAGAAGTTTCAGGCTGGATGTTTCACCCCCCGCGGTCGACCTGACGCTTACGCCGATACCATTCTCACCGGATAATGACGGCGTTGATGATGAGCTTTACATTAAAGATAAAATTGAGGATATCAGCCCTATTGCCCAGTGGCAGCTTGATATTAAAGACCCGAAGGGCAAGCGTTTCACCAGTTTTTCAGGGGTGGGCACCCCCTCGCCGGAAATAATCTGGGACGGACTGTCCGATGACGGAGAGCTGGTGCAGGCGGCGGAGGATTATCCTATGGAGCTGACCGTTATCGATGAGGTGGGCAACAAGGCACTGATAAAAAAGGTGATCCCAATAGATGTGCTTGTGCTGCGGGAGGGCAATCGGTTGAAGATCCGCATTCCCAGTATTACCTTTGCGCCCAATACCGATGATTACACCAATGTATCTTCGGAGGCCTACCGGAAAAACATGTGGACCATAAAACGACTGGCCAAAATCTTCAACCGCTATCGCCAGTATGATATTCTGATAGAAGGTCATGCCGTTCACGTATTCTGGCGGGACCCGGTAAAAGCCAAAGCCGAACAGGAAAACATTCTGGTACCGCTTTCCAAAAAGCGGGCCGAGGCAATAAAGAAGGCCCTGGTGAAACATGGTATTCGTGCCGATCGCATTTCTACGGTAGGCAAAGGCGGTTCAGAACCGATTGTTCCTTTCAGCGATCAGGAAAATGTATGGAAAGACAGGAGGGTAGAGTTTATACTGATAAGAGGAGAATGATATAAAGACCTTGTTACGGGAAAAGCTGTATATCAAGCTCGTTGCGTTTGTCGGTGCATCGCTTTATATAACAACAGCTCTTCCAAACCCTATAAGCTGGCGGTGAGCATTGGATTCGCCCGCTTTACCCCGCAGAGTACCGCCACGTTCGATGAACTACTTAAAAAAGCGGACAGTGAGCTTTATCGGCACCAACGGGAAAAAAGAACCAAAGAATTATAGACCGGAAGAGATAAGTTCCTTCAGTTGCCGGTATTTTTCCATCGCCAGGACTTTGGAGGTGGCTTCAAGACGAACGCGAAGCAGAGGTTCGGTATTACTTGGACGTACATTAAACCAGTAATCGGGGTATTCAACACTGATCCCGTCAAGTTTTCCGCTGACGGCTTCGGCATATGTTTTTTCTATCAGAGACAGCACCGCCTGTTTGTCCTTGACCTCTACATTCAGTTCCGGGGCCTGGTAAAAGCAGTCCGCAAGCGGTGCCACCAGCTCGGACAGGGGCTTCTTTTTCTTTTCTAAGAGCCCCAACAGCAGCACGAGCGCATAGGCCGCGGATTCGGTATAGTAGCGGTCGTCCACCTTGAAATACACATGGCCGGATGTTTCGCAACCAAACACCGCTCCCTGTGCCACCATGGTATCATAGATAAACGTATATCCCACACGCGAAACAACCGGTGTTCCGCCGTGTCGTGCGATGTAATCCGGCAGTACTTTGGAAGAAATGAGATCATATACCACTCCGGCACCGGGATGCTCTTTTAACAGTTCCTCCGCGATTAATGCGCTTAAAAAATAATTTTCTATCGGCCTGCCCTTTTCGTCTACAACGATGATACGATCACCGTCGCCGTCCAGCACAATTCCCAAATCCGCCTTCTCCTGCTTAATTGCCTGTGCCACCTGTTCGCGGCTTTGGGCCAGCAATGGATTGGGAAAGTGGTTGGGAAAATTGCCGTCCGGTTCCTCATTGATTATACGGAAGGTAAGCCCCAGTTCCCGGCCAAGCCGCCTAAAGATATGCCCTGCCGAGCCGTTTGAAACGTCTATAACAATTTTGGCGGTAAATGACCTTCCCCTTGCGGCCTGTACGAGAAAATCAATATACTCGTCAAGATACGATGTTTGGCTGAACCTTCCCTTTTCACCGTCCCGCCCTGGCCGGGCGGCATAAGTCATCTGTTCGATTGTTTTCAATCCTTTTTCATAACTCACGGAACCACCGAATGCGTCGAACAGTTTCAGTCCGTGATAGGGCGGAGGATTATGTGAAGCGGTCACCATAATGCCGCAGTCAATATGCTTTTTTATCTGAGAGAAATGAAGCAGGGGTGTGCTGCACAGTCCGATACCGGTGACGTCCTTGCCGCACCCGGTTAAACCCTGTGCTATGGTTTGATACATCTCATGTGAGTGCAGCCTGGCATCATAGCCGATCATATAGGTTTTGGCATCGGAAAAACGGGCTATGGCTCCGGCTATGTTCTTGGTGAGGTCCAGATCAAGGTCTGTACCGAATATTCCCCGAATATCATAGGCATGAAATACACTCAAAACTATTCCTTTGAAAATTGAAAATCGAGTGCGGGCACAGTGGTCCCGGCCCGTAGAATAATCTGATTTTCTATATTTGATTCCGGCACATACATCAATTTTATGGTATTCCCTGCGAGTGTATAGACAAAGGTACGCTGGAAACCCGGACTGCCGCTGAAGAAAAAGGTGATCGCCCCGTCATATCGCGTGCGCAGGCCGAAGGACAGGAAATATTTGAAGCCGATTTTTCCTGTTGTTGTGCTTCCCTCCGGTATGATCTGCGGGGTAATTCCCTGGGTATTCTCCCAGGTAAAACCCCAATTGTTTGAGAGGTGAATGATTCCTCCGGTCGAGCTTGTTAAGATGTTTCCCGTGTTTATAATCGCGGCAAACAGATCGTTTCTGCGTTTTTGTTCCTGCCGGATAATCCGGTTTAAGTTCCTGTCAAAAATAACGAGTTCGTTTTTTACACTCTTCCCGTTTTTGACATAATCCGCCAAAATCTTGTTTGAGGAGGGCGATATTTCAATCTTCAAATCAGTACCGTCAAAACTTAACTTCCCGGATGCCGTTTTGGTGATATTTATGTAAGAATACTCCTTTTTAAATCCCGGCAGGGTCAGGGTCACCTTTTTCTCCTCCTGGTCCAGTACAATCCCGTAATTCTGTTTTAAAACATCCAGGTCGATCATACCGCTGTTGATCATCTCATCAACCGATGTGGGGATCCAGGTATTATCAAGCAGGGCTTCGATCAATGAATCAGGATTCAGCTTGGTCGGTGTTTTCTCCTGGAATTTCGTGGGATCAGCGGAGATGTCAAGATAGTACCCGTAGGTGTATCCAAGGTATCCCCGGTCGGTGAGAATCAGGTACCAGAAATCATCCATATTGCCGATTTTTTCCTGTTTATCTTTTTCAATCACTTTGACAATCTCACCGGATCGTAACTTGGTAACCCTTTCTGAGGACGTAGCCGCCTGTTCCCGTACAGGCAGACCGTTCCTGCGGCAGCGGGCGAACGTAGTGGTAAACGGTTTATATTGCTTTGCAAACTCCTTTGCCTGTGATTCTCCGTCAAAAAACATGACCCTCCATTGGGGCAGTTCCACAGTATCCTTGACCTTAAGCGCAATATATTTTTTATCCACTTCATAAACTTTGGAAATATTCGCAATATCCCCGTTTGCATAGGGCCAGTCCTTTTTGGCCCAGAGGATTACGGCGTAGCCCTTGAATGGTGAACATGAAAGGAAAAACATAATACCGAAAATAACAAGCAGGCAGGTAATACCCATAACTGGTCGAAATCCGATTTTGCCGGTAGATCTCATTCTTATAGCTCCATTTTTTTTTAGAATTGATCCCGACATTATAGAATTAATCCGACGGAATCGCAACCGGGTATTGAACATGTTTTAAGTATATTTTGGCGGGAGACCTTCCGCATTCATTGCCACTTGCGCCTGGGGCCGTGTTTTTATTATTATAACGGATAGGGGGTAATTATGTCGGATATACAGCGTATTTATGATTATATTGATAACAGCAGGAAGCGGATGATAGAACTGCAGCGGATGCTTTGCGCGCATCCCGCAATTGCGCCGGAGAGCGGCGGACAGGGTGAATGGGAAAAGGCGCTGGCCTTAAAGAATTACCTGCAGCAGCAGGGATTCGGGAATATCCGGCAGATTGACGCTCCGGATAAAAGAGTTCCTCAGGGCAAACGGCCCAATCTTATCCTGGATTTTCCCGGACCGGCGGAAAACGGTTGCCTATGGGTGATGACACATATGGACGTGGTCCCGCCCGGGGAACAGAAACGCTGGGAAACCGACCCGTTTACCTTGCGGGAGAAAGACGGCAAACTGTTCGCACGCGGCACGGAGGACAATCAGCAGGGGCTGGTTTCTTCGATTTTTGCCCTGCTGGCCGTCAGAGAGACAGGGGTCCGCCTCTCATCAGGAGTAAAGCTGCTTTTTGTGGCGGACGAGGAGACCGGCTCGGATTACGGCATAAAGTATCTGCTGGAAAAAGAACCGGGATTGTTCGCAAAAAACGATTGTGTCCTGGTTCCGGACGCCGGATCAAGCGACGGCACCATGATCGAAATAGCCGAGAAAAGCATTCTCTGGCTTAAATTCCAGGTTACCGGTAAGCAGTGCCACGCTTCACTCCCGAATCTGGGGATCAATGCCTTTGTGGCCGGCAGCGACCTTGTCCTGAAACTTAATGGGTTGAATGGACTGTTCAATCAACAGGACGTGCTCTTCAATCCGCCGGTATCCACCTTTTCACCCACCAAAAAAGAGGCAAATGTTCCCAATGTGAACACCATTCCGGGTGAGGACGTGTTCTACCTTGATTGCCGGATATTACCGTCAATTAAAACCGAGCAGGTCTTGCGGGAGATAAAAAAAATGCTGGCCGAGACGGAGACCCGCTACGCAGTGAAGATAGAGATGCAGACCCTGCAGAATGAATGTTCGCCGCCTACGCGAGAGGAAATCCCCCTGGTCGCGGCCATCAAGCGGGCGGTGAAAGCGGTATACGGTGTTGACGGTAAGGCCGTGGGCATCGGCGGCGGGACGGTGGGCGCGCATCTCCGCAAAAAGGCTATCGATACGGTAGTATGGGCAAAACTGGAAAGTACCGCTCATATGCCTAATGAATACTGCGTGATCCAAAACATGCTGGGGGATGCCAAGGTTATGGCCCAGGTAATGATCGAGTAGCGGTTTACAGCAGGGACAGCGGATCGATATCGATCTCTACATAGACACCGGCGGGCGGTTTGTAACTCCGGAAGATTTGCGTCAGGAGTACGTGCAGTGCATTAAACTGTCTGGTGCGGATGAGGATATGCCGGCGAAAATTCCCGGCAACACGCGAAAGCGGACACTCGGCCGGGCCCAGCATATCGGCAGTCGGTTTGAGTTTTTCATAGTACCGGATATAAAACTGGTGTACCGCCTTCTGTGTTTTGGATGCGTCCTTGCCCCGGAACACCAACCGTACCAGGCGGGAAAAGGGCGGGAATCCCAGTTCTTTTCTTACCTGTAACTCCTGAGAGTAATATGCTTCCTGCTCATGGGCCGAGGCCAGCTTAATGGCAGTGTTTTCCGCCTGATAGGTCTGGATGATTACCTTGCCGTCGCGAGAGAAACGGCCCGCCCGGCCCGCTACCTGTACGATAAGATTAAACGTTCGCTCCGCGGCCCTGAAGTCCGGCAGGTGCAATGAGGTGTCGGCACAGATAATACCCACCAGGCTGACACGGGGAAAGTTCAGTCCTTTTGCCACCATCTGTGTGCCCAGGAGCACATCGATCTTTCCCTGTTTGAAATCCCGCAGCAGGACGGCCAACTCCCGCTTTTTGCGTACGGAGTCCGTGTCAACCCGTTTTACCCTGAGTCCGGGAAACAATCTGCCCATCTCTTCTTCAATCAGCTCCGTACCAAACCCCAGGTATCCGACGTCCAGTGAGTTACAGCTGGGACACGAGGAAGGGGGATGCGTGGTGTATCCGCAATAATGACAGACCATCCTGTTTTTGTGTTTATGAAACGTCAGGGACACGGAGCAGCGAACGCATTTCATTTCGAACCCGCAGCTTGTACAGCGGAAAAAATAAGAAAAACCGCGCCGGTTTAAGAATAGAATGCATTGTTTTCCGGCCCCGCAGGTTGCGTTGATTTCCTCAATCAACTTCTGAGAAAACGGTCCGTCCTGATTGTTCATATCAACAATCTCGATCCCGGGCATGCTTCCGCCGCTCAAGCGTTCCGGCAGGTGGTAATAGGGGATGGTGCCGTTTCGCATGCCGTGATACGCTTCTATGGAAGGGGTTGCGCTTCCCATCAACAACAGGGCTTTTTCCTCTTTTGCGCGATACATTCCCACCTGACGCGCATGGTAACGCGGGGTGAAGTTGGATTTATAGGTATTCTCATGCTCTTCATCGATGATAATCAGTCCCAGGTTACACACCGGGGCAAAAACGGCACTGCGTACCCCGATCACCACGGAAAACTCTCCGGCAAGGATGGCGCGCCAGGTTTTCAGACGCTGCGAAGGGGTAAACCCGGAATGAAGCACAGCCACTTTGGGGCCCAGGGCGGCACGAAAAACGGAGACCACCTGATGGGTAAGCGATATTTCGGGTACCAGGTAGATGATCCCTTTACCCTTGTCCAACATTTGCCGCGTGATATTTAAAAATACATGGGTCTTGCCCGAACCGGTGACGCCGGAAAGATAAAACAGGTGCGATGTGCAGTTGTTGATTGCCTCAATTGCCTCCCGTTGGGCCGGGGCCGTGGCGATATTTTGTTCTTTTAGATCATCAGGATCGGTGAACAGCAGGTCTCCCTCGTGTTCTTTTCTGCCTCCGGGAATCATCAAGCTTAAAGCCTCACCCAGACTGCAAAGGTACATGGACGATATCCAGCGTGCCATATCCACGCCGCCCCGTTGAAACACGGGAAGATTGTCCACCACTCTCGTGATGTCTTTTATCTGGAATCCGCTCTCGGGTTTTTGGTCTTTACGTTCGATGACATAGCCCAGAAGCTCTCTCTTACCGAACGGGGCGATAATTCTGTATCCCGTGTCAACCGAAACCGCCGCGTCGCAGGAGTAGACAAAGGTTTTGTCGACCGGAAGGTTGAACACAACATCAAGGTATTGTTTCATCGCCGCATCAAAGTCCGTAATAACTTAAGATCTTCCCAGACCTTGGCACGCAGTGACTGATCACGCAGGACCGCACTGGGATGAAAGGTGGGGACCAGGGGAAGATTTCGGTAAAAATAGGTTCCCCCGCGTAGAGCCCCGATCCCTTTTGTGGATTCCACCAGCAGTTGTGATGATATCCGCCCCACGCTCAATAAAAATGCCGGCTTAAGGAGCTTAATCTGTTGTTCCAGGTAGGGAAGGCACATCCGGATCTCTTCGGGATGCGGGTCCCTGTTTTCCGGGGGCCGGCATTTCACCACATTGGTAATAAAGCAGTTTGTTGTACGGTCAATTTGTATGGCCTGCAGCCATTTATCCAGGTACTGGCCGGCCCTGCCCACAAACGGCAGGCCTTTTTTGTCCTCTTGGCCCCCCGGCGCCTCACCGATGACCAGAAGCAGCGGGTTTCCCACCCCCTCTCCGGGGACCGCGTGCAGGCGGTTGAAATGCAGATCACACTTTGTACAGGCACATATCTCATTATGCAGGCTTTCCAACTGTGTAGAGGTTTGTTCCGGTTTTCCCTCTTGCAGCCGTTCCCCCGCCTCTTCCGCCTGGAGAACAACCGGTTCGGTCTTAAATCCGCTTGTCAGATAATCCTCTATCAGGTGCAGAAAATCTATGAACCCGGGGTAATCAGTATGGTTGTTATTCATAGCATACTCCTTCCAAAAACAACCCGCGCGCCGGAGCGGTCGGTCCGGCCGCGCTGCGCTCCCTGGCCTGTAGAATGTCGCGTAACCCGGCGGGATCCTCGCCGTGTAATGCCAGATGAATGATCGTGCCGGTAAGCGAACGTACCATTTTCCAGAGAAACGCATTGGCCCTGATCTCATAAACCAAAAAGGGCCCCAGGGGGTAGAAGCATGAACTGTACACCTCTCTCTCCTTTGATTCGCTTGTGTCTCCCGCGCTGGCAAAACTGGTAAAATCATGTACCCCAACCACGGTACGCGCGGCCGCGTTTAGCTCGTTTACATGTAGCTGCCTGCGGATACGGAAACAAAACCGGCGGAAGTGGGGGAGCCCTACCGGAGAAAAATACAGATAGTAACGGTATAACCGGGAACGTGCCGAAAAACGGGCATGGAATGATTCTTCCACCTCTTCACTTTGCAGGGCACGGACATCATGGGGCAGGTAAGAGTTCAGCGCGTCTTTAAACCGTTCCCCCAAAATTGTTTCATGGTCGGTATGAAAATGTACCACCTGGGCCGTGGCGTGTACCCCTGAATCCGTTCTCCCCGCAGCGTTAGTTTTTATTGTATGTCCGTGGATCAGGAAGAGTGCCTGTTCCAGCACACCCTGGACCGTACGCTCGCCCTGTTTTTGTGTTTGCCAGCCGCAGAAATCCGTACCGTCATAAGCAAGTGTGAGTTTTATTGTCCGCCTTGCCATGCTGTATCATGCCTCACTTTTCTGGGTGCCCAGTTCCTGTCCTATTTTGAAGTAAAGGTCCTTTGCCTTGTCCAGAATGGTCGAAGGTTTGTCTTTTGAGGCCTTACCGATTCCGAATAATTTGGAAAACATGCGCCGAACATCCTCCAGCGACTTTTTGCGTTTCTCGGGGTCTTTTTTCGGTCCGTATTTATATTCCAGGATCCCCGAAATATAGAGAATACCGTCGTAGCCGTAATTTTTATCCGTATCCGGACCGTAATTCATTTTTGGTTTTAAGGCCTCCTCCCCTTTTTGGTCTTTCTCCAGGGTTAGTTTGTAATAGAAGGCGGCCTTACGATAAAAAAGTTGGGAAAGATATTCATAGTTCTCGCTGGGATATTTACGGTGCAGATCATTAAACAGCCAGGCGGACCGTAATGCGCACAACCCTCTCTTAAAGGTAGGCAGATAGTACTTGGGAAAATGGTCATAGCTTGCCATGGCAAAAAAATAACTGGCGGCTCCTTCTTTCAGGGTCCGCGGAGTGGTAAAGTCGAGGGAAGGGAAGATGTACTCGATACTTTTTTTCCGCTGCGCCGTAAGTCCCTCAAGCTCATGGGTTACCTTGCCTTCCAGCCTGGAGAAATCATCCGGAAACGCAGCGTAATAACATTCGGGACAGACAAGAACAGGGTAAATAAGCGGAATTATCTCGCCGAAATTTACGGAAGGTTCATATATCCTGCGCAGTTCGTCACTCAGTTCACCGGCAATCAGTCTGCCGCCTCCCGTCAATAGGTCCTCACGGAAAAAACTCTTACCGCATACGGGACAGTTCATGGCGTTAGTTGAAAAAAAAGTGATCTTTTTTTTCTTTTCTTCTTTATTGGCCGGCATTATTCTCTCCCCTCTATTATGACCATTGCCAGCGCATAGTCAACCTCATGATTGAGTGAAACAAATATGTTGCCGCCGCCGATGGCCGCAAGGGCCTGTGCCGCTTTACCGTGCAACTGCATGTAGGGACGGCCGTACTCATCGTTTAACACGGCGATTTCTTTCAGTGAAAATCCCCGCAGCCCGGTTCCCAAAGCCTTACCGAAGGCTTCCTTTGCGGCAAAACGCGCGGCCAGGGAGATGATGTTGCGCTTTTTAATATTTTGAAAGAGAAATATCTCCTGCGGATGAAAAAAACGGGCACAAAGCGCAGGCTTTGCGGCCCAGCCTTTCAGCCGGTCGATTTTTACCATGTCAATACCAACACCTTTGATCATTCCGCGGTTTCCTCTTATTTCACAACAAATTTGATGATAATGGTCTGCGGACTGTAATTGGTAACCGTCATCTTGGCCGGCACATCCGGTTCGGGAATAAAGACATACTCACCCGGTTCCGTTACCTCTGTGCAGTTCACCACCAGTCGGAGTTGTTCCGGGTCCAGCGCATCGATATCAATCTGATTTCCCCGCAGTTCCAGTGATCCCTTGGGAATCGTACTCTGTACCCGGAGGGAAAAGGGCGTGTTGATGAGAACAATAGGGATGTTGGAAAAACGTTTGGTTACCTGCTCCTGGTTTATAGTGAGCTGCAGCAGCACCTCCTTGTTTTCCACCGGACTGACAAAGCTGCTGCCGGTAAGTATTTTTACAAAGGTGCGCATTTCGGAAATACGCCCGGTTAAGTCTATTTTTTCAGTGGTCACCTGGGTGGTACTCTGCACGCGGCTTTTGGGCCCGCGAACCGTAATGGTAGCCGGATCAACCTGGTATTCGAATTTATACCCTTTCGGCGGGGTGCCGACCAGGTTGGGAACAACCGGGACCACCTTATCGATCTCCTGTTCCAGTTTCAGGGTTATCTGGGTCGGTCTGTATTCAAACTCAAAACTGCCCAGTTTCAGGTCCTCGCCCAAAAGCTTGATTTCAACCGGTACCGTTACGGTGCCTTCTTTTTTTATATTACTGACATCAATATAGGCATAAAAATTATTTTCATCGATCGGGGTTCTGTACTTTACCCCGCGCAAGATCACATCCACCCGTTTCGGGTAGTCATTGGCAATGGCGAAGCCCGGCGGCAGTTTTTTATCCAGGGGAATGGAAAACTGCTGCTGGGTATCGATGCGGTAGATAAAAAAAATGATTACCGCCACCGCAAGTGAGATTATCTTGGCCGGCCAGTTGGTAAAGATTCTTTTTCCCAGGGATTTATTCTTCACTGCTTGCTTCCTCTTCATCTTCCCCGATTTCAAACAGTACCTTAAGGCGCTGGGTTATGTCCGGTATGGTCAGATTATAGATAAGCTGGGCATCGTAAGCCAGGGATATTGACCCGTTTTCCTCAGAGACCACGAGAATAACGGCATCGGTCTCCTCGGCCAGGCCAAGCGCCGCCCTGTGCCGTGTGCCGAAGCTTCTTTTGATGTCCATCTGTTCGGATAACGGGAGAAAACACCCGGCGGCAACGATTTTATCCTCGGTGACAATGACCGCGCCGTCATGAAGGGGGGAGCCTTCGGAGAAAATGGTCAGCAGCAAGCTGGAAGACAGGTCGGAGTTCAGCATGGTCCCTGTTTCGATGACATTTTTCAAGCCTACATGACGGGAGAGTACGATAAGGCTGCCGCGTTTGCGCAGGGAAAGAACCTCTATTGAATTAATTATGGATTCAAGATGATATTTCTGTACGCCGGAGGTGAAGCGAAACCAGTTCCCCTGGCCGATACGGGTGAAAATTTTTCGCAGTTCCGGCTGAAAGATGATGGCGATACCGATAATAATTCCCGGAAAAAACATGGCCATAAGGCCCAACAGCGTGTTCAGGCGGAAAATATACGCAATAAAATAAATAAGCACCACAATGGTAGTGCCTTTAATAAGCTGGACGGCACGGGTCTGTACCAGTATCAAATATGTTCTGTAGATGAGAAAGGCGATGATCAAAATGTCCAGAAGGGGCCGTGCGTAATGCCAAAAACTTTCAATTAACCAGTCAAACATCAATCTGTTCCTTTTTTAAGAGCTTGTCTGAATGGCCCGGATGATCCCGGCCATTTCACGGGCCTCTGCCACATCATGCACCCTGATAATGTCGGCCCCGTTTAACACCGCCACCGTGTTGGCGGTCACCGTCCCGATAAGCCGCTGCTCAACCGGTTTGTCCAAAACGGCACCGATAAAGGATTTCCTGGAAATCCCGATCAGAAGCGGATACCCCAGAGCTTTGAGTCGGGGCAGATGCTTGATAATACGCAGATTATCTTCAAGTCTTTTCCCGAACCCGATTCCCGGGTCGATGATAATCCTCTCCCGTTTTATTCCACACGCCACCGCATGCCGCACCAGTGCCTTAAGCTCCCCGGATATCTCCGTAATCGTATCCTCATAAAGCGGGTTCTGCTGCATGGTTTGGGGGGTCCCCCGCATATGCATGAGGACCACCGGTACGTCCCGGCCGGCGATAAACTCCGCAAAAGTATCGTCACCCTTCAAGGCAGATACTGTATTCAGGATATCGGCCCCGGCGTCAAGCGCGGCCTGTGCCACCTGCTGTTTCCGGGTGTCCACAGAGATTAAAATATCATGCCTGCGGCGGATTTCCCGGATTACCGGAACTACCCGCTCCAGTTCCTGTGCCGCGGGGACGGCGTCGGACCCCGGCCGTGTGGACTCACCGCCGATGTCTATAATATCGGCCCCGGCGGCGATCATTGCCTCGGCGCTTTCCGTCGCCTGTGCGCGTGTAGCCGCCCTGCTTCCCGGGAAAAAGGAGTCCGGGGTTACATTGAGAATTCCCATAATTACGGGACCCTTGCTGAAGTCTAAAGTTCTGTTTCCCCACATCATTTTATCTGCCGTGGGGACGGTTGTGAACGGCATCGCTACTCCCGGTAATAGTATCGGCCCAATGTTACCAATACAGCATGCCGGCTGTCAAGATTCTCAATGTAAACATTTAGAATCGCCGCTATAGCCCAACCCGGCCAGACTCTCCCGGGCCGCCTTTATTTCATCCCATACCGCGTTTTTATCGGCATATAGTATGCTTGTTTCATGGCCCTTGCCCAACAGCAGCACCGTGTCTCCTGCGCGGGCCAGGGCAACCGCCCGCGCTACGGCTTTGCCGCGGTCGGGAATGAAGAACAGGTCGCGGTCCAGCTGCAGCCTCTTGCAGCCGCGGGCAATATCGCGAATCACGTCGAGGCTGTCTTCGCCGCGCGGGTCCTCGTCCGTCAGGATAACCAGATCACAGTACTCGTCGGCTATTTCCCCCTGCAGCGGCCTTTTCTCCACGTCGCGCTCCCCGGCCGATCCGAATACACAGATCAGGCGTCCCTTTGTCCTGCTGCGCGCAAAAGGCAGGAGCTTGGCAAAAGCAGCCGGTGTATGGGCAAAATCAACGATAACATCGAACGGCTGCCCCATATCTACGGCCTGCATTCGCCCCCTGACCCCCGTAAGCCGGGGTACATGCGGAATCAGCCGGTCAATGGGAACGGCCGCCGCCAGGGAAACTGCCAGTAGGGCCGCCAGCAGGTTTTCAACATTAAAAAAACCGGGCACGGCAAACAGCAGCGGATATTCCTTGTCTCCGCTGCATACGGTAAACCGGGTGCCGGTATCCGTGGCTTTCAGTGAGTGTGCATAAACATCCGCCTTCCGGTCACGGAGGCTGTAGGTATGACAGGGCACTCCCGCTGCCCGGGCAAAATATTCCCATGCAGGATCCGACCTGTTCAGCACGGCAAAGTGCGGAGCGGAAAACCGTTCAAGTGCGGCACGGTCGCGTTTCGGGGGTGAGGACCGTAAGCAGCGAAACAGGTTGGCTTTGTCCGAGCGGTAGTTATCCCGGTTCCCGTGAAACTCAAGATGTTCATGGGTCAGGTTGGTGAACACACCGCTGTCGAACCAGACATGGCGCAGGCGGGAGGTCTTGTGTGAGAGGCCGTGTGAGGTCGCCTCTATTACCGCATAACGCTTTCCGTTTTGTGCCATCGCGAAAAGCAGCGCCTGAATCTCGGGCGCCTCAGGCGTGGATTGGCGAAAAGGATTACTCAATACCGTTTCGGCCGTCTGGTAACTTGTTGTGGAGATAAATCCCGAGGCCAGACCGGCATACTGCAGCAGCTGGTGGATAAACCAGACTGTGGAACTTTTTCCGTCTGTTCCGGTTACCCCGATGACGTTTAAATATTCCGAAGGGGAGTCATAAAAATGTGATGCCAGGGCAGAGAGGGCAAAACGCGTGTCCGCCGTACGTGCAAAACAAACCGGAGGCGCAGGTACCGCGTCTTTCTCCTGAACTACTACCGCGTGGGCACCCCTGCGAAGTGCGTCCCGGATATAACGGTGACCATTGGTATGCATCCCCGTGAGGGCCACAAATAAAGCCCCCTTTTTAACATCACGGGAGTCATATACAATCGTGTTGATCTTTGGATCGGGCGAGATAGTTCTTTCAAGTATCTCTATCCCCTCAAGCAGCTCACTGAAATATTTTTGTCTCACGCTTGGATAGTAGCAGGTGTTGTTTTTTTCTTCAATATCATTATAATGGAAATACTATGTATGTTGTCAGTGTTGAAGAAACCTTTTCAGCGGCGCATTACCTGGTGGGACATCCGGGAAAATGCGAACACCTGCATGGTCATAATTATACGGTCCGCGTTAGTGCCCGGGCAGAAGAATTAAACGCCCAGGGGATGGTGGTCGATTTTGGTATCTTAAAAAGTGAGCTTAATAAAATCATCGGTGAGCTTGACCACAGCCTGCTCAATGAGCATCAGGCGTTTACGGACGGAGCTCCCACGGCCGAGAGAATCGCTTCGTATATTTCTCTCTCTCTGCATAATGCACTCCCGGCGGTGTCGCTTACAGAAGTGACGGTATTTGAAACAGAGAAAAACCGGGCTTCGTATTATCCCGATTATTCATAGTTTCAAAAAGATTTTTTACTCATATTCAAATTTATGGAACAGCTGACGAATCTTTTAGAAGTATCGTATACCAATTCGGAGATCAATTCACTTATAGCCGCCACCTCGGAAAATAAAAGCGTCTATACCAGGCATTTTAATCAGGCGGAAGAGTTTTTCTTGAAATTACCCGCGCTCTTTACCGTTCCCCATTTTCCGGTCCATCATAATATATTAAAAAAGGAACCCGATTCCGCATATTTGAACAATCTTACCTTTATTATTTCACAGTTGATGGAGGTGGTCCCCGAGGTTTTTGCGGGACTCACCTATTGGTTTGACGCGGAGGATATTCACCGGCCCGTTTTTTTCAAGCTTTACCGGCATGAGTCGGATCTTTTTCTTTATCTTCTGAAAATGGATCTTACCTTTCGTCACGCGGCCCATGAAGTCATAGAGAAGGGGGATAACGATACCACGCCGTACTACCGCGCCAGGCAGCTTTTTTTGGAAGCACAGCTTATTCCCGTAACGCAGGTAATCCAAAAAGCCGGGGGGGCAAGCGGTTTTGTGATAAACCAGTTAATTTCCCAGACCTGGATCGGTGAACGGGGCAGGGGATATTTTGTGCAGGGCATATGGATGGATGATGACCTGAGTAAGTTTTTCAGCAAACTGTTCGTACCGCCGGGGGTTCGTATCTATCCGTATTACCCCTATACCTGCAAGTATAAGACGATCTGCAGGAATGTTATTACCTTGGCTCCGCAGTTCCGGGCAAAGGGTTTAGACAATTTTCTTAAAGTAATTGACTTCTTGAGTCCGCATCTGACCGATATACAGAATGACCTGCGGGAGTCGTCTTTTTCGGACGGCCTGACTCATTTTCGCAGTCTGAAGCCGGAGGTACCCGGTGCGTTATGCAGCGAGTGGAAAAATGTAGCGGTACGGGTTTATTTGAATGAACAAGGGATGAGGGAATTTATCGTTGAAGATTAATGGAAAATCGATTTCAAAATTGCGTGTTACCGTGATGGGGCTGGGCTTGCACGGCGGCGGACTTGCCTCAGCCTTATTTTTTGCGCGGCGGGGGGCCCGTGTGACGGTAACGGATATAAGAGAAAGAGAAGAGCTTTTATCCTCAATCGAGAAACTTGCGGGATACGATATACGCTATGTGCTCGGTCGGCACAATGAGGATGATTTTATCCACACGGACATGGTAATAAAAAATCCGGGGGTAACGGCTGACTCGCCCTTTGTACGGGCGGCACGCACCCATAACGTGCCCGTGGAAAGTGATATCTCCATATTCCTTTCTCTCTGTAACAACCCCCTGATCGCCGTGACCGGAAGTAAAGGAAAATCCACCACCGTTTCCGCCTTGTTCCATTGTTTGCGCGCGCACAATCCCCGTACACGGTTGGGAGGCAATATTACGGTTTCACCGTTGACGTTTGTTGAGGAACTGGGGGAGGATGATCCCGTGATCCTGGAGCTTTCCTCCTGGCAGCTTGCGGATTTAAAGGGTAACAAACGTTTTATGCCGAAAATAGCGATCATAACCAACATTTTACCCGATCATATGAATAGATATGCGAACATGGAAGAATATGTGGCGGATAAAAAAATAATTTATGCCAATCAAACCCGGGATGACTTCTCGATTTTTAATTTTGATGACCCGTACTGTCTTGAATTTTTGCGTGAAAGCAAAGCCGGCCGCCTGGTTTTTTCGGCCAATCCGTTGCCCGACGAAATGGCCGGCGCGTGGCTGGAGCAGGGTAATGGATACGCAAGAATCGAGAACGGGGCCAGGGTTCACCTGCTGGGTAAAAAACTCTCCGTAATGGGCAATCATAACCGGCTGAACCTGCTCTGTGCCGGTCTGGGCCTTTACCTGTTCGGATTGGCGCCGAATTTTATCCGTAAAAACCTGGCAGGATTTCCCGGAATTGAACATCGTTTGGAAAAGGTCCGTGAAAAGCAGGGGGTGAGCTTTTATAATGATTCCGCCTCCACCATCCCCCAGGCGGTTGTGGCGGCGATAAACAGCATTACGGCGCCGCTTGTGCTGATAACGGGAGGGACCGATAAAAACATCGATTTCAGCCCGTTACGAACTATCGTCCGCAAACCGCGGACTATCATTCTTCTGCAGGGCACCGCCACCCAAAAGATCATCGCGATTCTCGAAGAGGCGGAGGTTTCCTATCTGGGGCCCTTCCGGGACCTGAAAGCGGCCGTGGACTGTGCGGTCGAACATGCCCTGTCCGGAACCGCCGTGGTATTTTCACCGGGATGCGCGTCATTCGGTATGTTTTTAAATGAATTCGATCGAGGGAAAAAATATAAAACTATTGTGGAGTCTCTTTAAAAAAAGAAAATTGTGGATACAATTAATAGTATGAAGGGGATCAGAAAAAATAATCATCGCCGCGGTACAATCGGTATTCTTGTGGACCCCGCATTTACCTTCAGGGCGGAGCAGGTTTTTGCCGGTGTGGAAAGTGTCGCCCTGGAGAAAGACCTTAATATCCTGTGTTTTGAGGCGGAAGGCATTATTTCCGCGGAAGACATCAGTAAGAGTACGATGCTCTCCTTCGATATAATCAATAAAAAGAATGTTGACGGTTTGATCGTCATGTCCGAGACCATCGGTCGTTACGCGGGGAGAAAATGCATCGGCAACCTGTTGAAGAAATATTACCCGCTTCCGCTGGTGAATATGGGAATAAAAATTAAAAACGTCCCATCGGTGTTGATCGATAAAGGCGCGGGACTGCAGCGCCTTATGCGTCACCTGATCAAGGAGCATAAAAAGCAGAATATTGCTTTGGTGACGGGACCTGCGGAGACCCGGGAAATGCGGAATCTGGAAAGGGTCTACCTCAGGACGTTAAAACAGTTCAAGTTGACTTCGCATTCGGATTTAATTGTGGGAGCTGATTTCGATTATTATGGCGGCAAAGAAGCGGTTCGGGTATTATTGGAAGAGCGACAGGCGCATATTGATACCATTATTACCCTGAATGCGGAAGTGGCTTCGGGTACTATTATGGGCCTGCAGGAGCGCGGCTGCCGCGTCCCGGGGCAGGTGGCCGTTGTGGGATTTGAGGATCAGAAGTATGACCAGGAAAATCTACTGCCCCTTACCGTTTTAAAGATGCCGTTCTTTGAATGCGGTAAAAAAGCAGCGGAAATCTTATGTAAACAGCTGAAAAAAGACCGGGTACCTCCGATCACCACCCTTGATCCCGAGCTTGTCATCCGCGAATCATGCGGATGTATTTCGGAACCGCTGGAGGTTCAGATGGGTTTTCAGGATACAGCGGCACAAAAAGCGCCGCCTGAGACCGTTGTTTTAAGAAAATCGGACAAGCAAACAATGATGAGGAACATGTTGCGCCTCTATCCCCATCTGAATAATCAAAGTAAAAAAACCATAAAGGCCCTGATCCTTGAACTTATCGACGCGCTTACGGAGGATATCAAACAGGGTTCGCAGAATAAGTTCCTGACAAAATGGAAGGAGTTCCTCTATCAGCATATTGCCAGTGGGATCAACATTACGGATAAATTTGCCCTACTTCAGATGTTACGCAAATATGCGCTTACCTGCAGTGAAAAACCGTCAGGCAGGCAGGCGGTGGAAGCAATGATGTTTAAAGCGATCGCCGTGGCGGGTTGTGCGTCCGAAAAACGTGATGTCTACAAAAATATCAGGGAGATGGAACAGGGGAAAACCATCGAAAAAATAGAACAAGAACTGCTTATGGCTTTAGACGTGGATAAACTGGCGGAGATTGTATGCGAGACCTTCCCATCAATAGATGTAACCGGTTGTTTTATTTCCCTCTATGAGGAGGTACAGGACCCGCTCCAGTATTCGCGTTTGTTGATTGCGTTTTACAACAAGCGCCTTCGGCATATCCATCAGAAAGATATTCGCTTCCTGACCAATCGCCTTGTTCCGCCGGGGATGCTTCCTTCCCGGCATCGTTATACCTTTTTTATCGAGACATTATCGCATGAAAATGAACCGTTAGGGTTACTGGTGCTGGAACTGGGAAAAACGAATCTAAAAATATGCGAGTTTTTAAAAAAACGCATAAGTACGGCAATCAAGGGCTTAAAACGGCTCGAGGAAGTGAAGATACAGGCCCAAAACCTGGAAAACCTTGTATCCTCACGGACTTTTGACCTGTCCCAAACAAACAGACAACTGCAGGAAGAAATAATTGTCCGCCTGCGGGCCGAAGAGGAGCTGCGCAAGAGTGAGGAGCGTTATCGCCGCTGGTTTGAGGATGATTTTACGGGTGATTTTATCGCTGATGCCAAGGGAGATATTATCGCCTGCAACCCCGCGTTTGCCAAGATCTTCGGATTTAATTCTTTGCGGGAGGCCATGAGGTCCAATTTCGGTGATTTTTACCCGAACAAGTCCGCCCTGGAAGACTTTTTTACCCTACTTAATGTGGTAAAACGGATTGAGTACTATGAGGCTGAGTTTTTACGGCCCAATGGAAGTTCGATCCACGTCATCGGTAACATCATCGGGAGTTTCGATAAAAAGGGCAATCTGTTGGAAATGCGGGGATACCTGTTTGATAATACCGACAGGAAAAACCTGGAAGAAGAGCTGCGGCAATCCCACAAAATGGAAGCCATCGGGAGGCTTGCCGGCGGTATTGCCCATGATTTCAATAACCTGCTTACCGGTATTATGGGATACAGCGAAATAATGCTGCAATCCCTGGACGGGCACAGCTCTTTACGCAAGGAGGTTGAGGAAATAAAAAAGGCGGCCAAAAGCGCTGCTTCCCTGACCCGTCAGCTGCTTGCCTTCAGCCGAAAACAGGTCCTGCAGCCTTCGTTGTTAAATCTTAACCATGTGATTATGGATATGAATGAAATGCTGAAACGCCTGATCGGAGAGCATATCAGACTTAATACAAGACTGGACAGAAACCTTGCCAATGTGAAAGCGGACCGCGGCCAGATAGAGCAGGTGATCATGAATCTTGTTTTAAACTCACGCGATGCGCTGCCTGACGGCGGTGAAATCCTGATCGAATCACAGGGCATTACCGTGACCGAAACAAGCATGATACACATCCCGGACATTCAGAACGGTAAGTACAGTGTTATATCCGTGCGTGACAATGGGATCGGCATGAATCCTGAAATTCAATCTCATATTTTTGAGCCGTTTTTTACCACAAAAAAAGAGGGCAAGGGTGTGGGGCTGGGTCTCTCTACGGTTTACGGTATTATGACCCAAAGCGGTGGTTATACCGAGGTGATCAGTGAACCGGGGCAGGGGACCACCGTACGGATTTATCTTCCGCAATTTGCAGAAGAGGCCGAGTACGACGGCAGAGAGGTCAGGCACCCGGAGCGAATCAGAATTAAAAAGACTGTTTTAATTGTCGAAGATGAGCAGATTGTCAGGGACCTTGCCAAAAAAATTCTGGTCCAGGCCGGTTATCATGTACTCTCCGCACAAAACGGCCGGGAGGCCATCCTTGTCTGCAAAAAGATGAAGGACCAGCTTGATCTGTTGGTATCGGATGTCATTATGCCCGGAATGAACGGGCTGGAGCTGGCGGACAAAATGGCCTCTCTGCAACCCGGGTTAAAGGTACTGTTTATGTCCGGGTATACGGACAAAGCGATTATTCATGAAGCGGTTATGAAAAGAGGTATTAACTTCATCCAAAAACCGTTTACCCCTGAAGTATTCTTACAGAAGGTCAGCGAAATGCTGCTGAAATAATCACCACGTTTCTTGATCCCCGAGGTGCTGCAAAATAACCTGTATGGCCCTGGCCGCTTTGCCGCGATGTGAGACGGTGTCCTTCTGCTCGGCACTTAATTCGGCTACCGTACAGGCAAACTCCGGTAGATAGAACAGGGGATCATACCCGAACCCGGCCGTACCCCTTGGAGTGGCGGCAATTTCTCCCTGTAAGGTTTCCTGAGCCGTAAAAACACGGTATTCATCCAGTTTGAGCACCATGCAGCAGACAAAACAGGCTGTTCTGTGTTGTTCACTCTGCATTTGAGAAAGCAGATAGCTGTTTCGTTCACGATCGCTGAGTGGATGTTCCGGGTCTGCGGCCCCGTACCGCGCGGAGTAGATGCCGGGACTCCCTCCGAGACTTTTCACACAAAGTCCGGAATCATCGGCCAGTACCGGTTGTTTTACCAAACGATACAATGCCTGTGCTTTGCCGTCGGCATTTGCCAGGAAGCTTTCACCTTCTTCTTTATAAGAAAAAAATATCCCTGCCTGGGACGGCAGGCGCAGATCATATCCTGAAAAGATCCTCTGCAGCTCACGCTGTTTTCCCCGGTTATTACTGGCGATGTAGAGAGTGCGGCCCATACCTGCACTATACACGTTTTATTAAATGTTTCAACCTGCTGAGTGACGTGTCGATGGTCCCTTTCGGAATAGAAAGCGCTCCGGCCATTTCGCGATGAGAAGGACTCATGGACAATCTGCGGATCCTCCGCAGTACATCCCTGAAAAGTTCATTTGTTTTCCGTAATTCATTCCGTAACTCGATTTTATTTTCACGGTTTAACTCCCTGCGGATCTTCTTTTCAAGCATAATCTTCTGTACGAACAGGCTGTTTTTTCTACGCACATAACGGGACAGGCGTTTTTGTTTGCTTTCCAATTCCGATTTGAACCGGAACACTATCCGCCGCAACCATTGTTCTTCACATCGGGTAAGTGCCGCCACCATCTCAACATGCTCAGGAGTAAGATCATCGGCCCTTTTGACCGCATAGAGAAGAAAACGCTTCCGCGCCGCCTGATTGTCGATCTTCCCTTTATTGTTAATTTCCAGGATTTTTTTAATGCGTGGATCCGGTTCAGGTTCCAGTTCCGCTGATTCCGTATAAAGCCGTCCATTTAACGCATAGAGTGACGCACTGGTATGGGCCAGCTCTTTTGAGTGCAATTTATGTTTCAGAAATGTCTTTACCCTGCGCGTGATGAGAAAACTGAGATAATACTCGAACGGCTTCCCCATATCGCGGAAGTTCTGTAAAGCTTTGATAAGGGTGGGGTAAAAATAGAGTATAAAATCATGACAATCATCCGCGTCAAAATATTTATACCTGCGGATATATTTATAAATATGTGTCAAATAAGAATTAATCAGGTCCGGGTTTTGTCTGTCCAAACTCATGATCTTTTTTATGGCTGCCTGCTGCATACTTCTCCTCCGTTCGAATGCGTGATGCATATCAAATAGCAAGAAGCATGCCATAAACATATGTTAACCTGTTGTAAAATGGGGGTAATATTTACAATTATTTACAAACAGAACAAAAAGAAGAAAGGTTATTTGATAAGCTGTTTCAGTTCGGCCAGAACCAGGTCCCGAATTTCGGTAATTGAACCCTGCATGGTAAACCCGGCGGCGAGTTTGTGCCCACCGCCGCCATAACGCGCGGCGAACTGCGCCACATCATACTCGTTGTTTGACCGGAGACCGACGGAACAGAGAGTGGCGGATTCCCGGCGGATGAATACAACGATCTCATTATTTTTTACCGTTTGCAGCAGGTTATAAAGTTCATCCGAGCTGTGCAACAACTCATTCGTAGAACCCGTATCTTCCGGTAACTGGCAGGTAATAATCAGTTTATCGTCCAGGTGGCTTTCCGCCCGTAAAAGAAGCCTGGCCAGGAGCCTGCGCTGAAGAAAACTCTTTCCGCCGTAAATCATTTTATATACCTGTTTCAGGTTTGCTCCGGTACGGGTAAGCGTGGAGACCAGGGGAAACACGTCATAGGATGCTTCATCCAGATGCCTGAAAAAGCCGGTGTCCGTGCACAATCCGAAGAGAAGCAGTAATGCCTCTTTTTTTCCCACCGTATAACCCAACCCGGTGATAAGTCGGTTGATCAGCCATGTCGTTGAGGGTGCCCGGGAATCTATAAACGTCAGTGAACTGAACTCCCGCCTGACCTTATGGTGGTCAATGATTAAAACGGGCAGGTGCTTTATTTCATTATAAAAACTCCCGACCCGTTCGGGTGTTGAGCAGTCGACCACAATAGCGGCCGTTTTTTTCGTAACGTTTTGCTTGGACAGTGATGTGTGAAACAAGGGCTCATATTCGGCAATCTCCGGACGATCAAACGGTCCGTCGGAATAGCAGGTTGCAGTTTTCCCGATACGGTGTAAAAAAGCGGCAAGGCAAAGTTGTGAGCTGACACAGTCACCATCGGGTTCTTTGTGCCCCAAAATGAGAAAGGCTGTATAAGTGTTGATAAAATCTTTGATTTCAGCTTGTAACATTTGCTCTTCTTCTTATAGGGTAAGTATCGACTCCTGGGGCGTATCCCCCGAGATTACCGCCTTGTTGTTATGGATGTATACATCGATTTCCGTACGCATGCCGAAATCACGAAAGTAAAGCCCCGGCTCGATGGAAAAACATGAACCCTCACCGAGCGGCCTTGTGTCCGGGAACTCACCCGAATCAATATTAATCCCGGATCCGTGGACATCCGCGTCAATCGAGTGGCCGGTACGATGTTTGATATATTCACCGAAACCCGACTGCCGTAATATCTGCTCGGTATAAATATCTACGGAAGCGCCGCTCGGGGGATTGCCGCTTTTCACATTCTGTTGTATATACTGTACCGCGGCATCACGGGCCTTCCTTAAAACAGCAAACGCCTGCCCTATCCGGGGAGGTACCTCGTCCGCCAATATCCCGACCCAGGAAATATCGGCATAAATACCGTCCGCAATATCAAGCCTGCCCCAGATATCGATCTGTACAAGATTCCCGGGAACTAATTCGGCGCCCTTTCCCGACGGGGTATAGTGGGGCAGGGCGGTATGTTTTCCCGTACCGATAATAAGGGTGGAATCCGTCACGAGATTGTATTTTTCGAACAGTTCCATGACCCAGTCATGTACGTCCCCTTCATACAGGGGAGTGGAGGCTGCCGTCGTATGCGCGCGTATTCTGTCCCAAATTTCGTACACAATCTTATACAGTGCCTGTGCCGCCTTTTCGTGGTGTGTTATTTCCGCACCGCCAAGGTTGCTTAAGACCCGGGGAACGAGATCATGGGCGGGACAGGGCAGATACCCCAGATCCGAAAGCAGTAAGACGATTCCGTGATCGATATGCGATACCTGAGGAAATTTATCGGAATAGTTCAGCGCCACACGCGGCCCTTTCGCCGCATATTTTTTCAACAGCGCTTTAAATCCCTCCCTGTCCGCGTATACCTCTCGTTTGCCCGGCAGGTGATCAAGAATCGACTGTTCAATCCGGTGAACAATTTTTACGGGAGGTTGCTTTCGCAGAAGAAAATAAATCCATGGGCGTGTATTGGTTGCTTCGTGAGGCACGGCAAGAATTCTGTCCGCAAGGATGTCTCGATGGGCAAAATTATAAAAAAGCCATCCTGAAAGGTCCTCATCACGGATGGCTTTGCGTGCTTTATGATATAATGTCATCAATATTTAAGTTCGATTTGATCTACATTAAAACGGCTTTCCAGATCCGGACTGTCCCTTAATACGCCCCACGTATAATGATTTGTATCCTCATAAGCGTAAATCTTAATAAGGGCGATCTCGTTATTTATCCAGATTACCGAAAGATACGGGTAGGAAGCGTCCTTTCCGTATACCATTGCAGCCTTTCGCTGCTCACTGTTGAACCAGGACCGCGGGATGTAGATGGTTGCGGTATCCAAATGACTGGTCCAGTAGACCACTTTGTAGCCGAGATAATGGGAGTAAATCTTTAAAATCAAAAAATTCTTTACATATACGGAGCGGGTTTGTTCATTTTTCTGCGCCGCAAGCATTGTGAATTGGAGAAAAAAGACAATTATAAACAGCGCCAGAATTCCTTTTTTCATCTTTATTTCCTCCTTGATATCCCGTAACTCATTATAATACCTTTTCCTCGCTTAATGCAAGGTTTTTTTATTTTTTACAAAAAAGCGGGCGCAGGGTTTGCACCACCCTAAAAAGTACTAATTTTTATTGTAATCTTTATACGGATGTGTCATAATAAACGTAAATACTATTTGTCAAGAGTAGGAAATGGCGGCTCTACAACTATCACAATTAGTAGATATCTCAAAGCCGCAGTATGTTATTACTGAAGTCGCACGAATATTCTCCAATCATTATAAAAAAGATTTCTTTCGGCAGGTAAAAAAGAATTTTGATAATATTCTTGACCTTTTTGCGGGAAAATACAAAGGCTACCGTCAGTGTAATACCGAATATCATGATTTTCGGCATACTATGGAAACTTTTCTGGCTACGGCCAGGCTGATAGACGGTTATAATCTTACCAGGTCTCCGTTGGACGCGGGTATCAGTGCCAATTTACTGCAGGCCGCCCTGTTTCATGATACGGGGTACATCCAGGAAGATTGGGACCAGACCGGAACCGGGGCAAAATATACACAGGAACATGTAACTCGCAGTATTGTGTTTACGGAAAAAAACGCCGAAGCCCTGGGTTTACAGAACACGGATTTACGCATGATTAATGTGTTTATTTCCTGCTCACACCTTAGTTTTGATTTTGACAAGCTTACCTTTGCCCACCCCATCGAGCGAACCGCCGGTTCGATTTTGGGAACAAGCGACCTGTTGGGGCAGATGGCCGACAGAATCTATCTGGAAAAACTGCTTTTTCTTTATTATGAATTCAGAGAGGCCGGTATCCCGGGATATAATACGGAGTTTGATATCATCCGAAAAACCCTGGATTTTTATGAAATGGTCAAGCAAAAGCTGGACACTGTTTTTAACCGGGTATATGAGTATGCCAAGGCTCATTTCAAAGAAAGCTATCAAATTGACGACAACCTTTATATCAATGCGATTGACAATAACGTGAATTATGTCAAGAAAATAATCCTGGACGACGCAACGAATTTCAGGACCAAACTTCACCGGGTGCATTTTACCTCATAAAAATAATGGTATTCCCCAGCTAAACATATATAATTAATAACAAGCAAATAAGTAGAGTATAGTCCGGTTTCCGGCAGGGTAGGAGTGAAAAAATGAACCCAAACAGTATCAGGCTTAGCGTAATCGCCGTTATTGTCCTCGTGGCGGTTTTTTTCGTGGCATTCATGTGGGTGTTCAATACGGTGTATGTACAGAAAGACTGGCAGAGAAGTATTAGTACCCTTCCTTCATTTGCCGGTGTGGTGATTCTCATCCTGGCTGCCGCGTGCATTATAATTTTTATCCGTCTTCGTATTCTTGTCGATTGTCTGGAAAAAATAAAACAAGGTAAAGGAGTTGAACTTTACGCGCGACTGCAAGCCAGAAAGGTCATTGTGCAGTTGCCCCTTATTATAATACTTGTGAATGTTTTCGGTTTTTTTATCGGTCCCCCCGCACAGATGGCGGTGGGGTACTTTTTACGGGGCGATCCGTTTTTTACCGATACGAACATGCTTATCTGCTTTTATAACGTAATGATCGGATTTGTGTGTGCCCTGGTAGTCATCATGATGTGCAATATGGTTCTGGTAAGATCCAAAGAGATGCTTGCCATCCATTCATTTAAGTCTATAAAAGGAAAAACCGGTAAAGATTTCAGTTTGAAATCAAAGGGCATGCTGTTACCGATCGCCATTGCCCTGATGTTTTCTTCCATGATGGGAGTGGCGGGCTACAGTACGTTGAAAACCGAACTTCAGGATATAAAGGGGCGTGTAGAGAGTGAGACCTCCGCCATACGGTTGTTTACCTCAGAAGATAAAAATTTGGATGCCTATTTCCAGGAAAAAAAGGACAACTACCTTTCCGGTATCGCCCTGTTATTTTTTGTCCTGGCCGCCATTGCCGTGGGAATCGGCATCATATTTTCAGGTGATCAGGTAAAGCAGCTTAACAGAATTAATAAGCGCATGCGCGAGCTTTTATCCGGCAATGGTGACCTGACGAATCGCCTGAGTATTATCCATTTTAATGAGTTGGGGGAGCTTACCGGACTGGTAAATGAGTTTATGAGTTATCTTCTGCAGCTGTTGAACCAGGTGAAAAGCGTGGGCCAGGAGGTGTTGGGTTCATCCGAGCTGTTAAACGGTTTTATTAATAGGATGGACGGATATATCCACGAATTAAACAGCAGCAGTGATCTGGCCTCTCAGAGTACAAAGGTGCAGGAGGATGTGGTAAACAACACCACACATATCGTCGAGGAAATGCTGCAAGCTATTGAAAATGTATCCAGCAATGTCAGTGTACAGGCAAGCTATATCGAGCAAAGCTCGGCTTCGGTGGAAGAGATGACCTCTAATATAAACTCCATTTTTTCCACCACAAAAGAGGCCCATGCGATTTCGGATCAACTGGCCGGGCTGGCCCAGGTCGGAGATGAGATTGTGCAGGACACTATTAACGCGATAAACGATATTCAGAAGGCATCCAATCTGGTAAACGAAATAATAGAGATGATCTCCTATCTGGCTTCCCAAACGGACCTGTTGGCCATGAACGCGGCCATAGAAGCGGCCCATGCCGGGGAGTACGGCAAAGGATTCGCGGTAGTGGCGGATGAAATACGCAACCTGGCGATTGAAAGCGGGGATAGCAGCAACCAGATTGTAGAGCAGATAAAGGCGATGAATACGCTGGTCGCGCAAGGGGTCCAGCTTTCCGCCAAAACCGGTGACGCCCTGCAAAAAATCCGCAGCAATACCCTGAAAAATACGGGGATTGTGAACGCCGTGTCCGGGGCCATGGAGGAACAAAAGGTGGGTGCACACCAGATTCTTTCCTCCGTGGAATCGGTGGTAAAGGCCACGGAGGAAATCAAACAGCTTACAGGGAAACAATACACAATGAGCAGCGTGATCAGGGAAATGATGGAAAGTCTGGTGGGATCGACCAACAAAATCAAGGAGGTCGTGGATTTACAATCGAGGTCAAGTACCAGTTTAAACGAGATAATAAAACACATCAAAGAGGTCGCTGATAAAAATCAGGACCAGGTGGAACGGTTGCGGGAGGTTATCGGTAAGTTCGAGTTATAAGACCGGATACGCATGCAGGAAAGGAATATAAAGCAGGTCCCAGATACCGATGAGCAGGCAGAGCGCGGCCAGGGGTATCTGTATATCGACGAAACCGGTAAGGCGTTCCTCATGCCTTGTGTAAGGGAGGGCTTTGCTGTTTCCCTTACACAATATCTGCCCCATATCAAACGCCGTCGAAAAGTTGAGGCCAAGGAGAATCACATATGAAAACAGCAGTGTCAGGAAAAACATAATCCCCAACCGCTGTATTATTTCCGGTCCATACACAATACCCGTGAGGATAATGTAGTAACAGGACCAAAGAAAAATGAGTAATGCCGCCCCTGCCCTGAAAAAAAGTAAAAAGGATCTCCATCCGTTTTTTTGTGAATGTTTTCGGATGATCGCGGGCAGACTAAGGCTTGCAGTTACAAGCAGTAATATACCGGCCAGATACATAGGTTTCCTCCCTGAGAGTAATCGGCAGTGTCTACTGTGATCGAAAATATCGGATTAATCAATACCTGACGTACTTGTCATGCATAGTAAATCGTATTATAATGTGTATCCTTATTTGCTTGGATAAGCGGAACTAAAGTTGATCGATAGTTCAAATAATTTGACATGTTAAAAGGAGATATAATAAATGAAAAGGTTTTCATACTCATTGTACATCCTGATTGTCGGTGTATTTATGCTGAGTATTGTCACCTGCGGGAGTACCGATCCCCGGGTGGAATTGACCTCACATATCGAAAAGATCGTGTCTATTTTGAAACAGAATCACGATGACGCGGACAAGGCCGCCACTGCTGTGAAGGCATATGTTTCGGACAATCTGAATGAAATCAAAAGTCTGGTCGGTCAGATCCGGGAAATGGACAGCTCGGCGGACGCAGGGACGAAACTGGATGTGCGAATGGTTTTTGTACAAACGCATTTGATTGACAGCATTGATAAACTTGAAAAGGATGACCCGGGGCTGATGAACAGTTCGAAGGTAGAAGAAGCACTGGAACCTCTGTTCGAGGTTTTCAAATAATGGGATAATCTTGAAATAAGAGAAAGGAGTAACAATACATGGCAAAAATTAATTTTGGAGGAGTAACGGAGGATGTGGTTACAAGAGAGGAGTTTCCCTTAAGCAAGGCCAGGGAGGTTCTGAAGGATGAGGTGATCGCTATTCTCGGTTATGGGGTGCAGGGGCCGGCACAGGCACTCAATATGAAGGATAACGGTATTAATGTTATTATCGGGCAGTCCCAGGCTGATAAATTTTACTGGGACAAAGCGCAAAAGGACGGATGGGAACCGGGCAAGAACCTGTTTTCCCTGGAAGAGGCCTGTGAAAAAGGCACTATTATCATGTATTTAATTTCAGACGCGGGACAGATGGCCATGTGGCCAAAGATAAAGCCGCATTTGAAAGAAGGAGATGCGCTTTATTTTTCACATGGATTTTCAATCGTATATAAGGATCAGACCGGTGTTATCCCGCCTGAGAATATCGACGTCATTTTGGTCGCTCCCAAGGGGTCCGGTACCAGTGTACGGGCAAATTTTTTAGAGGGCAGGGGAATCAACTCCAGCTATGCCGTATTTCAGGATTTTACAGGGAAGGCCATGGACCGTACTCTTGCCTGCGGTATTGCGGTCGGCTCGGGGTATTTGTTTCCCACCACTTTTGACAAAGAGGTGCATAGTGATCTTACCGGAGAACGCGGTGTCCTCATGGGAGCACTGGCCGGTATGATGGAAGCACAGTACAACCTGCTGCGCAAAAAAGGCCACAGTCCCAGTGAGGCGTTCAATGAAACCGTGGAAGAGCTGACCCAGAGTCTGATCCGCCTTGTGGATCAGAACGGCATGGATTGGATGTACGCGAACTGCAGTACCACCGCCCAGCGCGGTGCCCTGGACTGGCGGCACAAATTCCGCAAGGCCGTTGAACCGGTGTTCGATGAGTTGTATGAGAGTGTGATGTCCGGAAAAGAAACCGAGATTGTGCTCAAAGCCAACAGTACACCCGACTACCGTGAAAAGCTTGGCGCGGAGTTAAAAGAAATGCGTGAATCGGAAATGTGGCAGGCCGGCGCCCAGGTAAGGGCCTTGCGTCCGCATAAATAATAATTATTTTTTAGATTTTTACGGGCCGTTTTTATAAACGGCCCTTTTTTATTTCTTTTTGTTTGAACGGTAGTGGATAAAATTGTAAAGAATAAGTCCCAGCCCGCTCAGTAAAAAAACAATGGGCCACCATGTCAGGACAAACTGGGAAAACTTCATATCGGTCAGCTCCAGGCTGAAGGGAAAGAACAGGATGGATAAGAGCACCATCGCCACAGCGGAGATAATAATGCCGATGCGGGTTTTTGCCCTTTTACGCAGGGCGTAAGGAATAAGGGAAAGCCCGGTAATATCCATAAACGCGGGCCAGATTTTTTCCAGGCTCTTCTCGGGGATCACCGTATAAAGCAGAAAGAAAAACAGTCCGCCCAGGGCCAGGATCATTCCCGGGAGAATGTACTGGTCGGAAAGCCCCTTAAAATAGACCAGGTAGAGCAGTACAAGCCCGATGAGTAAAAAAGGCAGCGGCCAGGAATCACCGAATGTCAGGTATCCCAGGGACTGCAGCAGCAGGACACAGCCTGCCAGGAACAGGAGAATGCCGAAAACAAGTAGCTTTTGCGGAAAGCGCGGATCTGTTCTTTTCATGACTGCATATTCTCTATGATGGCCGAGCCGAAATCACTTGTTGATACTTTTTCGGCATTTTCCATCAATCTGGCAAAATCATAGGTCACGGTTTTTTGGGCGATTACCTTGCGGATGCCGGCTTCTATCAGCTGTGCCGCCTCGGTCCAGCCCATATAATCAAACATCATTTTCCCGGAGAGAATAAGCGAACTGGGATTCACCACATTCTTGCCCGCGTATTTGGGCGCGGTCCCGTGTGTGGCCTCAAATATGGCATAGCCGTTTTCAAAGTTGATGTTCGCGCCGGGGGCAATACCGATGCCGCCGACCTGGGCGGCCAGGGCGTCCGAAATATAGTCGCCGTTCAGATTCATGGTGGCGATCACGTCGAAATTCGTGGGGCGGGTAAGGATCTGCTGCAGAAAAATATCGGCAATCGTATCCTGGATAATTATTTTATCTGTCTCTGCGTTGCCCGACTCGTCCCAGGGAACGGTATGCTCCGCAAACTCTCTCTTTGCCAGGTTGTATCCCCATTCGGCAAAAGCGCCTTCGGTGAACTTCTGAATATTCCCTTTGTGCACAAAGGTGACACTTTTCCGTTTGTGCGTAATCGCATAGTTGATCGCCGCCCTGACCAGGCGCTCGGTTCCCGTAACGCTGATCGGTTTGATGCCTATCCCGGAGTCCGGTCTGAGGGGCCAGCCGAATTTTGATTTTAAATATGAAATCAACTGGGTCGCTTCCGGCGTACCCTGTTTTATCTCAAAGCCTGCGTAAACATCCTCGGTATTTTCCCTGAACACCACCATGTCGATGAGTTCCGGCTTTTTTACCGGGGAGGGAACCCCTTTAAAATGCGTTATGGGACGCAAACAGACGTATAAATCGAGTTTCTGCCGCAGGGCCACATTAAGGCTTCTGTAGCCTCCGCCCACGGGTGTGGTCAAAGGACCCTTGATCCCGACCAGGTACTGCTTAAACGCATCAAGCGTGCTTTCCGGAAGCCATTCTCCTGTTTTCTGCTGTGCTTTTTCCCCGGCAAATACCTCTTTCCATTCAACCTGCCGCTTATCGCCGTAGGCCTTGTTCACCGCCGCGTCGAACACCCGCACCGCGCTGTGCCAGATATCGGGGCCTATTCCGTCTCCCTCGATATAAGGAATGATGGGATGATCGGGTACCGTCAGAGTATTATCTTGCATGCTGATTTTTTCCGCCATGTGTTTCCTTTGCTGCTTACGAATACGATTTTGAGTGTCACTATAACAAATTAATGTCTACTTGCCAACACCCCATTTTTTTGTTATTATGAGCACCCTTATGAGATACATTTTCTTCGTGATCTGCCTGTTGTTTCTGCTTACCGGCTGTGCTTCGCAATACTCGTATTTTGTTATCGGTTCTCCTGATGAACAGAACCAGTTGCGCGAGTATTTTTCTTTATTGAATACGTATAAAAAAGACGGTTATTACCAGGAACGGTTCGTTATCATCAACCAGATTTCCAATCTGCTGTATAATTCCCTCCACCGGCAAAAGCAAATCCTGTTTCTTACGACGTATGTACAGAACCATCCCAAGGATGTCTACAATGGATATTACCTTGCCCTGGTGGCACACACCTATGAGCTTATGGGTGCGATTCCTTTCGCACGATACTATTATAAAAAGATCTTTTATAATTATCAGGACCTGTCGTTTAAGGACACTTATCTGCACCTTTTATGCCTGCAGAAGTTGGTTAAAATGGGAGCGAAACCCGAAGAGAAGATCGAGTATTACAAGGACCTTATCGCCGGTTATAGTAATCATATTGACCTGGGCGAGGCTTATTTCTTTTTGGCGCGTACCTACGAAGAGGTCGGAGAATGGGACCAGGCGCTGCTCTCCTACCAGCAGTTTCTAAAATACCCTGATACAAAAATCGCGGGTATTCCCAATGCCTATCATGAGGTGATGGCAAAAGTGGAACTGTATAAGGCCCCTCCCACCTGGGTGGTTTCCGATCTGAATCAGTTGGTCGCAAAGATCAGGGACGCGATTAAAACGAAAAACGTGGCGGAGCTTTATGCCTACCGCGCAAAAACAAACTTTTTTGCCATGACCTGGGAGCAAAAAAAATACGTAAGGCAGGAACAGTTTATCAGAAGTACAATAGTGGATTATCTGGGGAATTTTCTCTATAAATCACACGTTATTGTGGCCGATAAACTGGATGTCGATTCAAACTCTCAGGAAGCATACCTGCTGACCAAAAATTGGGAATACGATAAAAGGACCTGGTATTTTTATTTTCGTCGTGTAAATTACGGTCCTGATCCGGAAATAAACGGAGGTTGGGAATGGGCCGGAATTTTCTTCGGCGAAAAACTATAGTCTGCGCATTCATTTTTCTGGGAATCTCTGCGGGCAGTGTATTCCCGCAGTCCCTGCCCATACATTTTATCATACCGATAAAACCGCATACTTCCCCTTCTTCATCGGTTATTACCCCGCTGCAGGGACACAAGGGCCCGGAGGTTTTTTATTTTCCCGCCGCAACCGGTCCGCCCGTCCTGAAAGAACTCAGGTTGTACCGTAATCCCTATAATTTCAAGCTTTTGGTCAGGCTGTTTAACCGCTCAAAAACATACAGAAAACTCGTGATGACAGAGATTGAAAAACGGGGGCTTCCTCCCGAGCTTTTTTTTATTCCCTTTGTGGAATCACAGTGGAATCCCAAAGCGCTTTCGCGTTCCGGAGCCGCCGGTCTGTGGCAGCTGATGAGAGTATGCGTGAAAAAAAAGCCTATTATTATTGATGAGTGGATCGATGAGCGTTATGATTTCTGGAAGGCCACAGAGACCGCACTGGGGGTGTTAAGCGACCTTCATATGTATTATAGAGACTGGCTTCTGGCCCTGGCCGCCTATAATTGCGGCATAACCAGGCTGAACCATATCATAAAACGCGCCGGCAGCAGGGATTTCTGGACATTGTATACGAAGGGGGTGCTGCCGCCCCAAACCGCGGATTATGTTGTCCGTATTCTGGCCCTTTCCCGTATTTGCAGCTATCCCGGAAGAAACGGCCTGCCGTGGGATTGGGATGAAAAACCGCAATGGTGCAGGGTGAAGATAAAATCACCGGTGGACCTAAGAAAACTTTCCGGAACTTCCGGGATCCCGTATAAAACATTGATTTCACAAAATCCCGAACTGAAGTTCCGGGTAACCCCGCCCCCGTCGCATGACTACCGTTTGAAGGTCCCGCTGCATTACAAAGAGCAGCTGGAAAAAGCGCTTTCAACCACGGCACAGAACCTGATTGAATATTATATCCATACGGTGTATTCGGGTGAGACCCTTTATGGTATTGCGCGCTATTACGGAATCAGTGAAAGCCTGATCAGGTTTTATAACCGTAATGTTTCGGCATCCGCCCTGAAAGTAGGGATGAAGCTGGTGATTCCTGTTGTTCATGCAAATATGCCCAGGCCCAAGTTTTCACGTAATTTTACCCGCAAACAGTTTGTCAGCCTACACATCGTAAGCCGGGGCGAAACCCTTTTTACCATTGCCCGTGAATACGAGGTCCCGGTTGAGGAGTTGGTATATCACAATAAACTGAAGCTAAACTCAATTATAAAAGCAGGAGATAGATTAAAAGTTCCGTATAAAATCACCGATTAATTGAATGAAGGCCATGAAAGTAAAATATTTACTGATACTGCTGTTGTCCGCGGGGTTTTGCCTGTTGTTTGCTGCGGATGACATCTATAATACCTCGGTATCGATTGATTGGGCAAAAGGATGGTTAAAGATCAGCGCCGCAACGGCGATCGATCTGGATGATCTGCCGTTTCCCAAGGCCCGGGCCCGCGCGGAGCAGGTGTTATATGACAGTATGCCGTCCCTGTTTGTCGACGCACTCATGGATATTCCGATTGATTCCTATTATACCGTCAGGGAAAAACTCAAAGATCAGTATGAACGGGAAAATCTTTTGCAGACCTTAAGTCGTATTGCTTCCAAAGGCAATAAAATGGGATCATCGGTGAGTGAGGATTTTAAATATCTGGAAACGAGTTATGTCTATCCATTTTACGGTCCGGACGGGATAGTTTCAACAATGGTACGGCACAGTGAGCCGGTCCCCCTGCGGCAGGTAATCGGATTTTACGCGACCCGCAAATTTTCAGGGGTGGTAATCTACGCCAAAGGTGAGTATCCCGTCTGGGGTGCGAACAACAATACCAGGCACCGGATACAGAAAGCCTTTTTCCCCAAAATATATGACGACCACATGAATATAGTACTGAGAGAAGACATGTGTGATCCGCGGATGCTTAAGGAATGGGGAGTGGTGGCGTATACCTCCTCCGATTCGTCCGGTCTGTTCGGTTATCGGGTCGGGGCGTTTCCGTTGGACATTATTGCCCGCGGCGTTTACGGCAGACACAATACCGACATTATCATTTCCAGTGAGGACGCGGGGAGGCTTCTGGGATTGGAACATAACCGACAACTATTGGTGCAGGGTAAAATTCTGGTTATTATTGACAAATGAATCCATTCGGTTTATAATTGTAATTGAGAATCAATCTCAATTACAATTATAATGCGTGCTGAAAATATTTTTAAAAATTATCTCCGGGCTCAAAACTTGAAGTTTACCCCCGAACGCAGGGTGGTATTCGAGGCGATTATGTCGTTTCCCGGTCACTTTGACGCGGATGCCCTCTTTGATTGGCTTAAGCATAAAAACACAAAAATATCGCGGGCAACGGTATATCGGGCTCTCCCTCATTTTATTTCCGCCGGCCTGGTGAAAGAGGCGTTACGTGCCGAAGGGCGTACAACCTATGAAAATGTATACGGCAGCGAACATCATGATCATCTTGTCTGTATCGGCTGCGGCGCTATTATAGAGTTCAAGGATGATCGTATTGAGGCACTGCAGAACCGGGTATGTGAGCAATACGGCTTTAAACCTTTGGATCATAAGCTTGGTATCCGCGGCTACTGTAAAAACTGTCGAAAGAACGAGATCAAATCTCAGGCGGGGAGTAAATAATGAGCGTGGCGGATCTGAAAAAAGGCGAAAAAGCCGTATTTTTGGGCATGCACGGCGGCTGGGGCATGCGCAGACGTCTTGAGGCCATGGGTATGTACCCGGGGGTTGTGCTGACCAAGATCAGCGATCACCTGTTCGGAGGCCCGGTGATCATCCGGATCGGGCGGATGCAGTTGGCCGTGGGCAAACACATGGCGCACAGAATTATGGTCAGGAGAATCGGCGGTATGGAATGAAAAAGCTTTTATTAATGGGAAACCCTAATGTGGGAAAAAGCGCGCTTTTTTCTCGTCTTACGGGCGTCCATGTAGTAGCTGCCAACTATCCGGGATCGACCGTGGAATATACCAGCGGACATTTAAAGCGTGACGGCGAGTATTGGGAGGTAATCGACGTACCGGGTACCTATACCCTGGAACCAACCTGCAAGGCCGAGGAAGTGGCGGTGAAGATGCTTGACCAAGGCGATTTGATCGTCAACGTACTGGACGCCACCAACCTGGAAAGAAACCTCAACCTCTCGTTGCAGCTTGTTAAAAAACGTATTCCCATGATTATGGTACTGAACTTCTGGGATGAAACCGCGCACAAGGGCATCCATATCAACCTGGAACAGTTGCAGCAGGTGTTCAACATACCCATACTGCCCACAACCGCTGTAAGCGGCGAGGGGGTGAAACACCTGGTGGATATGATTCCGCACGCGCGGACCAGCAGCTTCGATTATTCCGGCAAGGACCGGTGGAACGAGATCGGTAAAATTATTTCCCATATTCAGGTGCTGGAACACAAACACCATACATTCGGGGAGATCCTTGGTGAGGCCAGCATCAAACCCTTTCCGGGTATTCCTTTAGCCGTGGTTGTGCTGTTTGCCTGTTTTTTGGCCATCTGGTGGGTGGGAGACTCAATAAAAACCTGGATAGTGGACCCCCTGTTCGGTTCACTGCTTGATCCTTTACTGACAGACCTCTCACATATCTTGGGCGCCGGATCGTTTTTACACAATCTTCTTCTGGGCGGCCTGAGGAATGGGGCAATAGATTTTGAAGGCGGGTTCGGCATTCTTACCACCGGATTGTATGTTCCTTTCGCCATCGTGCTTCCCTATATCATTACCTTTTATATTGTTCTCAGCGTGCTGGAAGACACAGGCTATCTTCCGCGTTTGGGAATACTGCTGGACAGGGCCATGCACACTGTGGGGTTGCATGGTATGGGTTTCATCCCCATGCTGCTGGCCCTGGGCTGCAATGTGCCGGGGGTTATGGCCCTGCGCACAATGGAGAATGAGAAAGCACGTTTTATCTGCGCGACACTGATGGCCATTGCCGTACCCTGTTGGGGCCAGCTGGCCGTGATTATTGCGCTGCTGAGCGGCAGCGGTCCCTGGGGTATTTCTGTTTACGCCGTGTCCATGGTCCTTATCTGGCTCGGCCTGGGCATGATCTTAAAAAGGGGGGTCAAGGGTGAAAGCCTGGAGATATTCATCGAGATTCCTCCCTACCGGTTCCCATACCCGAGAGTGCTTCTGAAAAAGATCTGGATGCGTGTGGTGCATTTTTTAAAGGAGGCCCTGCCGTTTGTGTTCCTGGGCATTATTATCGTCAACCTGCTTTATCTTTCACGCGTGATCTATATTCTGGGCGACATCGCCGCACCGGTATTTACCACACTTTTCGGCCTGCCCCGGGAAACAGTGGGCGCGGTGATCGTGGGCCTTTTGCGTAAGGACGTCGCTGTGGGTATGCTTTTACCGTTGGGCCTGTCTTTTAAACAGCTTATTGTGGCCAGTGTTATGTTGACCGTATATTTTCCCTGTATGGCCACCTTCCTGCTTTTGATAAAGGAGCTCGGGCTCAAGCGCATGCTTAAAGCCGTGCTGATAATGCTTGCCACCTTTCTGGTGACGGGCACGGGACTTAACGCGCTGCTCTCGCTTTTACATTGGTAGGTTACATTCTGAAAATGATCCCCGCATGGTTCAGTCCGCCGCCGAAACCGTAGAGGGCAAAGGTATCGCCCGGTTTCAGCATGTTTTTCTGCGCCGCAAGGCAGATGGAAAGGGGGATGGTGGCTGCCGAGGTGTTCCCATACTCCACCGCGCTGGTAAGGGTTTTTTCCATCGGGATTTTTAACTCCTTGCAAATGAAACTAATCATGCGCATATTGGCACTGTGGGGCACGAACCAGTCAATATCGTCGATGGAGAGCTCTGCCTTACGCAGAAGCTCCCGCATGCCGCGGGGTACCGTCTTTATGGCAAAATTATAGACCGCCCTTCCGTCCTGCCAGATATATTTTTGTGTATGCAGTTGTTCTCCGTTCATCCGGGTGGAAAGACCGCTGCAAAAAAGTTTTTCGCCGCCGTTTCCGTCGGAGCCGTAATGACCGGCCAGAAACCCCGGGCCGTTATTGCTGGTTTCCACCAGGGCGGCCCCGGCGCCGTCACCGAACAGCACACAGGTATTACGGTCGGTGTAGTCCACTATTTTTGAAATGACCTCTGCCCCGATGACCAGGACCTTTTTTGCCAGTCCCGAGGTGATAAATGAGTTTGCGATGAACAGCCCCTGGACAAACCCGGCGCAGGCGGCGTTTATATCCAGTACACCGACCGATTCGGGCAGGCCCAATGCCTTTTGCACAAGCGCGGCACAGCTGGGAGTATAAAAATCAGGGGTAAAGGTGGCCAGAATAATGTAATCGACATCATCAATATTCTTTTCTGAAACACTTGCCAGATTTTGTACGGCGTTTACGGCGAGGTCGCTGGCAAACTGATTTTCCGCGGCGATAAACCGTTCTTTTATTCCCGTGCGTTGGGTGATCCACTCGTCACTTGTGTCCACTATTTTTTCCAGATCATGATTGGACAGTTTTTTCTCAGGCACATATGCTCCGAAAGCCGTGATGCGCGCGCTTGAACGTATCATTCTTTAGTTCTCCTTTTCTCGTTTTTTACCAGGAGAAACGAAAAAAGCTCATCGATGACTCCCTCCGCTTCTTCCGGGTTTTTATGGATACGAAACATTTTCAGGGTCCCCGATAATGTGGTAATGATGATCAGGGCCGTGCGGTGAAGATCAAGGTCGGGCAGAAAGCTGCCTTCCCGGATACCGTTGCTGATAACGCCCTCAAGCCATAAGACCTCGTTATTCAACAGCTCCCGCACCCGTGCCTGGATTTTGGGAGGGAGTACCGGAAATTCGGCCGTCAGCATACCGATAGGGCAGATTTGCACCCCCTGTTTGGAAAGGCTCAAAAACATCTTGCCGAACTGAAAAAGTTTTTCCTTGGCGGTATTGTTACTCTCTTGTTTGCACCACATTTTAAAGAGTACGACCTGCTTGCGGATATACCGCTCCACCAGGTCCTCTTTCAACGGATAATGATAATGAATACTGGCCTTACGGATCCCGATCTTCCTGGAGATGTCCCGGTAGCTGAAACCGTTGTACCCTCGTGTCAGGATCAGTTCCTCGGCAATATCAAGGATGCGTTTGCGTGTTGCGCGTTCCTGTGTGTTCATCAGCATAATCTACCTACTCATAGGTAGGCTGTCAAGTGGATATTTTTCTTATAACCGGTGAAATCAAAATCAATCTGTGCTATATTCCGTATATGCCCATGGACATACAACAGTTTGAAAATTTCTCCCTGCTGAAGCAGGCGGTGCGGCAGTTTTTTAGAAACAGGAACTACCTTGAGGTTGATACACCCTTGTTGGCCCCCTTTCTCATTCCCGAAGGAGCCATAGAAATATTTGCCACGGAGTTCATACGACCGGGACACGCGGCCGTGCCGCTTTATCTGGTGCCGTCGCCCGAACTCTGGATGAAGCGGATCATCGCGGACAGCGGACGGAGTGTTTTCCAGATATGCCGCTGCTTCCGTAACGGGGAAACCTTGGGAAGACTGCACAACATGGAGTTCAGTATGCTTGAGTGGTATACCGTCCGGGCGGATTATATGGACTCTATTGTGCATACCGAAGAACTGCTTACCTTTATCCGCCGGCGACTTGGTGTCGGTACGCTGACGAGGTTCGGTGACGTTACCATCAATTGGGAACCCCCTTTCCTGCGTGTTTCCATGGATAAGATTTTCAAAGACAGCCTGGGATTCGGTCTGGCGGAACTGGATGATTTAGAGGATTTACGTGACCGCTGCCGCGGCAAAGAGATTACGGTCGGCCCGGACGATACCTGGGAACAGCTTTTTCACAAACTGTTTTTAAGTTTCGTCGAACCGGAACTCCCGCGCGACAAACCGGTCGTTTTATATGATTATCCGGCGGGGATCCCCACGCTGGCCAAAGCAAAGCAGGGCACACCCGCGGCGGAACGCTGGGAACTTTATATCGGCGGTATTGAATTGGCCAACTGTTTTTCGGAAGAGACGGACAAAGGGAAGGTGCTTAATTTTTTTGATCATGAAAGTGAACGGAAAAAGCGGGCCTTTGTATCACCGCAGCTTGACCGGGAACTGCCCGATTATATTTCGCGGCTGCCCGAATGCTCCGGGGTGGCCCTGGGCATGGACAGGCTTTTCATGTTATTGTACAATATAGCGCAAATACAGGGGCTGTCCTTTTCCCCGTTTTATGATAGAATGGACTGATTGTTCTACAAATACAAACATTTCAAGGAGACATAAGATTCAATGATTAAAGCAGGTTCCATTGCCAAAGGCATGTTTTTATTAATTAAAGATGACCCGTATGAGGTTGTTGAAAGAGAGTTTGTCAATCCCGGCAAGGGTTCGGCCTTTGTCCGTTTAAAGCTGAAAAACCTAAAGACCGGCCAGGTCTTAAAGCAGGTGAACAAAAGTCAGGAGACCGTTGAAGACATAGAGGTCGAGAACAAGACCTTCCAGTTTCTTTATGCCGACGACAGCGGGTTTCATTTTATGGACTTGGAAACCTATGAGCAGCTTGTCATTTCCAAGGCAGGGGTGGAAGACAAACAGTATTTTCTCAAAGAGGGTGAGGAGTACCAGTTGATAATCTGGGAAAATACCCCTATTGATATTGCCCTGCCGTTTAAAATGGTGTTTGAGGTAACCGATGCCGAACACGCCATCAAGGGAGATACGGTTTCCGGCGGCACTAAACCCGTTACCATAGAGACGGGCCTGGAGGTCAAGGTGCCGCTGTTCATAAAAAAAGGGGACAAGATTCTCATCAACACCGATACCAAGGATTACGTCGAACGGGTGAATAATTAACGGTTGCTATCAAAGGCTGTCGTATGCGGCGCCGGGATTTAGATACGGAAGAATTTGTGTTTTGTAAGATAGGTAATAAGCTTTTCAATATGCTTTGCCACGTCGTTTATATCGGTGTTCAGCACCAGTTCCGCATGTGTCGGCTGTTCATAAGGTGAAGAAACCCCGGTAAACTCCGGAATCTCCCCGGCATCGGCTTTTTGGTATAATCCTTTGGGGTCTCGCTGCCGGCAGACCTCAAGACTGCAATCCACATGCACCTCAACGAACCTTCCCTTGGGCACCAATGAACGGACAAACGCCCTGTCTTTTTCAAAGGGTGAGATAAAGGCACACACGACAAGGTTACCTTGAGAGTAGAACAGTCCGGCTGTTTCCCCGATACGCCTGATGTTTTCCGCCCGGTCCGAAGGAGAAAAGCCGAGGTCGCTGTTCAAACCGTGACGCACATTATCACCGTCCAGAAACATTACCTGGCATCCATATGAAAAAAGTTTTTTTACCAGCAGTCTGGCGATAGTGGACTTCCCGGACCCGGAAAGCCCGGTCAACCAGATTACTCCCGCCTTGTGACCGTTTCGCTCCTCCCATATATGGAGGGGGATGTTTCCATCCTCCCAGCGCAGGTGTTTTACTTTTTCCGCGGGAGTATCCTGGGCTTGTTGCTTCCATTCCGTTACTTGGTGGGGCACCTCCCTGATCATCCCCGCGGCCACGGTCAGGTTGGTGAGCGGATCGATAAGAATGAAAGCCCCGGTGCTGCGGTTGGTTTTATACGGATCAAAAAACAGGGGTTCCGCGGTTTTTATCTCGACCCTGCCGATTTCATTCAGGGTGAAATCAGTGGTCTTTTGGCGATGGAGCGTATCCATATTGATTTTATAATGGATTTTACTGACGGAGGCCTTCACCGTGCGGGTGGTATGTTTCAGCAGGTAATGCGGTGAATGGGAAAACGGTGTTTCTGCCATCCAGCAGATCATGGCATCGAAGGAATCACTGATGTGGGGCAGGTTGTTCTTGCGAACAATCATATCCCCCCTGCTTACATCGATATTGTGTTTCAGCGTCAACACCACTGCCTGATCGGTGTAGGCCTCATCAAGCTGTTTACTGTCATACAATATTGATTTTATAGCGGAGGTTTTTCCGGAGGGGAGGGCAACGACCTCTTCGCCGGGACGTATGGTGCCGGAACCGATTGTCCCTGCATACCCCCTGAAGTCCTGATGCGGCCGTGAAACATACTGCACCGGAAAGCGAAAATCAATAAGGTTTTTGTCCGCGGTGACATACACGTCCTCAAGCATTTGCAGCAGGGTTTTCCCCGTATACCACTTCATATTTTTGCCGTGATGAACGACATTATCTCCCTTTAGGGCCGAAACCGGAATAAAGGAAATATCATGAATATCGAGCTTTTCCGAGAAATCAAGGTACTCATCCGTAATCTTCTCGAACGCCTCTTTGGAATAGTGCACCAGGTCCATTTTATTTACGGCCACAATTAAATGGGGAATCTGTAAAAGCGAAACGATGAATCCGTGCCGCCGTGACTGGGTAAGAATCCCCTTGCGGGCGTCAATAAGAATAATCGCCAGCCCGGCATTGGACGCCCCGGTAACCATGTTCCGGGTGTACTGTTCGTGTCCGGGGGAATCGGCAATGATAAACTTCCGCCTGGGGGTGGAAAAATAACGGTAGGCGACGTCGATAGTGATTTTTTGTTCGCGTTCGGCGGACAGGCCGTCCAGCAGCAGGGAAAGGTCCACTTCCTTTTTTCCGCTTCTTTGCGATGTTTTTTTAATGGCCTGGTATTGATCTTCAAAAATGCAGCCTGTTTCATAGAGCAGCCTGCCGATTAAAGTGGATTTTCCGTCATCCACACTGCCTGATGTGACAAAACGCAGTAATCCCTTTTCCATTGTTAGAAATATCCCTCTTTCTTTTTCTGCTCCATAGCGGAATCGCTTGTCAGGTCTATAAGCCGGTTTTCTCTCTCGGACTTTTTTGCCTGTCGTACTTCGATTAAAATATCGTCGATGGTTTTTGCTTTTGAAGGAACCGCCCCTGTACAGGGGATACACCCCAGGGTGCGGAAGCGGCACATCATTTCTTTCACCTGGTGTTTGTCGATGCCGAGTTTATTCTGTGGGTCGACCACTTGTAAGGAATAGTAGGGAATAAGCACGTTTTCCCTGATAATCACCTGCCGCTTTTGGGCAAAATACAACGGGACCACCGGTATGTCTTCCAATTTTATATACTCCCAGATATCCACCTCCGTCCAGTTGCTTAAGGGAAACACCCGAACCGATTCGTCCTGGTTTATTCTTGTGTTGTATAACTGCCATAACTCCGGCCGTTGATTTTTGGGGTTCCACTTTCCATGTGAATCCCTGACCGAAAAAACACGTTCCTTCGCCCGGGATTTTTCTTCCTCACGCCTGGCACCGCCGAAGGCCGCGTCAAATCCGTGTTTCTTTAACGCATCCAGCAGGGCGGTGGTTTTTAAATAAAAGCAGCATTTATCATTTCCTAAAACAGTGGGGTGGGCCTGTTTTTTAATCCATCCCTCGTTTCGTTCCACTATCAGGGTTGCATCGATCTGTTTTACGAAATTGTCACGAAACTCATACATCTCGGGGAATTTATAGCCGGTATCGATATGCATCAGCGGAAACGGGAACCTGCCCGGAGAAAAGGCCTTCCGTGCCAAATGCAGCATTACCGAAGAGTCTTTTCCCACCGAGTAGAGCATTACCGGATTTTTAAACTCGGACACAACCTCGCGGATGATAAAAATGGATTCGGCTTCCAGTTGCATCAGATGTGCCTGCTGATAATGCAGCATAATCGTATCCTATCCTTCTTTGAACGTTGAATGTCTTTGTGATAGAATTGGTAACATAGACTCCTTATTATATAGAAAATCAGGAATTATGTTTACAACACCATTAATGTAACACACATTCAGGGCAAAGGCAATGTTGTATTTACCTTGACATTATTCAAATATGTGCTATATTGTTCGATAGATGAACATTCATCGAATATACTTAAACCGGATCGGGAAAGCATGTTACGGCTGCTTCTTTAATCGGTTTAAGGCTTTTTTTCTCTGTATGCGTACAGCACACATTGTTCAGGGTGTATTTGTGTTATAGATACTCCCTCGAAAGATCTTATTTTTATCGATACAAATCATTATGGAAGTTCAAGAAAAAGAACTGGAACTTTTACAGACAATTCATAAAAACTCTCATGTAAGACAGCGGGATCTTGCCCGAATCGTCGGCGTATCGCTGGGCATGACCAACTCGATTATCAAGCGCCTGGTAACAAAGGGGTGGCTGAAAATCAAAAAAATCAACAACCGGAAGATCATGTATGCTGTTTCGGCAGAAGGAATTGAAGCAATCATGCGCCGCAGCTACCGTTATTTCAAGCGCACAATCAAGAATGTGGTAGATTATAAGGAAGCAATGTTAAAGCTGGTGGAAAAAATCAAGCAGGAGGGGTACCGGGGAATCAGGTTGATCGGTAAAAGCGATCTTGATTTTATTATTGAGCACTGCTGCCATATTTCTAAAATATCGTATATAAAAAAGGATGGTGAGGTTCAACGAAATATATTTTCGCTGTACGCGGAGAATTATGAGCCTGATAAAAAAAAGCATGTGGGAAAAAAGAATTCAGAATATTTACGGAAGATTTTTTTGCATGATATATTGTAAACATTTTCCCGGGAGAAGGTAATGGCTAAAAAGATAACGATAATCGGGACAGGGTATGTCGGATTGATTTCCGCCGTGGGGTTGGCCGACTTCGGCCACAATGTGACGGGAGTGGATATCAATAAGATTGTGGTTGATACACTGAACCGGGGAGAGCCCCATATCTATGAAACCGGATTGCGGGATTATCTGCACAAGAATCTCGATTCCGGCAGGTTAACCTTCAGTACGGATGTGGCCGCCTCGATCCGCGATGCGGAGGTAATTTTTATATCAGTCGGAACACCTTCGAATGGTGACGGAAGCGCTGATTTAAGTCAGCTTTTTCAGGCGGCGGATGATATAAAAAATAATCTTAACGGGTATAAGGTTGTGGTCATAAAATCAACCGTACCGGTTGGTACAAACAGGAAGGTGGCCGACAGGCTCGCGGCAGACGGAACCGCGGTGGATGTGGTGTCCAATCCGGAGTTCTTACGAGAGGGAAAAGCCATTCAGGATTTTTTTCATCCGGACAGGATAATTATCGGCGTGGAATCGGAGCGTGCAAAAAGTGTCATGCAGGACATTTATCGGTCATTGTATCTGATTCAGACCCCTGTAGTCTGGTGCAACCTGGAGACCGCGGAACTCATCAAGTACGCCAGTAATGCCTTCCTGGCAAGTAAAATAACCTTTATCAACCAGATGGCCAATCTGTGCGATGCTGTGGGAGCGGACATCCATGCCATTGCCAAAGCCATGGGTATGGACGGAAGAATCAGTCCAAAGTTCCTGCATCCGGGACCGGGATTCGGGGGAAGCTGTTTCCCCAAGGATTTACGGGCGCTTGCCGCAATGGGTGAGGAACGGGGAGTGCGGATGAGTCTTGT
>CAZWKE010000006.1:0-54720 GCA_964634205.1 uncultured Spirochaetaceae bacterium
GCCTTCTAAGCCGTGGGTCGGAGGTTCGAGTCCTCCTGGACGCGAAGTTAAATTATTTATATTGCGGTTACTAATTCCTATCACCGCATCAGGGCATTTATTATACCGTCATCGAAATTTCTGTTATCAGGATTATAGATTCTGCTGGTATCGCCGCAGAAATCCCAATACGCCCAGGCGATGTTTCTCTTTTCACATTCGCGGGCAATAAACCGGATCCATTGTAAAACATCCTCCCTGACGGAAGCGGCGGAATGGGCGGTGAACTCACCGTTCCATAATTTTACATTGTTTTCCGATGCCCATTGCGCAATCTTGTCCAGCTTTCTTATAATCTTGTCCTGTTCCCTTTGGGTTCCTTTCCACCGTATGCCGTGCATCTTGTCAATGCCGGGAATGTTGGGGGTGCCCTGAAAACAAAAATCCGCCGGTTCATAGAAATGAAAAGAGATATAGACATTCTCATCGTTTCTAATTTTTTCCGGCAGTTTTAACTTCCGCAAGGCATCGATCTTTCCCCATTCGGGCAGGGTGATGATGATTGTGCGGTGCGGATTGGTCTTCCTGATGATGTCATATACTTCCGTGTAGTCTTGGTTCCAGACGCTTGTCATTTTATCGGTGGGTTCATTGTATACTTCAAAATAGAGATTATCCGGATAATCCTTGAAATACTCCGCAATCTGCCGCCACATGGCCAAAAACTTCTTTTTGTTTTCACCGCCGGGCGATTTCTCGAACAAGCGATGGTGGTGCATGTTGATCACGGCGTACAGACCGAGGGCTATAGTGTGACTGACCGCCCAATCGACCCTTTTCAGGAAAAAGGGATCAATTGTATAGGGGGATTTGTTCCCGATATGTGTCTCCCAACGGATGGGAAATCTGATATGATCGAATCCTTTACGTTTAATCATGTCAAAGTATTCTTCTTTCAATACCTGCCCCCAGGCGCCTTCCGCCGGGGCTTCCAGGGTGCTGCCGAAGGCAATGCCCCGTGATATTTTGTTTTTTAGCGGTGCGGGGAATTTGGTGGGGATTTTCAGTTTTTCGACCCCCAGTTTTTTTATGCTGATATCATCAAAAAATAGCTCTCCTGTTTCCGTACCCCCGACATGGAATTGAAGACTTGCGTCATTATCGGAAGGGAACCGCATGGTAAAGGTAAATTCATATTTTTTCAGACCGGGGGAGAGTTTGAAAAAATGCTCCCCGCTGTACATACTCCAGGGTTTTTTATTCATTTGGACAACTACCCTGATCTTTTTAATGCTGTCCGACCTGGAAGCAAAACTGACTTTATAGACGTAATGCGCTTCTATATTGATGCCCGATTGGACAATCCCAATCGACCATGGATGTTTGCCCGCGCGTTCAATGGTTGCCTGAAGCTGATTATCAACGTTATCAATCGCCGCCTTAGCCGAATCCTGGGTGAAATAAAACCAGTTTTCGGTTTTGTTATTGAACGCAGCGTTTTTAATCAAATTTTCGGCGTTTGCATTGTAAATACAGAAAACAGTCGCAAAACAAAAAACCATTAAGCGAATTTTATTTTTAAACATATTTACTCCTTTCACTCTATGCCTGTTTTTGTGAGAAATCCTTTGTTATCTTCTCGTTGTTGTCTTCATAGTTCATGATACTCTTCGATTATTATAGTTACTGCAGCAGCACGGCCCGGACTGGTGAAGCCTCCCCGTTATGTATCTTCAGGGGCAGGCAGAGCAGGGTATACGGACCGGGTGTCACATGCTTCAGGTTGATACTTTCCAGAATAATGAGGCCGTTTCCCAGAAGGATGTTGTGTGCCGCGAAATTTGCGTCGGCCTTGTCGATCGTGATATAATCGATGCCCACAAGGGAAATCCCTTTTTCCACACAAAACCGTGCCGCGTCGGGCGCAAGGGAGACATAGTCTTCCCTGAAGCTGCCGTTGGTGATTTTCCCCTGTCGTGAGTTTTCAGTTTTAAACAGGAGAGCCTTTGCCGGTCCCCAGGAAGCGGCCTGCAGTTCCTTCAGGGTGATCAGGCTGTTGTCTTGTATTTCGATGACGCCGGCGGGCAGGATAAACCGTCGCAGCGGAAGTTCATGTATTTTTTTACCGTTCCCGATAAAATGCGCCGGAGCGTCTATATGCGTGCCCGAATGGCTGGAAAGACTCAGACTGGAAAGCTCGTATGGACTGCCGTTTTTCAGGGCGGTTACCTGCCGGCGTTTGTACGCGGGATCACCGGGATAGGTTATTTCTTCCGTTCCCAGCGAAATACTGATATCGATGATTTTATCGAATGTGAGCATAGACTTACTGTATAAGTATTACCGGATGATGACAACCGTTTTTGCGTTCGATATGAGTTGTTTTTGCTTCCTCTTTACCGTGCAGCCGAACGTACGGTACAGTTTATTGGTTTTTTTGTTCAAAATAACCGGCTACTATCCTGGCATTGGTGGAACAGTTTGGACACTGTTCATTCGCCTTCAGAGTTTTAGGGAGTGGTAATCCACAGAAGCGGCAGCGTGGATTCTTCGTTTGATTGAGTAATTCCTCAAGGTTTTTTGTTTCCATCACTTTTTTTTAATCCTTGTTTTTTTAATTCATCGAGTAAATTACCCGGTTTTTTAAATTTAAATATAATTTGCAGAAAAGAACAGATAAATCCGTATAAAAAGCGATTGCGTTATTGCGTCTTTTTATAGGTATCAAGATCGCCGCCGCATTCACGGCAGGCCGGAGTAAACCAGCTGTGTTCCCTGCCGCAGGAACCGCAGGACCAGCGCCGCTTCATCTGTTCCAGCCAGTAGTCCGTACCATGTTCTGCGATCATGTCCATATAATCATAGACTTCACTGTGATACGGATAGTCGGCGCTGTTTTTAAACTCATCGAGCTGCGGGCAGGGGTATTCTGCGCACTGAAAACAGAACTCCAGCCCCTTTTGCCGGGCACACTGCTTTAAGGCACAGGTGCGGCAGTAAACGGCGAGCTTTTCACTTTTACAGCCGTGACATTCAACATCTTCCACGGGGCGCTGCCATTCATCGGCCAGTTCTTTGATCCGGTTCTCCTTGGTGGCCAAAAAGGCCGTGCATGATCCGCAGTATAAACCGCAGTAGGCGTCATGCCTGTCTTCCATACTTCCTCTCCTTTTTATTTTTTGAAGGTATGCCCGGCATTCGTCGGGTGTCGGTAATTAATATTCCTCCAACTCATCCAGGGAGCGGGCAAGGTATTCCATTTTCAGGATTAAATGATCCAGGGGAGCCAATTCAGAGGCCTTTGCTTTATCACGGAGCTCATCAAGTGTGGGGATGATTGTCTGTGTGTAGCGCTGAATAGTGTAACGTGCCTTATCGGCATGTTTCGGCTGTGTGGCACCTTCATAATAGTTTTTAATTAACTGTTTACTGGTATTGGTTAACTCAGCTTCGGTAATATATTCAATAATACCGAATATGGAGGACAGCAGCTTGTTTATCATCTTCAGTGTACCCGCACAAAAAAGCGGAAAAGGACCGTCCTATTCCGCCTTTAAAAACAGATTCATTTTTGTATTACAGTCCGGACAAACCCCTTTTGCCTGGCGTCGGCCGTTTTTTGCCGTGACTATCTCAACATTTTGCATGGTCTTTTTCGCTTTACATTTTACACAATATGCTACGTATTCACTCATGATAACTCCTCCTGTTTAAATTATTGTTGGTATTGTAGAAAGAAACAAAAAAGATTACAAGGACAAAAAAAATAATTATATAGCCCGGTGGTGGTGTGCGAAGGAATAGGTTAGGACGGTGTCTCGGTTTCATTCTGACGCATTATCGCCAGGATGGAATTGCTGGTCTCTCCCAACTGCATCATCTTTTCAGAGACCACCCGTAGCGACGCGCTCATATCATCGATTGTCCGGTGCAGATTGCCGAAGACCCTGCCGACCTCCTGGTTAACCGTTACAAAATTCTTTATGCCGCCGGAAACGGCGCTCAGGAATTTATTTATCTGCTGTAGGTTGTGTTTGGTTTTATCGCTAAGATTTCTAATTTCCGTGGCAATAACCGAAAATCCTCTGCCGGACGATCCCGCGTGTACGGCTTCAATAGACGCGTTAAGGGAAAGGATATCCACCGTCTCGGAGATATCATTTATGGAATCCACCAGCAGGTTGGTTTCCGAGAGGATTTTACTCAGGTCCTGGGCGATTTTTTTGGATTGGCCGATTTTTTCCTCACTTTGCCTGGTTATGGTGTTGAGATTAAGGGCTTCGGACGCCTGCGATTCCGAGAGTTTGCGGACTTTCTGAATTGAATCGATCATAGGGCGGATCAGGGATTCGATGCGGTCGCTGTGTTCCTGAATAACCTTTTCCGTAGCCAGTATCCGGCTGATCAATCTGGAGGTATACAGGCTTCTTCCCAACTGGCTGGAAAGTGAGCCGTACATGGTTTGCTGTCCCGCGGATTTTTCAAAAATAACATATCCCAGCTTGTGTTCCCTGAAAATAAGCGGGATCACAAAGTAGATGCCGCAACCGCCCAAAGTCAGTTTCGGCGGGAAAATATCTTTGGATGGGAAGGTGATTCCCTCCTCATCTATTTCAAGGGTCTGACCATTGCGGATCAGGGCAATGAGCCGCGCCATTTCGATGTTCCCCTCGGTTTCCGTAAACTCGGCAAATAGGAAATTATTGATTTGTAATGGGGGAAATGAGGAGTAGATAAACTCACGCAGTATCTTGTTTTCAACGGCATTAGCCAGGCCCTCTCCCACCCAGATAATCTGGTCATTGCTGTTTCTCTCATTAATAAACTGTTGCTTGTTTTGTGTAATCTGCGTCTCACTGATAAGCAGTCGGGTTTTATGAAAAATATTCTCGGCCCCGGCAATAATCTCTCTCTCCGTAAACAGAGGCGAGAAAAGATACCGTATCAGTGTCAGTATATCTTGCCAGCATTCTACCTTGCGTTTTTCTCTGAATGTTTTCATTATCGTATTCCGGATTACGGTAAAAATCGATTTCTCCTGATCGACAAAAATATACTGGTACAGGGCGTCAAGCAACAACCCGGTTTCGTTTCGATCAAGCTGCAATTCGGCCGCTGCGGTACTTTCCAATATCCGCATCAGATACTCTTGTTTGTGTTCGTTATAATAGGAGTGAACATCTGCTTCCACGGCATTATCATAACTGTGTTTGGTATCCTTTATTGTCCCGGAAAAACATCCGCAGGACTGGCGAACTACCGGCTGTGCCGGAATATATTCAATCGCTTGTACCGCTTGCCCGCGGAACAAGCGCTCGAAATTCTCAAATACTTTTTTCCCGAATTGGTCAAACGGCTGTTTCGCGGTGGTGATACCGGGAAGAACACTTGAGGCCTCAACAATATCGTCAAAACCGCTGACGGCAATATCATCGGGAACCGAAAGACCGCGCCGTTCTATCTCCTGCTTGGCCCCCAGTGCCATGTTGTCATTGGAAGCAACCAAAGAATCAAAACTGACCTTTCGTTCATCCAAAAGGGTTTTTACCGCGGCAATACCGGACTCAAGTGTAAAATTACCGTTATAGATCAGCTGCGGGTCCACCTCAATACCCGCTTCTTCCAGTTGGGTCTTGTAGGCTTCCAGTCTTTCTTCGGCATCCTTATTGCCTGACGATCCGGTGATAAAGGCAGTTCGTTTGTACTGATGGTCATGAATAAAATGATGGACGATATCTTCCATCCCCTGGCTGTTGTTTACCAGGATCTGGTAGTATTTTTTCGGTCCCGGTCCCAGGAATATCACCGGTAACTCTTTGAACCGCTTGAAATACTCTTCCACTTCGGCCGGTGAGGCGAAATTTCCCAGTGTCGTACTTACCAATATACCGTCGAATACTTTTTTACTGATCAGTTCATAGATACAGTTACGGTATGGTGCGTACTCATCATTGTCCGCCCGCAACAGACCACCGCCCAGTAAAATGTATAACTGAACCCCCTGTTTGGGTAATGCGTTCATGATCCCGGACATAAGCTCCTGTTGAAAAGATGCGGTGCCCAGGTAATCTACCATAAAGGCAATTCTTTTGCTTTCAGCCATCTGCGTCCTTCTTTCTACTAGTATAGAGGTGGCCGGAAAGGAATACAACACAACTTTTTTTATTATATTTCGGAGATTATCTGTACGTTTACCGCCACATCCTGTGTCGGGTCGGCCTGTTCGATAACGAGATGCCAGCTGCCGGAGCCTGGTGCACGAATGGTAAAGGGGGTGTTCTTCGCCAGGTCACCGTAATAATCATATTCATCCTCCGCCTGGTACAGCGCATAGTTTTCCTCATCCATCAGCATGACATAGGCCGGATTTGTCAGATGTACTTTCAGAATATCAGATTCGGTCAATGACAGGTTTTTATGTAAGTGGTTCATACATATTCCTGTTAATCATCATAACAGGGAAAACTCTTGTTCGCAAGCAAATAAAAGTTTACAATTACCCACGGCGGGATATGGAAAAACAAGAACGGTTCCACGCATTCATCAACACTGTCTATTCCTATTATGGTTGCCGCGGACGTGATCTGCCCTGGCGGGCAACAGGCACGCCGTATCACATTTTGGTGTCGGAGCTGATGCTGCAGCAGACGCAGGTTGTACGCGTGCTGAAAAAGTACGATGAGTTTTTACGGGTGTTTCCCGATCCGTATGCTTTGGCCGATGCACCGCTTTCTGCAGTATTGAAGGTCTGGCAGGGCCTGGGATACAACCGGCGCGCGCGTTATCTGTGGCTGTGTGCCCAAAAGATTGTTGATCAGTATAACGGGAGTATGCCCACGGAAATTACGGAGCTGACCGGTCTTCCCGGTGTGGGGAGGGCAACAGCGGGAGCGATTATGGTATTTGCTTATAATAAACCTGTTGTCTTTATCGAAACCAACATCAGGACTGTGTTTTTGTATTTCTTTTTTAACGATAGAACCGGAGTAAAGGACAGTGAGATATTCCCTCTGATCGAAGAAACACTTGATCATAAAAATCCGCGTCATTGGTATTATGCGTTGATGGATTACGGGGTATATCTGAAGGGCAAGCACCGGCGGGTAGACCGGATAAGTGCGCATTATAAAAAACAGCCGCCCTTTAAGGGCTCTCGGCGCCAGGCAAGGGGGCTGATCGTTAAATTCCTGCTCGCCGAAGGAGAAGCCTCCATCAGGCGGCTTGTACGGCAGCTGGGCAGGCCGCGGGGCGAGGTAAGCCGGATCGCAGAGGATCTTGCCGCGGAGGGCATTATCGTAATCGATAAAAACACCGTCAGACTGTCGTAAACGGTATTACAGCAGGTCGGCCTGGATGACATTCAAGCGCCGCAGGCGCTCCGCCAAAAGACGGGCGATAAAAATACTGTGGTGCGGTTCCTTTTTTATGGCTTTGATAAATGCCGCCTTGGATATTTTGATCAACGTGCTGGTGCCTTCCGACGCCACCGTAGCGCTGCGTTTGTTATGCAGCAGAAACGACATTTCACCCAGAAAGATATCGGCCGGGGTCAGGACGGTAAGCTTTTTTCCCTCCGCATAAATACCCAATCTGCCCGACACGATGTAGTAGAGGAAATTTGACTGTTCGTTTTCCTGAAAGATCGTCTGGCCGTCTTGAAAGACCACCTCCTCCGCCTCCCCGAAAACATTAGGTATCGGATTGCTGGTGTTCGGCTGGTGTTCAAACTCAAAAAAAACCTCCGTGCCTTTTGGGTTATAGGTCAGATTGGTGACATAATGTTCGGCCATGCGGATACCGCGGCCGTGCGGCGCAAGTGTATCATCACGGCCGGTTTCCTCTTTGCGTTTTTGCCAGTCAAAGCCCTGTCCCTGGTCGCGGATGGCAAAGTAGGTCTTTTCTGCTTTAATGCGGTATTTTAAAAATACTTTTTTACGATTTATTTCCGGTAGCGTGTTTTTTTCACGAATTAAATCAAAAATATCGTTTTCATTCTTCAGCCATTTGCTTTTTTCCTGATAACTGATATGGCAGTTACCGTGCTCTACCGCGTTCATCAACAGCTCCATCAGGGCCATGTAGAGAATTTCCCGGGATTCACGGGTGATAAAGTTCGCGGTATAAAGGTAATGACTCATCAGGTGAGAATAGATCGTAAGATCAAAGGGATCATTATCGATGATAAATTCCCCTGAAAGGCTGGGCAGAAACTTGCGTTGAATATGACGCTGGAAAAGGATCTGCCGGTTTTGCCTGATAATACGCATAAGCCTGCCGAAGCGGAAGTCAAACTGGGATGAATTAATTAATCCGATTATATTAATGTCCTTGCTGCGTGAAAAAACCTCTTCTTCATCGGCAGGATCATATATCCCGATAAATCCTCCGTAATGCAGCCACGGGTCCCGTTTAATCATATAAAGCAGTGAGGGAACATTCAATTCGGGGTCGGAGAAATTAAGGATAGAAAGCTCCGGCAGTTCATACATCAGGAATTCAAAACATTTTTCCCGTTGGGTGAGGAGGGTGATTTCGAAACCGTCTGCAAGAGTCCGCCATTGTGACAGTATTCTGTTATTCAGCTCCCGGTCCGAGCTTAACACCGCAATACGCTGCATGGTTACTCCCCACTATAGTCTTAAACTATAGTATTTTTGATATATTCAACACCGTTCTCAAAAAGCAACAGTCCGTCGCTGTCCAGAATTTTTTCACAGGTCCAGCGCGGATGGTTTTCGGGAATCAGAAACGCTTCGGGATGGGGCATAAGACCGAAGACCCTGCCGCTTGGATCGCAGATCCCGGCGATATCCATGATCGAGCCATTGGGATTGGCCGGGTAACCGGGTTCACCGCCGGAGGCTGAAGCATACCTTACCACCATAAGGTTGTCGCTTTCGATCCGACGGCGGATGGTGGGAGAGAGAATGACGAATTTACCTTCACCATGACGAACGGGAAACTCAAGTTCATCCAGCCCTTGTGTCCAGACACAGGGGGAGGCGGGATTTGTTTTCAGCAGCACCCATCGGTCTTCGAATTTTCCGGAATCATTATGAATAAGGGAGACCTCCTGCTTCCAGCCGCCTTCCAGATTGGGTAAGATACCCATTTTTACCAGTACCTGGAACCCATTGCAGATACCGATTACCAGTTTTCCTGCCGCGATAAACTTTTCCAGTGCGGATTTCAGGTGTTTTTTAAACAGGGTGGCAAAAACTTTTCCGGAACCCAAATGATCTCCATAAGAGAATCCTCCCGGGAATGCCAAAATATGAAAATCCTCCAGCAGTTTCGGTTTTTCAATAATATCAGTGATATGGATAAGGGTCGCCTCTGCTCCGGCCATACGGAAGGCCTGGTGCAGTTCATAGTCGGCGTTTATACCGAATCCGGTAATGATGCAGGCTTTCACCTCCGATTTTTCCATTATCACAACATTCCTTTCCACGCCGCAAGTGCCTTGTCCAGGCCAAGCGAAAGTAGTTCATTTCCCAGATGTTTTATGACAATTGAATCGTGGGATTCAACCTTGCCCAATTCGGCAAAGGAGAATCCTGATAGTAAGGAACGGAAACTACAGACATCCTCGGGTTTTACACTCACGATAAATCTTGACGGTGTTTCGGAGAACAGCAGCAGCAGCGGGTCTATGTTCTTTTTAAGAGTTCCCGCCATGTCCGACAGAGAGACGGTACATCCCAGGCGTCCGCCCAGGGCGGATTCGACAAGGCTGACAGCCAGTCCGCCGTCGGCAAGATCGTGGCATGACTGGATAAGTCCCTCTTTGACCGCACGAAAAACCACACGGTAGAGCGGCAGGGCGGCGTCGGGGATTACCCGCGGACAGGCGCCCAGTTTCCTCCCCGTTATTTTTTCAAGAATCGAGCCTCCGTATTCCGCGCGTGTTTCGCCCAGCACAAAGATGATGTTCCCGGGCTGTTTGAAATCCGTGGTAATCGCCCTGCGTATATCCGGGATAATCCCCATTAGTGAGATGAGAAGGGTGGGGCGAATGGATATTTTACTATCCCCTGAAAAAGCGTCGTTTTTCATGGAATCTTTTCCTGAGATAAGGGGAATTCCGTACGTGATACACGTGTCGTGCAGGCCTTTGGCGCTTCTTACCAACTGGGCAAGTTTGTACCTTCCGTCCGGGTTGGACTTCGATACAACCGGATCGGGCCAGCAGAAGTTGTCCAACGCCGCGGTATAATCGGGATCTCCGCCCAGTGCCACATGGGCCCGCAACGCTTCATCCACGGCACAGGCGGCCATATCGTAGGTGTCCGTATCTCCATAGCGCGGACAGATGCCGTGGGTAACGGTAAGTCCGCGATATGAGTCATAACGCGGTTTAAATACCGCCCCGTCGGAAGGGGCGTCCGCAAGTACCCCTACAAACGGTTTTATGATAGAAGAACCCAATACCTCATGGTCATACTGGCGTACAAGGTTTTCCCTGGAGCTGACATTCGGATCGGCCAGGGCCGCCAGCAGGATTTCTTTCAGGGGCATATCACCGGGTGTCTGCGTGACAATGGACGGCGCGGACCATTCGGCCTCCAGTTCCATGGGGGGAAGCCCGTCATGCAGAAATGACAGCTCAAGCAGGCCCGCACACTCGTTTTTATAGAAAATTTCGGCAAACCCGCTGTCTGTAAAACCGCCGACGACCGTGGCTTCAACCTCTCTTTTTTTTGCCAGGTCAAGAAATGCCTGAAGCGTGTCCGGGCTTACGGCCAGACTCATGCGCTCCTGTGATTCGGAAACCAGTATCTCCCACGGGGCAAGGCCGGAGTATTTTAAAGGGCAGCGATCCAGCTCAATACGGATGCCGTTGCTGTAGGTTGCCATTTCGCCCAGGGAAGAGGAAAGGCCGCCGGCGCCATTGTCCGTAATACCTTTAAACAAAGCTTTGTCGCGGGCCTCCAGCAGGAAGTCCCACATCTTTTTCTGGGTAATGGGATCACCTATTTGTACGGCCGAGGTCGGTGACTCCTCATCCAAAGCCATTGAGGAAAACGTGGCCCCGTGAATGCCGTCCTTCCCCACGCGTCCGCCCACCATAACAGCCAGGTCGCCCGGATCAATATGCTTGATCCATGATCCCTCACCCTGAATTTTATAGGGAAGAATACCACCGGTGCCGCAGAACACCAGCGGTTTGCCGATATAACTCTGATCAAAGAGAAACCCGCCGGCAATGACCGGAATACCGGACTGGTTGCCGCCGTCAATTATTCCGTGATGCACCCCCTGCATAATCTGTTTGGGATGCATAAACCCGGCCGGAACCTGTTCCGCAGGGGTCCGCGGGTCCGCAAAACACAGTACATTGGTATTAAAAATGGGTTTAGCCAGCTTCCCCGTGCCCAGAATGTCCCTGTTCACCCCTACGATACCGGTAATGGCACCACCGTAAGGGTCCAGGGCCGACGGGCTGTTATGAGTTTCCACCTTGAAGCAGACCAGGGTACGGTCGTCAAACTCAATCACGCCTGAATTATCATGGAATACCGATTTCAAGTAGCGTTTGTACGTAGCAATATCATCGGTGGTTTTTTTGATATAGGTCTTGAACAAGGAACGGATGGTTTCATTCTTGTTTTTTTCACGGTAGTGAATGGTTGCATTAAATATTTTATGTTTACAATGTTCGGACCATGTCTGGGCAACCATTTCCAGTTCCACGTCACTTACCTGTGCGGGCAAACCTCGGGACCGGCGCTCTTTCTTAATACGCTGTCCTTTAAAATGATTGCGGACCGCCTGCATCTCTTCTCTTGTCAGGGCCAACAAGCGATCCTTTGAGAATGCTTCCAGTTGCGTGTCACTCATTCCCTCCAGATCAAAGAAGGCCACCTCCGCAGAACCGGGCGGCAGTTTTTGTTCATAAATTTCCGGGGGCCTGCTACCTTCCTGCCATTGCGTATCTGTTATGACAAGACAGTTTTGAATCAGCGGGTTGTATAAAAAACCGGTCAGGCGTTCGATATCTTCCGCGGAAAGGGTCGGGCAATGAATCAGGTACTGGATAGAATTCTCTATGACGGCACCGGCGGGAATAGGTTTCCCGGTCCAGTTTTTTACCGCCTGCCGAGCCGTCAGCGCAACCGGATCGGTGACACCGGGCTTATAGCAGATTTCCACCAGGTACTTCCAGCCTGTATGCCGGGGGATTAAGCAGGCGGCTTTTTGGATGAACAAGTCCTGGGCCACCGGGTCCTGAAAAATCTCCGTATAATCGGTTTCGTGTAAGTCCTCTATGCCGTTAAGCAGAAACACATCAACAATGGTGATTGCCCGCAGGCGTAGGTGTAAAAACGATTGAATGGAATGCAGCAGTTTTTCAGACCTGCCGTCCCCGAACTCCGGTTTATAACATAATTCTATGCGCATACTATGGATGGCATGGTAACAGAAAAACAGTATTACGTGCAACAGAATTTAGATGAAATAGTCATTAAAATTTTTGAGAAACACGGAAAATGTCGATATATTAATTAATAGGAGAAAGCTGCGAATGTATATTGACAAAGTCGGAGTTTTGGACTAAAGGTATGGACTAACATGGAAAAGATTCATTGCTTTGAAGGCGGATCAGTTGTGCAATGTCTTGAAAGCAGAAATAAGTTCGATGCCATCCGTGAGCTTATTCATCGGGCTCCAATTTTTTCTTCCGAAGTAAATCATGAACAGATTGAAAAGGCCGCTATCCGTCGGGAACGAATCTATACCACCGGTCTGGGCCGGGGTGTGGCGGTTGCTCACGGGAAAACACACAGTGTAAAAAAACTTTATATTGTCTTGGGTATTTCCGAACGCGGCATAGATTTCGATTCGATCGACGGAAAACCGGTTCATCTGCTCTTCCTGATTGCCAATCCACCCGAAAAAAATACCGAGTACCTCACCGCACTCTCTACCCTGGCACGTGTTCTGCGGGATGAGCCGTTCATGTCCTCAATACTGACACAGGTAGACGTCCGGATAATCGAGCAAATGATAAATCACGCTTTCAGTCGTTTCACCGAGCGGCGTAATTAGGCCGTCGATATTTTTACCCCATGTCCAGGGGATACTGCAAACAAAGTTCTTTTACCTCACCCGCTATTTCCTTCAGGCCGTCGATTTGGGGCAGCATGGCGCTGAACTCTTTGGATTTGAGTGAACAGTGCGGTGTTACCAGTGTAATCACGCGGTCTATCCAACCGGCGATTTTTTCCATCTCTTTTTCTTTCATACCCCGGGTGGTAACAATGGGCGTTCCCATGCGAATACCGGACGGATTCATGGGTGAGCCGGTTTCATTCGGCACGGAATTACGGTTGAGGATAATTCCCGCGTAATCGAGCGCTTTTGCCGGGTTTCTGCCGGAGATATTTTTGTTGCGCAGATCAATCAGCACAAGGTGCTTGTCGGTGCCGCCGGATACCACGTCATAACCTTTGTCGACCATGGCCTGGGCCAGGCATTTTGCGTTCACCACAACCTGTTTTGCGTACACCGCGAACTCCGGTGCGGCGGCCTGTTTCAGGCAGACGGCCAGGGAAGCGATGGTGTGCTCGAACGGACCACCCTGCAGGCCGGGAAACACCCCGTAGTCGATCCGGTCGGACAGATCGCCCCGACAGAGGATGACCGCACCGCGCGGTCCGCGCAGGGTTTTGTGTGTGGTAAAGGTGACCACATCGGCCAGTCCTACCGGGGACTTGTTGGCACCGCCGGCAATCAATCCGGCCTCATGTGAGACATCCGCCAGGTAATAAGCGCCGATCTTTTTTGCGGTACGTGACAAGGCCGCATAATCGATCTCACGCGGATAGGCGGTGCCTCCGGAAATTATAATACGCGGTTTATACTCCGCGGCAATACGGTCTATCTGTTCGTAATCGAACAAGCGGGTTTCCGGATTCACTTTGTACTGCACCACATTGAAAAATTTGGAAACAATGCTGATCTTCCTTTTTCCGCCCAGGTAGACGTCCTGGTTCACCTGCCCCTTAAGACCCGCTTCGTCCTTTTCGGGGAAGGACCAGCCGTGGGAAAGGTGACCGCCGTCAGGGAGGTACATGCTGAGAATGGTATCGCCCGGCTCCAACAGACCGTTATAGACCGCCAGGTTGGCATTCCCGCCGGCCAGGGCCTGGATGTTCACATGCCAGTCATCGGGCAGGGAGAAGGCTTTGTGGGCACGTTTTTTACAAAGGCTGTCAAGCTCATCCACAAACTGATTGCCCTCGTAATAGCGTTTACCGATCTGGCCCTCGGCGTATTTATGTACAAAAACCGAAGACAAGGCTTCCCGCACCGCCGGGATGGAAAAATTCTCGGAAGGGATAAGTGAAAGTTTGTGCTGCTGTTTTTCCTCTTCCTTTATTACCAGATCATAGACCTCGGGATCGGTTTTTTTCAGATGTTCAAATCTCATAGCCTGCTCCTTGCAGTGTAGTTATTTCTTTTTCACGTTATACCAGATGTAATAAGAAAAATCTACGGGTTATGCGTATTTTGTCTCTATCTATTTAGTTTCATGCGAAAGCGGTTTTAAAGGTCCAGGTTGGATTCTCGTATTTTTCCTTTTCCAGACTGCGTGCGGTACGCCCTTCATCCGGTGAAAGCCCCGCCCGGTAAAAGGAAAAGCCGAGTTCACGACGGGCGCAGGCGGTGATCTTCTGCGCCAGCCCGGCAGCGGTAAGCCGTCGTCCGCATTCACGGTTTATACCGGTGACAAAACCTTCAAGGTCGGACGCCCTGCGCGCTGCGTGTCCGAAGCGCAGACAGGCAAACAGTTTGGTATAGTCCACATCGAGCAGGAGAGAGCCGTGCTGCAGCAGCATGCCGTTCTGACGTGACTGGGCACTGCCCATAATTTTCTTGCCGTGAAGCACCAATTCATAATAACTGACCGCCTGAAAGCAAAGCGGAGAATGCCCGCGCGGCTCGGCTCCGGTCCTGACCTCCACCGGTATACCCAGGCTCCGTAATGCCCTGACAAACGCGCGGCTGATGGTTTTGTAGGAGCTGATGACATTTTCTCCCACGGAATTTTCCGGAAGTACAAGGCTGTAGGTCAGCTCATGTTCGTGCAGTACCGCCTTTCCGCCGGTGGGTCTGCGCACTATGCCCACTCCATAGCTGCGGCAGGACGCTTCATTAACCTCCCGCTGTGCACTCTGAAAATACCCAATACTTACACACGGAGGATCCCAGGAATAAAAGCGTAATGTGGGAGTTTTATGGATGAGCAGGGCTTCATCGATGGCCATATTGCGCGCACCGGAGGTCTGCGGTGAATGGATCAGTCTTACCCGCACGGTATGCGCTCCGCATGGTAACTGGAACGGGTAAGCGGGGATGCTTCCACATGCAGAAATCCCAGTGAAAGAGCATAGGCTTTCAGCCGGGTAAACTCTTCCGGGGAATAATAACGGTGTACCGGCGCGTTGGTTTTGGCCGGCTGCAGGTACTGTCCCAGGGAGACCGCCGCTACCCCATGGTTCCGGAGGTCTTTAAGGGTCAGTTTTATCTGTTGCGTGGTTTCACCAAGCCCGAGCATAAGCCCGGATTTTACGGTAATCCCCGGGTTGAGTTGTGTGATGCGCCGCAGTAACTGCAAAGAGCGCGTATAGCTGCCCTTTGGACGTAAACGGGCAAAAAGCTGTTTTACCACCTCAATATTATGGGCCAGCACATTGGGGCATGCATCCGTTACGGTTTGCAGTGCGGACAGTGATCCGTTGAAATCGGGGACCAAAAGCTCTATCCCGGTACGAGGGCTTTTTGCCCGGATGGCTCGTACGCTGCGGGCAAACTGCAGGGCACCGCCGTCCGCAAGGTCGTCGCGGGTAACGGAGGTGATGACCGCATACTCAAGGCCGAGTTCGGCCACGGCCGCGGCGATATGATCCGGCTCATAAGGGTCGAGGGCGGCGGGATTGCCGGGGGAGATATTGCAGTAACGGCAGCCGCGGGTACAAACGTTCCCCAACAATAAAAAGGTGGCGGTTCCGTTCCCGTAACATTCGGCCATATTGGGACAGCGTGCCTGGGCGCAGACCGTATGCAGTCCATATTTGCGCAGGCAGGAATTGACACGGGTAAAATTTTTACCGCCCGGTATATTCACTTTCAACCAGTCGGGATGGCGTCGCGGCATAGTGTTATTCCTCTTTGCTATAGCGCAGTACGGGATTGCGCGCCGCCCGTACCTCGTCCAGGCGGGAGACCGGGGTGGAGTAGGGCGCTCCCTTCACCAGCTCCGGATTATCCGCGGCTTCCTGTTTGATCGTGATCAGGGTGCGGGCAAAGTTGTCCATGGTCTGTTTGCTTTCCGTTTCCGTCGGCTCGATCATCAGGGCCCCCTTTACAATCAGCGGGAAGTAGACGGTGGGCGGATGAAAGCCGTAATCAAGCAGGCGCTTGGCCAGGTCCATTGTGGTCACCCCAGCCGGCATGGTGCTGTCGTCGATCACAAACTCGTGTTTGCAAAGGGTTTTATATTTCAGGTGGAAATCATTTTCCAGCAGTTTTCGCAGGTAATTGGCGTTCAACACCGCGATCCGGCCGGTCCGTTTCAGGCCTTCTCCCCCCAGGCCGCGGATATAGGCCAGGGCCCGGACAAAGATCGAAAAATTACCGTTAAAGGCTTTTACGCGTCCGATGGAATGCGGAGGATCAATATAATCGAATCCGTTTTCGGTTTTACTCACCAGGGGTGCGGGAAGGTAGTCGCGCAGGGCCCGTGTAACGCCCAGGGGGCCCGCACCGGGACCACCGCCTCCGTGCGGTGTGGAAAATGTTTTATGCAGGTTAAGGTGAACAAGGTCAAATCCCATATCCTTAAAACGGGCCATGCCCAGAACCGCATTGGCGTTCGCTCCGTCTCCGTATACCAGTCCCCCGCTGTTATGCACAATTTCGCAGATGCGCAGAATGTTCTTATCGAACAACCCCAGGGTATTGGGATTGGTAAGCATCAGCGCGGCCACCTTTTCGCTCATCAGCGCTTCCAGTTCGTTTGGGTCGATCTCTCCCCGGGCATTGCTTTTCAGGGTAAGAATCTTGAATCCGCACATAGCGGCCGAAGCGGGATTTGTGCCGTGACTGGAGTCGGGGGTGATTATTGTGTCACGCTGCTGCCCCCCGGCCTTAAAAAATGCCTTGATAATCATCAGGCCGGTCAGTTCGCCGTGCGCGCCGGCGGAAGGCTGCAGGCTGAAGGCGTCCATCCCGGTGATCTCGCACAGGGCCTGTTCAAGCTCCCAGATGAGCTCAAGGTTCCCCTGTACCGCTGCGGCAGGCGCCAATGGGTGACTTTCACAGAAATCATCCAACCGGGCCAGTTTTTCATGTATCTTGGGATTATATTTCATGGTGCAGCTTCCCAGGGGATAGAAGGCGTTGTCCACGCCGAGGTTCCTGCGGGAGAGGGCCGTATAATGCCGGATAAGCTCCCCTTCGGAAACCTCCGGCAGATCGCAGTCACGGCGCAGCAGTTCCTGAGGCAGTGAGGTATTTTGCGGGAGGTTCTGCTCGGGCAGACTGACCGCCGTGATTCCGGGAAGACGTTTCTCAAATATCAGTTTCATGCCAGCACCTCAAGTAATGTATCGATATCCTGCCGTGTGTTCATTTCAGTGACACAGAACAGCAGGCAGTTTTTTAATTCAGGATAATAGTTTTCCAGCATAAGGCCGCCCAGGATCCCGGCGCCGGCAAGCTTTTTATTGACCGCAGGCGCGTCCGGGCAGCGGACAACAAACTCGTTATAAAAAGGAGAGGGGAAAACCTCCTCAAACCCAGGCAGTTCAACCAGGCGTTCATACAGGTATGCCGCATGTGAAGCGCTTAACTCGGCCACCCGGCGCAGGCCTTTGTACCCCAAGGTCGCCAGGTACACGGCGGCGGCCAGAGCACAGAGGGCCTGGTTGGAACAGATATTGGAAGTGGCGGCCTGACGACGAATATGCTGCTCCCGTGCCTGCAGTGTCAGCACAAAACCCCGCCGGTCTTTGCTGTCCCGGGTCATACCCACCAACCTGCCCGGCAGGCGACGTACATACTCTGATTTACATCCCATAATTCCCAGATGCGGTCCGCCGAAGTTTTGTGCATTGCCCAAACTCTGTCCTTCCGCGGCCGTAATATCAACAGCAAACGCTCCGGGCGGTTTCAGTAGTCCCAATGCGGTGGGTTCAACCACACAGACCACACACAGCGCACCATGGGTATGGGCCAGTGCGGAGACCGCTGCCAGGTCTTCCACCAGGCCGAAAAAATTGGGGCTTTGTACAAGCACACATGCCGTATCCGCGTCTACCAGTTTGTCCAGCGCAGCCGGATCGGTACAACCGTTTACGGTCCGGACCTCCTGAACACCGAGGCCCGCAGCGCTGCAGTAGGTATGCACCACCTCGCGATACTGGGGATGGACGGTTTTGGACAGCACCACCTTGGTTTTATTGTTGATACGTACGCTCATCAGGGCCGACTCGGCCAGGGCGGTGGCCCCGTCGTACACCGAGGCGTTGACCGTATCCATGCCGGTAAGCTCACAAAGCATGCTCTGGTATTCGAATATGGCCTGCAGGTTTCCCTGTGAAACCTCGGGCTGGTAGGGCGTATACGAGGTATAAAACTCGGAACGGGAGATTACCGCGTCCACCGTGGCCGGAATAAAATGGTGATAACAGCCGGCTCCCAGAAAGGAAGCGGTTATGCGTTTGTTCTTTCGGGCAAGCGCGGTAATATGCCGGACAAGCTCCGGCTCACTCAGTGCCGGGCCCAGACGCGGCGGCTTTTTCAGTAAAAGCGGAGCGGGAATATCGGCAAACAACGCATCGATCGAGGCCACACCGATAGTACCCAGCATGGAGCGGATATCATCTTGCGTAAGGGAAATATAACTCAGTGTGATTCCTCCTGCACAAACTTCTCGTAATCGGCCTGGTTTAAGAGTGATTCCGTCTCCTGCGGATTACTGCATTGGATTTTGAAGATCCAGCCCGCGGTATACGGATCATTATTGATGGTTTCCGGCGCGGAGCTTAATTCCTGGTTGACGGCGGATATTTTTCCGGATACCGGAGCATAAATATCCGATACCGATTTTACGGATTCCACCACCGCCACCCGGTCTCCCTGTGCCACCTCGCCGCCTACCTCCGGCAGCTCCACGAATACGATGTCGGTCAACGATTCCTGGGCATGATCGGTGATGCCGCAGGTACAGAGGTCGCCCTCCTGCTTAATCCATTCATGGCTTTCGGTATAGCGGTAGTCCTTTGGATTTTCATGTGCCATAGTCTTACATTACCCCCTTGTATTGATAAAATGGTTTTTGCACAACCTGTGCGTTATATAATCGTTCCCTTATTTTTACCTGTACTATTGTATCGGCAGCCGCGAGTTTTACGGGAACAAATCCCAGGCCCACGGGCAAACCGAGGGTGGGGGCGTAACATCCGCTGGAAACCGTCCCACATTCTTTTCCCTCGCAGAAAAGCGGATAACCGGCACGCGGAATGCCTTTGTCGATCATCCGGAAGGCAACAAGGATACGTTGTGTCCCCTGCTTTTTCTGCGTCAGCAGTATGTCCTTGCCGATATACGCGGATTCCTTTTCCCGCACCACCCAACCGATACCGGCCTCCACCGGTGAGGTAGTATCGTTCAGTTCATGGCCGTACAGCGAATAGCAGGCCTCGATTCGCAGTGTATCGCGTGCTCCCAGTCCGACGGGGACCGCCCGTGTCTCCTCCGTTAAAAGCGCGTTCCAGATAATAGCCGCATCCCGGTTGTCGCAGTAGATCTCAAACCCGTCTTCGGCCGTATACCCGCTGCGGGAAAGGGTGCAGTTCCGGTCCGCCACCGGGGCCGTAAACACGTCAAAGCGGTTGACCCGGTTTAGATCATGTGCGGTAAGGCGCTGCAGCAGGTCGGCGGAAAGGGGTCCCTGCACGTCGATTTTTGAGAGTCGGGAAGACAGATCATGTATTGCAATATGGTACTCTCCGGCGTGTGTTTGCAGCCAGGCGAAATCCTTTTGAATGTTGGCCGCATTGACGATAATCCAGAAACGTTCGACATCGAACATATAGATAAAGCAGTCGTCAACGGTGCCGCCCTGTTCATTACACATGGCCGAATAGAAGCATCTCCCCGGTTTCAGGCGTTCCAGGTCGTTGGTCATGATATATTGCAAAAACTCCCGTGCCCGGCCGCCGGTTACCAGTATTTCACCCATATGGGAAATATCAAAAACACCAGCCGCTTTTCTGGTGGACAGGTGTTCCTTAATGATACTTGTATAATATACCGGTAACTGCCAGCCGGAAAAATCGGTCATCACGGCACCCAGTCTTTCATGTTCATGGAACAGTACGGTCTGTAATACATCTTTTTTTTCAGTCGACATAGATCCTCGGTACACGCTTGGTAATGAGACAGGTTACCTCGTAGGGAATGGTACCCACCAAATCCGCGACCTCTTCGGCCGTGGGTTCACCGCTTCCGGTCCCGAACAGGACAACATCATCTCCTACAGTGAGATCCGTCTCGGGGCCGAGATCAACCATAACCTGGTCCATACAGACCCTTCCCGCCACCGGGTAGCGTCTGCCCCCGATACAAACCTGTGCCCGGTTGGAAAGCAGCCTGTTGTACCCGTCCGCGTATCCTACCGGCAGGGTTGCAATCCAGGTTTTTTCGCGGGTAATATATGTTCTGCCGTATGAGATGGAGGTGTTTTTTTCCACCTTTTTCATGAAGCCGATCTGTGTTTTAAACTCCATCACCGGTTTTACCGCAAGTTTTCTCTCCTGGTCATGGGAGGGATAATAGCCGTACAAAATGATTCCCGCACGGACCATATCAAAATAACTGTCGGGTTTATCGATAATTGCCCCTGAATTGGCCGCATGCACGGTGCCGGGAGCGATCCCCAGCTTCCGCACGGTTTCTATGACGGTACGCAGTTGTTCTATCTGGCCCACAGTATATTCCGGATCACTCCCGTCCGAAGCCGGAAAGTGGGTACATATCCCCCCCAGTGATACACCCGGGAGCGAGGAAACGAGCATTGCCAAAGCGGGAACATTTTCCGGGGGGCAGCCGACTCTTCCCATTCCCGTATCAACCTTTATATGGATTTCAATGGTCTTTTTCTGTTTTTGGGCCTGGCCGGAAATCTCGGAAATAAGCGTTTCATCCGCACAAAAGGGAATAAGCCCGGTTTCCACCAAAGCCTGTATCTCGCTTTGAGACGGTAAGCTGAAGAGAAAAACAGGGGCGGTTATCCCGGCCTGACGTAGGAGTACTCCTTCGTCCACAGTGGCCACACCAAGGGCGGCTACGCCCGCGTTCAGGGCTTCCGCCGCAATCCGTCCGGCCCCATGACCGTACGCATCCGCCTTTACCGCCATGCAAAGCGAAACATTCCGACCCACATGCTGCCTAATGGTCTTAATATTGTGACGCAGATTGTCTAACCTGATTATTGCCCGGGTTGCACGCATAAATCACTCTTTATGACTATATAAGGGACGTGGTGGAAAAGTCAATCAGTCAAAGCCGGTTATTCGATATTTATCTGGATTATCTGGTTGTGCTCGATGTCTTCTACTTCCAACAGGCGGCCGCTTGCACCCGCATCAATATTTTTAAAGAGCAGCTCAAAATTGATACCGCGCTCTTCCATTTTACGAAGCTCGGATTCGGGAATAAGTGATTTGATGATATGAGCAATCCCGAGAGGAACCTTCAGGTTAACCTTAACCTCACCCGTCTGACTGTCGGAAATCCTGATATTCAATATTTTTCCGAATGTAGTTCCCGATTGCGCGGGTTTTTCCTCTGCAGTTGCTTCAATCGCGTCGAGAAGCTTAAGGCCTTCCTCGGCCGAGATCTTTCCGGTTTCGATCATTTTAAGGATTCTCTTTTTCTCTTCATTCATTGTTACTCGTTCTCCTTTTCCTTATACTGGATATCATATCCGCTGTCAGGAGGAGATATCGTCCTGATCCGCTTCATCCTCCTGTAAGAGGATGGCGGCTTTATCAGCACTGATCTCTCCCTTTTCCAGCTGCTCGATGATTTCAAATCTGCGTTTTTCATCGTTTTCCCGTTTCACCGTGTACCCCATTTTGCGTATCACGGAATCGAGCATCCCGCGGACCGTGGGGTAGGATACTTTCAGGGCCTTTTCCACCTCTTTTATATTGCCGCGAAGTTTTACAAAGAGCTCAACAAAATCAAGGTCCTTATGCGAGAGATTGAAAATCCTGGAATGCGGCGGATCAAAATTTCCTTCGATGCGTACCGCACACGAGGGGCACTGCAAGACTTTTATTCTCAGTGTATTGCCGCAAACGGGGCATTCACGTAATGTTCGTTTTTCCATACATACTCCAAAAAATACTATAATCCTTCAATATATTATAATATAAATAAAAATAATTAATTTAGCAAGAAAAACAATTAAATAAATTATAGTTTGAGTAAATAAAATTAAGCTGTTCGTGCATTTTATATTTTTTCTCTAAAAGGGCAGTTGTGAAAAAATGTCAGTTTTATCTTGTGTATTTCAATTATTCACTATATTATTTTATTTGGATGGAAATCTATAAATTTTGTAGTAAATTTATAGTTGACAGATGAACAGAACACGCATTTCAACATTGATTATTCTCATGGCCATAACTGTATTTATAGGGTGCAGTGACTTTTATACCTATGAACCGGTACGAATAGAACTCTTATCGCTTGAAAACGGGGATATCCTTAAGAAAAACGATGACGTATATTTTAAAATCATCGTTGACGACACCGATACAAAACCGCAGTCCCTCATCATCGACCTTAAAAACAGTAAGGGTCAGGTCATGGCCAGCAATACACTGCAATCGCCCGAGATAAATACCGAACTCGTGTTAAACGATCTGATTAATAAAAATATCGACCTGCCCTACGGAGAGTACTCACTGGTTTTCCGCTTAAGCACCGGACAGGAGGTACTGGCACAAAATGAATGCATTTTCTTTTACGTAAATGAGGATTACAGTATCAGCGGGGTGTGGTCATACCCGTGGCTTATTGAACCAAAGGACAAGGCCTTATTAATTGCGGACCTGAAAATACCGGATTCACTGAATCCGTATATCCGCTGGAGTCAGAACGGTGTTGTCATTGCCAAAGGGCTTTTACATGACGGATTTGACCAGATCCTCTGGGAAACACCGCCAAAAGAGGGGGTGTACTCCATTACCGTTGAGTTGTTTCCGTTTGCCCCGCCAACGTCGAGTGGTTATACATTTGATTCCAAAACCAGTATGTCGGCAGAACTGTACGTCTCTTCGCCGGTCCGGGGGAAGGCTGCCGAAAAAAAGAAGGATTTGTTTTATAACCTGTTTGAAGTCTATCTGCATTCCAAAGACACACTCTCTACAAGTAACGCGGCGGTTGCCAATACACGGTTAAAGAAACCCAAGATTGTTTTGAATGACGATATTATCGGTTTTAAACTCGATGGAAACAGTGGTTTCATCTGTGATGATCTGATCGTTCCGATTAAAAACAACCGGCCCCGGTCTTTTAATCTTTCTTTGGGAATTACTCCTCAGGGCGAACAGGTATCCAAAACGGTTTTTTATAGCTATTCGGAAAACGGTTCCTTTTCACTCCGGTATTATTTCAATGAAAAACAGATACCGGCGGTAACCATGACCATCAACGGCGTTACGCATACCTTTGTTTCAGGTATTGATACTCTTAAAAGCGGCCGACGGGTTGTCATTGATTTTTCACTTGTCTTCCAGGACGAGGCATTAAAAGCGGTATGGAAACTTGACGGGAAACAGGTGTCCGCGGCCGAGAACGCCTTCACGGAAAGCAAGGTCAACCAAACCGGATTTTCAATCATCGGCGGGGGAAGCGGGATCAACGGTATTATCGATACACTGGATGTCACCCTGCTTGAAGACAAAGATATCTCGTTGCTTTCCGCTCCTTCAGGGCCTATGCTCGCCAAACGTTTGAAATAGTTTAGACAATAAAACAGCTCAGTCTCGATGTGCCAGGCCGATAATGTCTTTTACTGCCGAAAAACCATATGTATCAAGATATTCGTCGATTCCCTGAATGATACCTCCCATACACGAGGGGTCGACAAAGTTGTACATACCTACCGCGATCGCGGTTGCGCCGGCCAGAAAATACTCGATTGCGTCCTGCCAACAGGTTATTCCCCCCATTCCGATAATGGGAATACCGACCTTTTTAAAGGTGGCGTATACCGCGTAAAGTGCCAAAGGACGGATGGCGGGACCGGAGAGTCCGCCGCTGATACTTCCCAGCGCGGGAATACGTGCGCGGATATCTATCGCCAGGCCGCGGAAGGTATTTACCAGGGACAGGGCATCTGCGCCCGCGTCCTGTGCCGTAAGGGCTGTTTCGGTTATATCGGTAACATTGGGGGAGAGTTTGGCGATCAGGGGGAGTTTAACGGCTTTTCTGACCGCGGATATCACGGTTTTCAGTAAAACGATGTCCTGGGACCAGGCAGTGTGTTTCCGGAGGTTGGGACAGGAAAGATTGAGTTCGATAAGATCCACGCCGTCTTGCTCGGAAATCCTTTCCGCCAGTTCGCTAAACTCCTTAACCGAAAAACCGGCAATGCTCACAATCAGACGCGTATTTAATTTCCGTAAAAGAGGCAGATCATTGGTAATAAAATGCTCTAATCCAGGAGATGGAATGCCGATTGAGTTGAGCATACCGCAGGGGGTCTCCCAAATCCGCGGCGGAGGGTTTCCGGGCTGCGGGGCCAGGGTTACGGTTTTATTGATTACGGCTCCCAGTGCGCGGGGACTGAAAACACCGCCGGGAACAATCTTCGGTTCATAGGTGCCGGAAGCAGGTAGAACAGGATTTTTCAGTCTGACATCCGCGATTTCTACTGATAGATCAGGCATGGTTCTTCCACCTCATCAAGCCGGAACAGCGGACCGTCCCGGCAGACCAGATAATAATCCTCTTTGTGCTTTTTTTTAACGGCACAGCCATGGCAATGTCCGGTTCCGCAGGCCATATAGTTTTCCACGAACAGGTAAACGGGAAGTTTGCCGCTGCTCTGCAGTTGTTCAAGGTAAGGATAATAAAAAGGTCCCCCACCACAGCTGTATACACGGTCTGTGTTGTTTTTTGCCAGGAATTCGGCCAGCACATCGGTACCCAGTCCCTGATACCCGGACGAGCCGTCGTCGGTGGCGGTAAGCAGGGTTTTTGAAATGCTTTTCAGTTCATTTTCCAGTATCAGTTTTTGTTTTGTCGCGGCGGAAAGGATGGTATGAATTGTAATACCTTTTGTGAATGCTTTACGGGCAAAAAACAACACCGCTGCCGCGCCGCAGCCCCTGGCCAGAATCACCATTGTGTTAAAATTATAATCGGTAATCGGCTTGCCCAGCGGACCGCTTATCGTGACGCGGTCATTCTGCCGCAGCTGCTTCATAAGCATGGTACCGCGGCCTACAACCTTTATGATAAGCCTCAGTGTGTTTGTTTTTTTATTGGTTTCCACGATATCAAAAGGCCGGGGGAGGATAGGATCATTGCCGCTCCAGCTTTTCAACATGACAAATTGTCCGGGTTCTGAATCCGCGGCTATTTGCGTGCATTCCAGGATGATATCAAGATAATCACGCGGTGCTTCCCGCACTGATACAACACGTGCATCGCCCGCATATATGGTCTCCGACAATAATGCTTCTCCCGTATTGGTTATTCGGAAATAGAAATAATTTTATTAAGATGGATTTCTTTAAACAGCTTATACAGCTCGGTTGAGATACCGTTTATTTTTAGTGACCCCCCCTTACTGTTGAGGTATTTAAAAAGTTTGAGTACCTTACCGATACCCGCACTGGAAATATTGGGCACCTCTTTTAAGACCAGGATAACATGAGTTACCGCGTTATTGTCCATGATCTGTTTAAAATGTTCACTTAAATCGAAACTGGCCTTGGTATCAATCTCTCCGCTGATATTAAGTGTCGCTGTATTATTATCTGTTTGCATATGAATGGTCATCTGGTTACTCCTTTTCATATTTTACTTTATTCCATAAAAAATATATAGTAGAAAAATAGTATTGTAATTAATGATAAATTTCAAGTTTTTTAAATCGGAATAACGGTATTTTACGTTTTTTTCACTTGCATCTTACCGATTATATAGTAACATTAGGATGAATATTTATATTTAAAGCCATATGTGTATTTATCTAATCGGAAGCCAGTCGGATACACTTCAAACCATAAACAAATCACTTGCGGCGGATGGTCTGCAATGCGTCGTAAAGGACGTGTTCGACCTGGATAAAAAAAATAGGGCGGTGTATGTAATTATGCCCGGGGTCCGTTTTAACGAAGGAGAACTTGATCTGCCCGCGATCTCCAAGGAGGCCCGGGATTTTCGTATTTTCTGTAATGACCCCGTATTTCCCTCGTTGTTGGGCGCTTCACTATTGTCGCTGCCGCAGGCCACTCATCCGCAGCGTGTTTATATTATTGCCAAATGGGTTTATGACGTATGCGGCGTTCTCAGCGTAACAAAGCAGGAGATAATCCGCCTGATGTATCCGAATATGTCCCTTGTTGAAAAAACCGAGTTGTTGACAAGAGAAAAACGGCTTTTAACCCGCCAGGCACTTGAGTTGGAAAACGCCCTGCGTGAACTTGATTTTCAGAACAGTAAAATAATCGAGGAACTCTCCCTGGCCGGGGAGCTGCAGAAGAGTTTTCTCCCCAAAGAGTACCCGGTGGACTTACCACTGGATTTCGCTCAGAAATATATACCTTGCGAGTTTATCGGGGGTGATCTGTTCGAGGTTATCCGGCTGGATGAGCATACGGTGGGCATCATTATTGCTGATGTATCGGGTCATGGGGTGGCCGCGGCACTGCTTACGGCCATGTTTAAAAGCGCGTTTCACCATTATTCCGAAGGATGTTTCTCTCCGGCAGAGACCCTGGAAAAGATCCATAATGAGTTTTTGGAAACAATTCATACTGAACATTTTGTTACCGCCTTTTATGCAGTTATAGATACAGAGGCCATGTGTTGCCGTTATTGCAATGCCGGACATCCAAGACAGATGTTACTGCGGAAGAACGGCAGGCTGCGTGAACTTTCCGCTACCGGCTTGTTTATCGGTATGCTTGAAGAAGCAACCTTTAAAGAAAGAAAGTTTATGCTTTATCCGGGTGACAGGCTTTTTTTCTATACCGATGGGATTATCGAATGTAAAAACGGTCAGGGCAGACCATTCGGCCGGGAAAACCTGCGTAAAATAATAAAAAACGGGGCGGACAGCAATATTCTGATGGTCTCAAACAACATTATTCAAGAATTAATGAGTTATATCGCCGAGCTGCGCTTTTCCGATGATATCAGTCTTTTGATAACGGAAATTATCGAAAGTATTTAGGGGCACAGGGGCCGTATGGTCTAGGCAGAAATAACCTTGTTTCTTCCCTGCTGCTTTGCCAGGTAAAGGGCGCTGTCCGCCGCCTCACTTATCGACAGGCTGGTAGAGTACATGGGGAATGAAGAGACGCCGGCGCTTATGGTAACAAAGAACTCATGTTCGCCGGCCCGGTGTTTAATCAGTGAAAAATTGTTTCTGATCTCATCGATGACAGCATGGGCATTTTTTTCGTTGGTATTGGGCAGGATGACGGCAAACTCCTCTCCTCCGTAACGGCCGATGATATCACTCTGGCGCAGCCGTTCCCTTAACAGGTTGGAAAGACTCTTTAAGACACGGTCACCGGTAAGATGTCCGAAATTGTCGTTCACGCGTTTGAAAAAATCAATATCGATCATTGAATAGGAAAGCGGAAGATTAAGCCGCTGTGCCCGCCGGAGTTCGACCTCAAGCTGTTCATTGCTGCGCGAATGATTGAGCAGCCCGGTAAGGGAATCCTGTTCCATGTAAAACCGTAGTTTACGATAGCGTGCTGCCCTGATGGAGACGGAGGAGACTAGGTATTCCGGTTTTATGGGTTTTGTCAGAAAATCGTCACCTCCCAGGTTGAGTGCCTGGTACTGTTTGTAAATGTTGCTTTCAATCGAGAGAAAAATTATGGGAACACTGACAAAGGCCTTCTGCTGGCGGATTATTTTTGCCAGTTCCAGACCGTTACAATGGGGCATGTTGATATCCATTAAAACCAACTCCGGTTTTGTCTCGATTATCTGCGGAATAACCTGCAACGGATTGGAAACGACCGAGGTGATCATGCCGGCCTGCTGCAGCCAGAATGCGGCCCAGGCGATCTGCTCCGGATCATCATCCACTATCAGTATGTGAAACGGTTCTTCTTCCTGTTCGCCGCTGAAAGAATGTAGGTTGTCCAGCAGTTCGGTAATATCGAGGGGCAGTACAAAAAAGGCATCAGCTCCCCGACGAACGGACCGCAGTCTTTTTTCAAAGTTATCGGCAGCGGCAATATAAATAAAATAATAGTTCTGCGGATTGCCCTGTTTTAATTTCATCATATAATCAAAGCTGCTGTCGGATACCTCAAGATAATGGGTGTCAATGATAAACACTACTTCTTTTGATTTCAGTTTTAATCTTTTTATATCACGGATATTAAAGTAGGTCGGTATTTCAAAACCGTAATAGTGCAGCTGAGCGGCCAGTTCCATGGCCAGGCTGTTGTTTTTTGCCGATGTTAAGAGGATTATCTTTTTATCGGCGGCTGACGTGCTGTGTTTTATAGTCGGGGGTTTCACCGGCGGTTCGGAGTGAGGAACATCAGTTTTGTCGCAGACGTCCTGAACCTGTTTTTGCAGATTGTAAAAGAAGTTCATCAGCTCCTGCTTTTGTGATTCCGTAGGGACCGTATCTTGCGAAATAAGGGACTTGAAAAAACTTTCCAGCTTTCTGCTTGTTGCCCCGATCTCCTTGAATCCATAGGTAAGGCTTGAACCGCTTAAGCTGTGGATTTCATTGTAGAGGATTTCGAAGTGTGTTCTATCCTGTGGGTCTTTGACAATATCACTGACCAAACTTTCTATGATCTTTAATTTTTGGGGAAGACGTTTTGTATACAATTTTATCAGCAGTGATAATTCATTGTTAATCCGGTTGTTTTCCTTTTGCATATACTTAATTCTATAGTATTACGACAACCTATTTAGATCAACAAATAAACAAAATTATTATTGCAAGCAAGGGTGTTTGCAGATAGACTTGGTTTTAGAAAAAACAACACAGGAGAAAAACAATGTCTGATGTGAATGGACTGGCGGAAAAACTCATCACGGATTCAAGAATAAAAGGAGAACGGCTTATCGCCTATGCCAGACTCATACTGATCATTCCCATCTCCTTTTTTTTCATTGCCATAATAATGGAACATTTCGCGGAGGAAGGAATCGGGGTAATCTTTGAAGATCCCGGCTTTTTCAGTGAGATAATCTGTATTTTCCTGGCCGTCGGGCTGTCCATCTATACAATAAGGGTTACGAAAAGGCATATGTATTTCTCCTGGATGAAATACGTTTTACCCGCAATTGATATTACCCTGCTTAATGTAATTTCGATTACCATGGCTCTTCCGCCCCATTCAGCATTGACCTTTACCGGCGCCTTTCCCTGGTTTTATTTTATTTTTCTTATTCTGTATGTATTGCGTAATTCCGTGGCCTCGGTGTTATTTTCGGGATTGTATGCATTTGTGTCATTAATTGCGGTGTACATCTATTCATTCTCCGGTCTCGGTATTCTGGAACGGGTCCTGAACGAGTCAATGGTGACTTTCATGAATGCGACGCAGCATACGACCGTAGAGATTTATTTGGACGATACGATAATAAAACCTTTTATTGTTTTAATGCTTACCGGGTTATTGATGTATATTGCCCATCGTTTTAACAGGATGATCCAGGAACAGACCGCTGCCAGGCTGGAAAAAGATGAAATTCGCACCAGTTTAACCGGTAACATTAAGGACATTACGGAGAAAATATATAACACAAGCGAGACACTGGTAGGTACAAGTGAAAACCTCTCCAAAGATATTGAGCAGATGGTGGATTCGATTGCCAGAATAGAGGAAGAGACAGAAAATGAAAACGCCGCCGTAGAGCAGACCTCCGCTACCGTTTCAGAAATGATCCGGTCTATCGCGTCGGTCTCCCAGAATATCCAGACCCAGGCCAAGCTGGTATTAAACAGCGTGTCGGCTATAGAGGAAGTGGGCTCCTCCATCAGAACCATCACCAGCACATCAAAAAGCGCCAATAACCTGGCCGATAACCTGCTGGGTGCAGCCGAACAAGGGGAACAGACCATGAATGAGGTGGTTGATGCTATTAAGGAAACGGAAAAAGCAAGCAAGCAAATCGAGGAAATCGTGGAAATAATCTCTTCGATTTCCACGGAAACGAACCTGTTGGCCATGAACGCGGCGATTGAAGCTGCCCACGCGGGAGACGCGGGCAAGGGGTTCGCCGTTGTAGCCGATGAAATACGCGACATGGCGGAAAACGCCGGCAGTAATGCCAAACTGATCTACAATGTATTAAAGGATATTAAAGAACGTATCGGCCGTATCGTGGAGCTGTCCCAGGAGGCAAGCAGTGGGCTTTCCGGTATACTGCACGATGCCCGGGAAACATCGGAAATCAATCTCCAGGTACTGGGGGCCATGGAGGAAGAATCCTCTGCCATGAACGCCATACTGGATTCAATACAGGAGCTTTCAAAGATTACCGAAGAGGTAAAGCAGGCAAGCCAGGAACAGGCCGCGGGGGGCTCGGAAATACTGGAGGTTATTTCAAAAATCAATTCGCTTACCGATTCGGTTTCAACCCTTACGCGAAACCAGGTAAAAAAATGTGATGAGATCAACGCTTTTACCCGGGAACTGAAGTCGGTCGTTTCACGAAACAGTGAAATAATAAACGAGTTAGAGGGATTGGTAAACAAACTATAGCGTATCCGCTATTAAATTCGGTTTTTTCATCTCATTAACTTGATTAATCTCTGATTTCACTTCATTATACCAGGAAAAATGACGGTTAATTTCAGGCTTTTGTGTACAATGCTTTTTCGGTCTCTCTTTAAATCCAAAAATACCGTAATGAGAAAAGGACCCAAGCGTATTCGATTTTTTGTATGGTTCTTTATTATTTTTCTCTATGACCTCTGTTTTGCCTGGATCGGCTTTTTGCTGGACCATATATTTTTCCCGCGTTTTCGCAAACAAAAGATCCAAAAACCACTTTTTATTATCGGGAATTTCCGAAGCGGTACCACCTTTTTACACCGGCTTTTAGCCAGGGATCTTGAAACCTTCACCTGTTTACAAACCTGGGAAATATATATGGCGCCCTCCATCAGTCAGCGTAAGTTCTTCCGCGGTATTATGATCGTTGACGGTTGGTTCGGCGGTTTTATCAGGCGGAGAATCCAAGAGTTTGAACAACGCGTCCTGGGGCAGATTAAGCTGCATCGTGTTGGAATTTACGAGCCGGAAGAAGATGAGGGGATCCTTTTTTACATCTGGAATTCGCTTTTTATCTGGTTTATGTTCCCCATGATGGATGAGATGCGCGATTATTTTTATTTTGATGAAAGAATACCGTTACACCGAAAAAACGCGATTATGCGCTTTTATAAAAAATGCGTACAGCGACATCTGTACGCACATGGGGGAAAGAAAATATTCTTATCCAAGAATCCCAGTTTCACCCCCAAGGTTGACAGTCTATTACGCTGTTTCCCGGATGCGCGGATCATTTTTATGGCCAGGAACCCCCTGGGAATGTTTCCCTCACAGATGAGCTGGTTTTCTTTTTGCTGGGATTATATGAATGATCTTGATAATAAATTCCTTTTTACTGAAGAAATAATAGAGATTTCCAAGTACTGGTACCTTTATCCGGTGAAGCGATTAAAACGTGAAGCCGCCAACCGGCACATGATTATTAAATACCGTGAGATGGTAAGCAAACCGGAACGCGTGGTGAAGGACCTTTACGAACGTTTGGAATATTCCATGCACGGACAGTTTGAAGAAATATTGAAACATGAGGTGACCCAGGCCAGACAGTTCAAAAAAAGCCGGGTAAGCTCCCTGTCCCAGATAGGATTAACACGCAAGCAGATTATTGATGAGTTCGCGCCGATCTACAAGTATTTTGGATTTGACATAAACAGTGAATAACGATAATAATTAGACACTGATACAGGAGGCTCATATGCTAAATTTTATTCAATTTCCGGACTGGTTAAAACCACAAATCATACCCGGTCTTCCTTTTCGCTGGTACAGCCTGATGTACATCATCGGTTTTGTCATTACCTATCTGCTTTTTATGTACCAGTTAAAACAACGTAAAATAAAGGTTGAAAAGGATGATATCTTAAGTTTTTTCTTCTGGGGCATTGTGGGTCTGATCCTGGGTGCCAGAATATTCGCCGCCTTGTTCTTTGATCCCTCGGGTAAATACTGGAGTGCGCCCTGGCTGATCTTCTGGCCGTTCAGTAGTACGGGACAGCTGACAGGGCTTTCAGGAATGAACTACTACGGAGGTCTTTTGGGAGCCTTTATCGGGATGGCGATTTACGCAAACCACAAAAAAATCGACCTGCTTGAATGGGGAGATATGCTGGTGGCAGGGTTGCCCATCGCCTATTCCTTCGGCCGTGTCGGTAATTTTATCAATGGCGAGCTTTTCGGCAGGATTACCACGCTGCCCTGGGGCATGTACTTTCCGGCGGACGATACAACATTTTCAACCGGGCACAAATGGGTGCGTGAGTTTGCCGCGCAGGCGGGCATAAGCCTCAGTAATACAGAAACAGCGATCCATCTGCCCAGGCATCCCACCCAGGTTTACGAGTGGTTTTTTGAAGGCATCTTTTTATGGCTGATTCTTTGGTTTGTGTTCAGGAACCGACGGCCTTTCAAAGGCTTTATCGTAGCCCTTTATATTCTGGGATACGGGCTTGTACGCTTTCTTGTCGATTATCTGCGGGTTCCTTTACTGCAGAAATTCAGCATCATCCTTGACCCGGAACATATCAACATCAATCGATTCCAGTCTTTCTTTAACTTTTCCATGAGTCAGATTTTCAGTTTTCTGATGATTATCAGCGGAATTATTCTGATGTATGTTTTCCATAAAAAAAGCAAAGAGCAGGAACTATCCCCGGAAGGTGATGTTCATACGATGTCAAGCAAGAAACTGCGCAAAAAGATCACCTGACACCCGGCGCAGACAGGCGCTCCTGAGTTAAAATAACCCAAAATTATGAGTTAAACCGAAAAATGTTTCGTTTTGACTCATAATTTGGGATAACTGTATGTAATCCCTTTCTGCTCGTGATATAATTCATTATAACAGGATAAGTTACCGGTCGCCTGATTTAAAAGGGATTGGTACGCTTTTTGCATTATCTTCTTGTGAGATGATAAAAGGCCGCCTGTAAAAGGGGCCGTTAAAAAACATGCTTTTTTAGGAGGTGTTGCATGAAAGAAGGATTCATGTTTGACATGGGAAGAATTCTGGATGATATGTTCAACGCGGCGCAGGATTTTAAGCACAGTTTTAAAGAAGGCTTTAAGGACTGCTGCTCCGACCGTGAACAGAGATTCCACTGGGATGAAAATGTTGATTTTTATCCGCTTTATTCGTATCCTCCCTGTAATGTCTATCTGACAGAGGATAAAAAGCTTATTTTCGAATTTGCCATGGCAGGTTTTGAAGAGAAGAATATCGATCTGCAGTTCCAGGGAGATTATATGGTGCTTCAGGCTGCCGCGGAACCGGCCGCCGAACCGCAGAATGTCCGTTACTTCAAAAGAAGACTGAAGTTCAAAGACATCAAAGACCAAAAATACTATGTTCCCGAGAATAAATTCGACAGAGAGAACGTGAAGGCGGTTTTTAAAAACGGTGTATTGCGTGTGGTCATCCCGCCGAAAGAAGGATATACGACCCGGGAAGGGATAAAGGTCGAAATAGTAACAGAGGAATAGGACGGTAAAAGAAAACGTATTGAAGGATAACATCTTTATCGCCCTTGTCAGGCAGGGGAAGATACAAACCCCTGATGATTTAAAGCGTGTATACCGCAAAATGGTTGTCGGGACCCACCCTGATAGTGTGGGTTCCGACCGTTTTGTCGGCGAGTTTATTGAGCTCGGCAGCGCTTATGAAGAGGCGAAACAATATCTTTCCCGTTTAAACCGTGGGGAAGAAAAAACTTCGTCCTCCCGGCAAAATATGCGGCTGCGATTTTTTCGAGCATTCAAAGAACAGCAGGATCTGGAACTTGCTTTTAAAATCAGCGGCCGCCGCCGGAAGGTTACCCTGCAGACTGCCGATGACACCGTGAGTGCGTGTTTCCGTGACTGGAAAGAGGATTATGCCGGATTATATAAGACCGCATGGGAACAGTACCTGCATATTCGCAAGGAAAAACCCGAAGGACCGTATAGAAAAAAGGCCCTCTATTTTAACCTGCGTCCCGTTTTGCATAACATTATCTCCTTTCATCTTACCGGAAGGTGGTTCTATCACACTCAGGTACGGCAGAATCTGGCCGCTGTGATGCAGCGCCTGGTTGAAAGGGATTTTTTTGCCCTTAAGCAATATCTGGAATTTTTGATTGCTGATATGGAGTATGGGCCGGCACTGTTTTCCTGATGACGGACCGTGTTATTCCCTTCCCGCAAGCAGACTCTTCCAGTACCCCAAGATCTGACGACAGAAAATAAACTCACCGGTATGGTAGGCAGTATGGTTGATTACCAGCAGTATCTTTTGTAGAACGGAATTCCCGTTCATATGCTTCACCGGTACAAAAAGAGCGGTATTATTATCCATTACCAATTGCTTTACCTCTTCAAGATCCGCCACATAGGCCGAAACACTCTGTTCCCATTTTTCAGTGGTTGCGGTTGCATTTTTTGACGGCCAATAGCCTTGCGGCCATTGCGGTGAGGTATGACCGGGATCTTTGATGTACCGCAGGATATCCCACTGCGTAATCCGAATATGCTCCAGCATATCCCAGAGACTGTAAGGCACATGCTCCGCCCTGATATTCATTATTTTTTCCGGTACCTCCAGCACCGCCTCCCGTAAACTGTTGCGTGAATGCTCTCCTTCCATGGCGGCGATCAAATCTTTTCGTATGGTATCCTCATATTCGGTCTGCATGTTTTCCCCCTTTTCACTGTTTTTAATTGTTCTTTTAAATTTCGTGTAATCCTGCTGCAATGTCAAATCCGGAATGAAAATAAACGTAATTGATTGTATAGGTGTAATAGGGCTTGACTTTTTTGAAATTAAAACTTAAATTATACTAAAGTTACTTAAATAAGAATAGGGATGTTATATGGAATACTTGTTTGGCGAGAAAATCCGTCGTATCCGTGAAAAAAAGGCACTGACCTTAAAGACCGTGGCCGGAGGCGTCGGAGTTACCGAAAGCCTGATCTCCCAGATCGAAACCAATAAAATATCACCGTCTATCGAGACGCTCCTGAAAATCGTGGATTTTCTGGATATCGATATTGATTTTATTTTTAATGATTTCAAGAAACCGCGTTCCATTAAAATTATCCGCAGGGATCAGCGCAAAAAAATCAGTATGCCGGGTATAGTCTATGAACAACTGTCACATACAACCGGCACGGAAGATACCCATGAGATCGAGGCGTATTATATCGAAATATCGCCGGCAGGTCAGAAGGGCAGCAAAGAATACGGACACAGCGGCCAGGAGTTGGGTATTATCCTTGAGGGGCAGGGGGATTTTGCATACGGTGCAAAAACCTATTCACTGGGGGCCGGAGACAGTGTTTCATTTGCCTCGGACATGCCCCATGTATTGAAAAACACCGGAGACGACGTACTGAAGTCACTTTGGGTCATCACCCCGCCCAAAATGTATTTTAAGGAAATGTAGGAGGAATAGAAATAATGATACGTTCACGTATATGGAAATTCGGAGATAATGTTGATACCGACCAGATTATTGCCAGCCAGTACCTGCTTGTCACCGAGCCGACCGCCATGCTTCCGTTTGTATTCCAAAGCCTTGACCCGGAGTTCGCCGGCACGGTAAAACCGGGGGAGATCATTGTGGCCGGAAAAAACTTCGGCTGCGGCTCATCACGGGAACAGGCGGCACTTGTGCTGAAGCTGCTGGGGATTTCGGTAATTATTGCACATTCATTCGGAAGAATATTTTTTCGTAACTGCATCAACATCGGACTGCCGCTCGTCACTATGGAGGATTTTTCATCCATAGCGGGGCAGGGTGATGAGGTTGGTGTAGATCTGGAGCAGGGGAACGTTTTTTACGGTGAAAAAGTTTTCCGCTTTCCGGAATATCCGCCGCATCTTCTGGCGATCATAAAAAGCGGTGGTCTTATAGAACACATTAATACGGCGCAGGAGGATTAGGATGGGGATGACTATTACGGAAAAGATACTGGCCCGGGCGGCGGGTGAACAGAACGTTCGTCCCGGCCAAATTGTCAACGCGCGCATCGATTGGCTTATGACCAATGACGCGACAACTCATGTCAGTGTTGACCTGTTCAAGCATAAGCTTAAGCATCCAAGGGTTTTCGCACCCAATAATACGGTGTTTATTTTGGATCATAACGTACCGTCCGAAACCGTGAACACAACGCGTGTGCAGAATATCATGCGCGGTTTTGCCGGGGAACACGGGTGTATTCTCTATGACGGCGAGGGGGTGTGTCATCAGTTGATGGTAGAACACCATGTAAATCCGGGACAACTGGTAATCGCCGCGGATTCGCACACCCCAACCATGGGTGCCGTAGGCGCTTTCGGGGCCGGTGTGGGTTCTACGGACTTTACCGCCGCCATGGTAACGGGAAGCATCTGGCTGAAGGTTCCGCCGACCCTGCGGTTTGAGCTTAAGGGCAGACTGCGCCCGGGTGTCTACGCGAGAGACCTTATCCTGACGATTATAGGGGATATCGGATCGGATGGAGCAATCTACAAGACTATGGAGTTCGGCGGACCGGCGCTGAGTGCTTTGGACATCGATGACCGGATGGTGCTCTGTAATCTTGCCGCGGAGGCAGGGGCGAAGAACGGTATTATTGCGCCCGATGAAATTGTGAGCAGGTTCCTGGCGGGCAGCGGACGGGCGGTTTCAGCACAGGACTTCCTGCAAAGTGATCACGATTGTACCTATGAAAAGGTCTATCATTACGATCTTGATAAAATCGAGCCGACCGCGGCCAGGCCGCATTTCGTGCATAACAGGGCCGAGGTTTCGGTATTGGAGAAAGAAAACATCCGTATTGATCAGGGGTTCATCGGTTCCTGCAACAACGGCCGAATAGAGGAGCTGCGCGTTGCCGCGGCAATCCTAAAGGGAAAAAAAATAAAACCGGAGGTCAGGCTTATCATCTCACCGGCGTCACGTCAGGTCCAGCTTGCGGCAATGCGTGAAGGATTGACGGATATATTCCTGCAGGCGGGCGCAATGGTGGTGAACCCCAACTGCAGTGTATGCTGGGGTGCCTGCCAGGGGGTACTGGGGCCGGGAGAAATCCTGATATCAACCGGTACCAGGAATTTCAAGGGCAGGGCGGGCAGCCCCGACTCTTTTGTGTATCTGGCATCGGCCGCTACCGTCGCGGCATCATGCCTGGAGGGTAAAATAGCGGACCCGCGAAAATATGACGGAAAGGAAACGAAATGAAGAAAAATGAAGTATTTTCAGGCAGGGTTATCCTTTTGCCGGACGATGTGGATACCGATATAATTATCCCCACACAATATATGACGCTTTCCGCCATTAAGGAGATGTGTCGGTATGCGTTTTCCCCGCTGCGCCCGGAACTGGCGGCCAATATCTGCCGGGGCGACATTCTTGTTGCCGGAAAAAATTTCGGCTGCGGCTCCTCGCGGGAGCAGGCCCCCGAGATAATACGGGAGTTGGGGATTGCCTGTGTCATCGCGGAATCGTTCGCGCGTATTTTTTATCGTAATGCGCTCACCAACGGGCTTTTGGTTATTGAGGCGGCAGGACTTGCCGAACACGTAAAGGAAGGAGAGTCGCTTACGGTGGACATGAAAGAGAACCTCCTGATTACCACAGGTGGAAAACGCCTTGGATTTGCACAGATACCTTCCCGGCTTATGGAAATGATAGAAGCGGGCGGTCTGGTAGAATACTACAAAGAACTGAACGGAGTAAAGCCATGAAGCATACCCTTTTTGAAAAGATATTAATGCGGCATACCGGAAGGTCAGCCATAACTCCCGGCGAGATTATTGAGACCGCCGTAGACCGGGTGATGATCCATGATTTTTTTACTCCCTTTTGTTTCGCAAAATTTGAAGAAATGGGATTCACCCGGGTATGGGACCCTGAAAAGATTGTTCTGGTGTATGATCATCTGGTCCCTACAAGCTTTGTTTCCGATTCACGTCACCATAAAATCGGTGATGAGTTTGCCCGGAAACACGGTATTACCCGTGTGCACCGCGCTGACGGGGTCTGCCATCAGCTGATGCCTGAATTGGGATACGTAACTCCCGGCCAGATTGTTTTGGGGACCGATTCACACAGTGTTACCTACGGTGCGGTAGGTGCGCTCGGAACTGGTATCGGGTATACCGAGATGGCGGCCGTCCTGGGGACCGGAAAAATCTGGCTGAAGGCGGTACCCACTATACGCGTAGAGATAAACGGCACTCTTGCCCCCGGAGTCTATTCCAAAGACATCATTTTGCAGGTGTTAAAGGACCTGGGCGCGGACGGAGCGTCCTATAAGGTATTGGAGTTCGGCGGCGGGACCATCAGAAATATGAGCCAGGAAGGGCGTTTTACCCTTTCCAATATGAGTGTTGAGTCCGGGGCAAAGGCCGGTCTGATTGAACCGGACAGTAAGACACTTGAGTATTGTAAGAAATATATATCTCCCGCGGGTCTGAAAGGTCTGGCTGCTGATGACAATGCGCCGTATGAGAAACGCCTGGAATATCGCGCCGAGGAGCTGCAGCCCCTGGTGGCCTGTCCCTACAATGTCGACAATGTAAAACCGGTAAAGGCGATAGCCGGAAAAAAGATCGATCAGGTCTTTTTGGGTTCCTGTACCAACGGCAGGCTGGAAGACTTGGGGATCGCCGCCGGGATTGTTAAAGGCGGGAAAATACATCCGAATGTTCGTTTTCTGGTAGTTCCGGCCAGCCGGGATATTTACCGAGAGGCAATACGTCTGGGATATATTGAAACCCTGGTACAGGCCGGGGCGATTGTCAACCATCCCTCCTGCGGGCTTTGTGCCGGAAGGAGTAACGGGGTTCTGACCAACGGTGAATGTATTGTCAGTACAAATAACAGGAATTTTTACGGCAGGATGGGGGACGACCGGGTTGAGATCTACCTTGCCTCTCCGGCGACGGCAGCCGCTTCAGCCCTTGAGGGGAAAATCACACCTCCCCGGGCAGAGGCAGACGGCACCTCTATCGATTTGCAATAAGAAATATTTGCAGGGGAAGCAATACGGGTCGGTTCCAGCGGTTTCAATTTTGCCGTTGTTTTTTTCAAGTTTACGATATTCCGTGCTGTGCGACATTTTATTTCTAATGAGATTCACCAATCTTATTGTGGACAGAGAAAATACGGGCCGCCCGTTTTAATTTCGGGCAGCCCGTTACCCCTAGTTACGCCGGAACCGCCTGCGGCTCCGCTTTTTCCTCTTTTTTCTGCTTATTAAACTCAGGTTTAATCTCAACGTGATTGGCGACAATGTGTACCCGTGACCGGGTTTTTCCCTCGCTGTCCTCCCAGCGGTCCTGTTTCAGTCTCCCTACGACGCGGACGCCCCTGCCTTTTTCCAGTTTCTCACCGCAAATTTCGGCGGTTTTGGACCAGGCGGTGATATTGAAAAAAGATACCTCTTTCTGGAACTCGTCATCCTGACGGTAGAACCTGTTTGAAGCAATACTGAATTTACAAAGCGGTGTTCCCTGCTTGGTATACATAAGCTCAGGATTGCGTACCAGATTTCCTTCCAAAAGGATTGAATTAAGACTGTTCATTTCTTCCTCCTTCAAAACATAATAGTTTTTTGCTGTGTGCAGCACGTGCTTGCAATATATATACTACGGAAGAAATGTTGAATTTGCTTCAAATTTGTTTAGTATTTTTTTAAATTCCCTTGTTATACTCAGACATACGCAACATCATATGGGCCGTGGCGATATTGGTCCTGGCCAGTTTTCTGGCAATCAACCTGGATAAAAAGATGCCGTAATGCGGATACTTTTTTATCACGGAAATAAACTGTTTTTTTGATATTTTCAACAGCTTCCCCTCTTTTTCCGCCTGCACCGTGGCGCTGCGCTGATTATTAAGCAGAAAGGACATCTCCCCCATGAAAATGTCAGAGGGGGTGATATAGCCGATCTTCTTGTTTTTATGGTAAACCCCGTACCTGCCGCTGAGAATATAATAAATGAAATTACTCTCCTCTCCCTCACGAAAGATAATCTCGGATTTTTTGAAGTGGAGTGCCTGCTGGTCCGAAAAACCGGCGGGAGAGCTGACCGGAACATTTTTATGTTCGATCAACAGGGTGGCTTCGTTGCCTTTGTTGTTATAAGAGAGCCGCTTACTGAAGCCACGGGCCATCAAGATCCCCCTTCCCAACAGGGAGTAGGGATTTTTCTTTTGGATCCACTCCTGATAGCGTTTTACGTCAAAGCCGTCGCCTTCATCACGAATTTTAAACACGGAGTGATCGGAAAATATCTCGTATTCAAGCACCACTCGCTTTTTTGCGATCTCGGAATTTTTGCATTTTTCCGCGATCAGCTCATAGATCGAGCCGCCGTTATTGATATATTCCGCTTTTTCTCTATAGGTTATCTTACAGTTCCCATGCTCGATTCCATTGATGATCAGTTCGGAAAGGGAGATGTTGGTATTTATTTTCATCTCTTCGTCAACATATCCCTGGTTGGCCAGGGCAATGGCGATCAGGTTGGTATAACTGGGTACGGCCATGATATCATTATCGATTTCAAAGGAACCGGATATTTTTTCCACAAGCTTATCCGAGATCTCGCGCTGGAAGATGATCTGACGGTTGGCCAGGATTATATTGATGGATTTTGAAAGATTGGAATTAATCTTGGCATATTCAAACAGGTTCAACAGGTTTATCTTTTTCAGTTTTTGCATGAGCTTTTTTTCATCGTGGGTCTTTTTATTAAAAATACCGACGATACCGAAATTGTGCAGCCATGTGTCGGAAATTATCTGCTTGAGAATATAGTCGGTATTGATGTTCGCGTCCGAGAGGTTCATGATGATGACCTCGGGCATATCGAAATTAAGGTATTCAAGAATTTCATGGGTATCCGCATGAGAGGGCATAACATCACCGGATAGATTGATTTCTGCGAGCTCCGATTCGATTGTTTTGGCTATTCCCTGGTCTGAATTGATTACTCCGATAACACTCATACACCAAACTCCTGTCACACTATATCATGTTCCAACTTGTTTTTCACTAGACTTTTTCCTGTATGTGGGCCAAGTGTAGATTTATCTGTAATAATTGTCAAGATTTTATCCATGATCGGGATGGCTTTCTTGCAGCAAAATATTAATATTGTTAGTATGCTAAGAAAGGAGAGACATGAAACATTTAGTACTGGTACTCATGCTTATCTGTGGGACCATAGGTTGCCAGCAGGAGCATCCACCATCACCTTCCGGTATAATTGTTACCGATATTCGCGGACGTAAGGTGCGTATTCCCTCAGCGCCGCAGCGGATTGTGTCCCTGGCCCCGAGTAATACCGAGATCGTTTTTGCCCTGGGTAAAGGAGACAAACTGGTGGGGGTCACCAACCAATGCGACTACCCCTCACGGGCACGTTTGCTTCCCAAAGTGGGGGATTTCAACCGCCCGAATATGGAACTGATTCTTGCCGGCAATCCGGATATTATCCTTGCCGGTAATGCCATACCGGACAAGGCCCTGCATATCCTGGAATCAGCGGGATTCCCCGTGATCATAAGTGAGGCCCTGACCCTGGATGGGATATTTACGACGATTGGGCTCATCGGAAAAAGCATCGGTGCGGCCGCTCCGGCCGGGGCGCTTGTCTCCGACATGCAAAACAAAATAACAGCGATTCACGCAAAAGTAGCAAACAGCCGCAGGGTTTCGTGCTATTATATGATTTCATACGGTAAGGAGGGAAACTGGACTGTGGGTGCGCATAATTTTATTGATGAGCTTATTACCCTGGCAGGCGGAATTAATATTGCGCACACAATGCGGGGGCCGTGGGTGAATATGGACCTTGAGCTGCTGCTGTCCCATAATCCGGAGGTAATTATCATGGACAGGTCTCAGGGCGGTTTGTCCGTGTTACAAAACCTCCCGTTTTATAAAAGGCTGGACGCGGTGCGGCAGGGAAGGGTGTACTCAATCGATGCGGATCTGTTAAGCCGGCCGGGGCCGCGGATTACCGAGGGGTTGGCGTTACTGGCAGGCATACTTCATCCGATGGAGACTGGGGAATGAAAACAAGGCCCCTCATGCATATGCTTATTGTTTCCCTGTTACTGTTTTTATGTCTATCCGGTATCGTCGTTGCCTGTTCCCTGGGTAAGGCCCCAATCGCGTTTGACGACGTGATTAAGGTGTTGTTAAAGCATATTCCGGGAATCGGCGGTTTTATCCACCCGGGTAATTATCCCGATATCGCCGTGCGTGGAGTACTCCTTATCCGGCTGCCGCGTGCCGTACTTTCCCTGCTGGTCGGGGCGGGCCTGGCTTGTGCCGGGGCCGCGTTCCAGGGGCTGTTTAAAAACCCCATGGCCGATCCCTATTTTGTCGGGGTATCCGCCGGTGCGGCCTTCGGTGCTTCCATCGCTATTGTGCTGGGGGTTTCGTATTTCATGGGAATCAGCGGGACCGGTCTGTTTGCCTTTTGTTTTGCTCTGGCAACCGTCTTTGTGGTGTACCGCCTTGCCTGGGGCGGCGGCAGAGTATCAACTCTTCACCTGGTACTGGCAGGAGTAGCGGTCAGTGCGTTTTTAACCGCCTGTGTTTCACTGGTGATGGCCCTGAACAGGCAGAAGATGGCCCAGATTATCTCCTGGACCATGGGAAGTTTTCAGTATTCCACCTGGGAAGAGACCGGAATCTTCGCGGTGGTTCTGCTGGTGGGATTTTCGGGGATGTTTTTGTTTTCCAGAGATCTGAATGTGATGATTTCGGGGGAGGAAACCGCCCATACCCTGGGGGTTCCGGTAGAACGGATAAAGTTGATTCTGTTGGTGCTTGCCTCGTTTGTGGGATCAATGGCGGTGGCAGTCAGCGGAATCATCTGGTTTGTCGGGTTGATCGTCCCCCATGCCGTACGACTGGTTACGGGACCTGATCACAAACTGCTGTTTCCCTATTCCGCTTTAAGCGGCGGTCTGTTCCTGTTGTGCGCGGACGTCGTATCGCGGCTGCTTTTAACCGGTGAGCAACTGCCGGTGGGGATTATCACCGCACTCTGCGGGGCACCCTTCTTCCTATACCTGTTGTTAAAAAATAAACAAGAGAGGTTTTAAGTTGTTACGATGAAAAAGCAGGTGTTTGCCGTCAGTATTGAGGGAATGTGTTTTCACTATCCGGCCGGACAGGTGTTTGAGGGTCTCTGCACAAAATTAAAAAGCGGCTGTTTTACCTCCATCATCGGTCCCAATGGCGCGGGGAAAACAACACTGTTGCGCTTACTGACGATGTGGCTGAAACCCTCCGCCGGAACCATTATGGTAAAAGACAGGAATATCCAAAGCTTTTCCCAAAAAGAACTGGGCAGAACGGTGGCTTTCGTAAAACAGGAGCAGTCCGCGGAAATCAATTTCAGCGTGTTCGAGATGGTCCTCATGGGGCGCTACCCGCATCTGGGACGATTCCGGGCGGTTTCTGCGCATGACAGGGATATTGTACTGCAGGCTCTGGAGATGACCCACACCGTGTATCTGAAAGACAGGAGTTTCAACCGCTTAAGTTCGGGTGAGGCCCAACGGGTTCTTATTGCCCGGGCATTGGCACAGCAGACCGAAATTTTACTGCTTGATGAACCGATTTCACACCTGGATCTGAAACATCAGGTGCAGATACTGCTTCTGTTGAAACGCATGCAGCGGGAGAGAAATCTGACCATTGTGACGGTGTTGCATGACCTGAACAGTGCCGCCCAGTGCAGTGATGATATTATTCTCTTGTCCAAAGGAAAGATTCACGCGCAGGGAACTGCAGGAAAGGTCCTCAGTGCGGAAAACATTAAAACCGTTTACGGCATAGAGGTCGAAATGGCTGTGCATCCGCGGACCGATCTTCCTTTTATTCTGCCTTTTGTCTTCAATTAGGGCAACACCGCGCGTTCCGGTCGTTATATACCAGACCTATTTATCTGCCTCTTCCTCATGCGTGGCCTGCGAGGCCTTGATAACCTCTTCGGCTATCTTGCCGGTTATGGGACTGTAATGCGAAAACTCCATTTCGAATGAGGCGGTCCCCGATGTAATGGACTTAAGATCGATGGAATACCGCAGAAGTTCGGCTTGAGGTACCTGTGCCTTCACCTCCTGGATGCCCCCGCCGATGGGTTCCTGTCCCAGGACGCGCCCCCGTCTGGAACTGATATCCGAAAGAATGTCGCCCAGGTAGGAGTCCTCAACAAAAACCGACAGGTCCATCACCGGCTCCAAAATTACGGGTTTGGCCTTTTCCAGGGCTTCTCTTAAGGCACCGCGCGCCGCCAGTTTAAAGGCCATTTCGGATGAATCAACCGGGTGTTCCTTGCCGTCGATGACCTTGGCCTCCAGATCCACCACCGGATATTTTGCCAGAATACCATGCTCCATACCCTCAAGGATTCCTTTTTCCACCCCCGGAATATACCCTTTTGAAATTGCTCCGCCGAAAATGGCGTTGACAAATTTAAAGTTCTCACCGCGTTTCAAGGGTGCGATCTCCAGTGCAACTTTGGCATACTGGCCGTGTCCGCCCGTCTGTTTTTTATGGGTGTACTCGGCTCCGGACTTCGTTTGCAGTGTTTCCCTGTAAGCGATTTTGGGAACACGTGTTTCCATCTCAATTTTCTGCTTTTCCTTGATCTTGTCCAGAATGATCGACAGATGCAGTTCTCCCATACATGAAACCACGGTTTCTTTTGTTTCCTTGTTGTAGGCCACATTAAAGGTCAGGTCTTCTTCCGCGGTTCGCAGTAAAAGCTGGTTGAGTTTGTCTTCATCCTTTTTCGAGGCCGCAGAGATAGCCACTGCATGAACGGGCTGAGGGAGTGCCAGCGGCTCGAAATTGATCAGTGAATCAGCAGAACATACCGTATCGTTTGTGGCGGCGCTGTTCATCTTGGTGAGGATGCCGATATCACCCGCCGTAAGCTCGTTTGCGTCAACGAGCTTCTTGCCGATGCAGGTATAAATTTTGGTGATTTTTTCTTTACTCTCATCCCTGCTGTTGATCAGTTCCGAGTCGGGGGTAAGCTTGCCGGAAATGATTTTGATATAGGACAGTTTACCGGAAAACTGATCGATGCTGGTCTTGAATATAAAGGCGGAAAACGGTTGGCTTGCCGCGACAGTGCGTGTTACCTCGTTGCCCTTTGGGTCCTTTGCCGTAACCTCACCGGCGGGTGAGGGGCCAAGCTCAACGATAATGTCAAGGAGTGAGTGGACCCCTATGTTATCCAGTGCCGATCCGCAGAGTACGGGGACGATTTTGGCGTTTTTTATCCCCTTGGAAAGTCCTTGCAGTATTTCATCTTCACTTAAGGAACCCTGATCAAAGAATTTTTCAATTAATGAGTCGTCGCCTTCAGCAGCTGTTTCCACCAGGAATTCACGATATTTTTGGGCTTCCGCTTTTAACTCCTCGGGAATTTCGGAGGCTGCGGCTTTTTTGCCTTCGGTTTTCAGATACGCCTTCATTTCTATAAGGTTTATCACTCCCTGAAAACCACTGCCTTTTCCTACGGGAATGGTAACCGGGACAAAGGTAAACTTGAACTTACTTTTTAAATCATCAAGTGCTTTAGTAAAATCAGCATGTTCCTTGCCCATCTTGTTGACAAACGCCACCCTGGGCATGTTCCGTCTGTTTAATCTCCGCCACAGCTTAACCGTTTCAATCTGTACGCCGACATCCGCGCCGACCAGAATGACACTCAGTTCGGCGGCCCGCAATGACGCAACCACCTCTCCGACAAAATCGGAGACACCCGGAGTATCAAAAATATTTATCTTATGCTCTTTCCACATTATATGGGAAAGTGATGTATGGATCGATATCTTACGCGCAACCTCTTCTTCGGTTGAATCACTGACGGTTTTTCCCGTTTCCACGGCTTCCGGTTTGGGAATCTCACCCCCATCAAAAAGGATACTTTCGGTTAAGGTAGTTTTTCCGGTGCTTCCGTGACCACAGAGAGCAATATTACGGATGGATTCGGTTGAGACACTCATGCCTGACTCCTTTCAAAGTAATGAAATGGGGGTTTTTTTGCTACTATATAAGCTGACCTGTGGTTTGTCAACTGCATTTTTTTTTAACTAAAAAAGATACTTTAACAGATCATCATAGCACCTGCCGGGAAAGGAAATAATCTTATGCCGCGATTGCCGCCCGGCGATGATATCACAATCGCTTTTGGCGATATGCAGGAGTTTGGCAAAATAAGCGATCAGTGCTTTGTTTGCTTTACCTTTTTCCGGTACCGCGTTCAGCCTGACGATAAACTCATTGTTTTTAATTCCGGCCGGCCCGGTGGTGCTGCTTCCGGTAATTACCTTTAACTTTAACTGAAAACGGTCTCCTGTCCGGGTGATGGGTGGTTGCTGCTGCATCGGCTTCGTTCCGGGTTAGCGGGAAAATGTTCCGTAGTATTCGGTTTTTTCGATAACATGGCCCTTCATCAGGGTAAGGAGTGCTGATTTGGTCAAACCTTCCTGCGTATCAAAGAGCGTATCCAATGCATAGAGTCTGAAAAAATAGCGATGAATACTGCCGGGGGGAGGTGCCGGGCCGCCGTAACCGATTCTCCTGAAATCGTTGCGGCCCTGAAGTGTGCCGTCCGCTAGTTTGGGGGATTGGGGAATGTCCTGTTTTAACCCCTTGGCGGAGGCAGGGATGTTATAGATAACCCAATGGATCCAGGTTCCCATTGGTGCGTCGGGGTCCTCGCAGATAAGTGTAAAACTGCGCGTACCTGACGGGATGTCACCCCAGATAAGTTCCGGAGAAATATCACTTCCCTGGCCGGTAAACTGTACCGGAATACGTCCCTTTTCGGCGAATGCCGGGCTTCTTAAATAAAATGACATTTCTGCTTTCCCTCCTTGGTTTTATGTATAACCTTATGAACTTTGGCCCGTGTGTAGACGCTGTTTTATTAATGATACTGCCTGTGAAACATCGATTTCAAGAAAAGTTTCCCTGCTGGCGACATCTTTTATACTTATTTTATCTTTGCTCTTTTCGCGGCCTCCGCAGACCAGGGCAAACGGGATGGATTTTTTTTCGGCCGCCTGAAACTGCGCGGCGAGTTTCTTTTTTTCAGGGTAAACCTCGGCGGCAATACCCTGATCGCGGAATTCCTCGGCCAGCTTGTGGTAGTACCCGGTCAGATCATCATCGATCCGCAGGACCAGCAGGCTGGGTGAAACCGATACCGGCGGCAGCAGGGCAAGCTCGTCTAATGCGGCGATAAGCCGGTCAAGGCCGATGGAGGCACCGACGCCGCTTAAGGTTTGTTTGGAAAACAGGGAAACAAGATTATCGTACCGCCCTCCGGAGCAGACCGAACCGATACCCGGCAGGTCATCAAGAAAGGTCTCGAATACCAGCCCGGTGTAATAATCAAGTCCGCGGGTAATGGAAATATCCGGTTTGAAATGGGCGGCAATTCCCAGTTCCCCGGCAAAAGCCAGCACGTCCAGCAACCGCCGTACAGGGGCTGGGTCTTTCCCCATGAGTTCTGTCAGATTGGCAATGATGTCGCTGCCGCCGCCTTTATAATGCAGCAGCTCCAAGATACGTTTCACCGCGGCGGCGGGCATATATTCTTCAAGCTGTGCGGCTACCTCTTTTTCACCTATTTTGTGGATCTTGTCGATTGTGCGGAGAATATCAGCGGCCTTTTGGCCAAGGCCCATATCCGCCAACAAACCGCTTAAAATTCCGCGGTGTGAGACATGAACCGTAAAACGGTCGATATGAAGCGCCTTCAGGCTGCGGTAGATTGTCAGCATGATTTCAAAGTCGGATGAGACGGTATCCGCCCCTACCAGGTCAAAATCACACTGCATAAACTCACGGTAACGTCCTTTATGCGGTTTCTCGCCCCGCCATACCTTGTCCATATGATAGCGCTTGAACGGCAGGGGAAGCTCGTGCATATGCTGGGCCATAAAACGGGCAAACGGGACGGTAAGGTCATAACGCAGGGCGATGTCCCGCTCACCCTGATCAAAAAAACGGTAAACCTGTTTTTCCGTTTCCCCGCCGGATTTGCCCAAAAGAATTTCCGCGTACTCAAGCACCGGTGTATCGATTGGGACGAAACCCCTGAGTTCGAATACCTTTTCCAGGGTATGCAGAATATCCTTTCTGGCCGCCTGCGCAGGAGGAAGAAAATCCCTGAAACCTTTAAGAAGTCTGGGCTCTATACGATCCGCCATTTGTGATATCCTTTCAATCATATAAAAATAAGCACCTGTATGTTACAGGTGCTTATAATAAGTTCTTTATAATCGTAATTAAGCGGAAGATCAAGATAAGCTTAGATCATAATGTAGAGGAGTTTTTGATCCTTTGCAAAAGCTCGTCTACTTTTTCTTTGTAATTATCCGGATCAAGTTTTTCCGCTTCTTTCAGATGTGAGACCGCCTGTTCATAATTGTTGTCCGCAAAGGCGTTTACACCCAGGGCGTAATAGATAAGCGCGGTCGGTGCACCCAGCTCCAGGGCCTTGTTGTAATAGGTGTCTGCCGTCAGATAATCTTTCTGGGAGTAGTTGATCAGTCCAAGGTAGTAATAGGGAATATAGTTGGTGGTATCCCGTTCCAGTGCCTGGGAAAATGATTGCTTTGCTTTTTCCAGCTCATTGTTGCTGTAATAATTTACCCCTTCGGTTACCAGATCCGGAAAGGTTTTCATTGACAGGATAAATTTCTTGTAATCCGCTTCCACCTTGGCCGTCCCCAGCCAGCCGAAGGCCTTATCTTCCACCCGTTTTGAGTTTTCCAGTACGGAAAGCGACGGGTCAAGCACGCTTAAGGAATCCCATAAAATCCGGTTGATATTGGAATCCGGGCTTTTCAGCAGAAAATACACCAGCCCCCATGCTTCCGGATAAAAAACGTTTATCTCGGAAAGCGCGGTGGTTTTATCGATGGTAAGAAACTCCGTCAATGGGAGAAAGGTGGAGTCGGGCGTGGTCTTGATGATCTTTTTCAGGGTCTCAAGCCAGACCAGCTCACCCGCCTGGGTGAATGTTCCCAGGTCTTCCTTGTACTCGGCCTGTTCAAAATAGGCGGCCATGCCCTCCTGCAGCCATACCGGCGGGTTGGTGACATAGGCCTTCAGGAACTGAACGAAGCCCTGATGCAGAAGTGCCTGGTTAAACTCGGCCTCACTCTTTTTTTCAAAACCAACCAGCTCGCATTTGGCCAGATCTGAATAATGAATATAGACAAAATCATTTTTCGTTTCCGGGACAAACCGTTTGATATAGTCATCAAAACCGGCTTTCGTGGCGTAGATTTTGATTTTCAGTTTCACCTTCAACTTGGTAAGGTCGAAATGGAAGATCGAATTATACAGGGCCATGCAGGCCTCAGCCTTTTTAGCGATGGCTTCCGCCTTTTCCTGTCCCTCGTTCGAATACACACGGTAATGATCGGAGGTGAACTGCACGGTCTCGGCGGTGCCGGTGGTCGCTGTGTTCTCAGGCGTTTGTTCCGTTGTGGTTTCCGGAGTTTCATTATCTTCAGGGGTCGTAGCTTCCGTTGTATCGGGCGGAGTCTTGTTGTCTTCGGCCGTTGCCGGCGGCTTGGTCCCCTTGTTGTCAGCCTTGTCGGTGGTTTTATCCGCCGCTTTGTCGGCTGCTTTATCCGTCGCCTTGTCCGTGGTATCGGGCGAAACCGCGTCATTGCCGGCCACATCCGTACCGCTGTTGTAGGAGTCGGACGATGCCTCACTCAGCTCGAACGGAGCAACTGCAGTGCTTTCGGCAAACGCCGTACTCAGGAAAAATACCCCTCCCCATACTAAAACCATGAAAACTACTAATCTTTTCATAAGCATTTCTCCTCTTTCTATATGATAGACAAGGGGTGAAAAAGTGTCAATTAATTTTTTTTTTATCAGGAAAATTCTGTTTGGGCCCCACATGGGAAATAGTGATGTTTACTTCCTTTAACATCATGCCCGTATAACCTTCGATATTGTCCAGAATATAGTTCTGCAGCAGCGGTACTGATTCGGCCAGCGCCTTACCGAAGGGAACGCCTATGAAAATTTCCATGTTGTATCCCTCAAGTTCTTTTTTTAACACGACCTTTTCCACATGAAGTTCCTGATCAAACTCATTGACACAGTGGAGCACCATCTGGCTTAAGGCGGTTTCGGAGATGTTCATTTTACCGCGTTTGCTGAAGGCCGGGCGTACCACGGTTTTTTCAAAGGTATTAAGCCGCTTGGGTTTGAACACGCTTTTTTTCAAGAATATTCTGATTGTCTCATAAATCATCGAGGGATAATTGCGTTTGACCTCAATCGCCGGGACGGGGATAATATGTTTACCCTCAAGCTTGCGTGCCTTTATGGCAAGCTGTATCTCCTCTTCGGTGGCAATGTCCTTGATATTGATGATACGCGACGGTGCCGGCAGACCCAGATTATGGGTGATTTTTCTGACCAGCCCGATTGAGGTCCCGATGATCAGAATGCGCTTGAAATCCTGTTTTTTCAGGGTTTTCTTTACCTCAATAGCGTGTTTTTCATCGTTAAACAGGGCTGTTTTAATGGCGGTCAGATAGGCCTTTTCTCTTTTTGCCGATTTACCCGCCAGGATCTTCTGCCCCTTTATCAACAGACCGTCGTCGATAATAAAGCTGATATTATACTTCTGGGCCAGGAGCATGGCCCGAAAGCTCTTTCCGGTCCCGCTGCGCCCGATCAGCGCGAACACCTGTACACCCTTGATTAGCCATGTTAGATGATAATAAATGCTGCTGAAAATATTCATCGCTGTTTCCTTCAAACATAGCGGGAATACCGCCCACAAGTCAAGAGAAACCTATGCTCCCCCGGCGATTCTCATACCGATAAAATTATGCACCATATCATATACCTGCCGTAAAACCCGGGGTGAAAAAAAACGGGAGAACAATGCTTTGCTCTGTTCCGGCAGGACGGCAAAGAGCGGCGGTATATTCAGTGTGTTAAAGGTATCTTCCATGGAAATTCCCGCGGCGTGAAGCAGGTAATACGGGAACGGGTCCTTTTTTCCGTATTTTTTATCACCCAAAAGCGGGTAGCCGTGAAGACCGCACTGCAGCCTGATCTGATGGGTGCGGCCGGTTTGAGGGAGGCACACGACACAACTTATATCCTGCCGTGAGGCAACCGGAATTATTCTGAGTACCGCCCGCCGTCCTTGGAAAGGTTGTGCCGCAAAAGAGCGTTTTGCAATTGTGTCCCGCCCAAGCCAGTCGGTCCATTCCTGTTCCTGCCTTAACCTCCCGTGAACCAACGCAATATAGACCTTTTTTATATGTGATTCTTTAAACTGCCCGGCAAGTACTCTTGCCCCGGTAACGGACAGGCAGAACATCTGCAGTCCGGTAGTATTCCGATCCAGGCGGTGTACGGGGCCGGGACGAAAGCTTAAGGCATGTTTGTGATATGCCTCATGCCAGTAATCACAGACGCGAGAAGTAAGTGAGTTTTTCCCGTGTATCAAGCAACCGCGTGGTTTATTCAGCACCAGGAGATCACTATTTTCGAATACACGGAGTTTCTCGATGAAATTAAAAATCTGCTCCGAACCGGGGGGTGAGGCAGTATTTCCCGTCGACCGGGCAGCAAGGGAGGGGGTAAAATCCGAGGGGATATCGATACGGTCCCCTTGAACAACTTTGACAGCCGGCCGGACCTTCCCCAGGTTCAGGCGAACGGCACCGGTGCGAATGATTCGATACACAGCGCTTAAACTTATTCCGGGCAACAGTTTGCGGATTACCTTGTCAAAGCGTTTTCCGTCGTCATCCGCCTGTACGGTAAAGGTAATATCCGGATCGTCGGTTCTCACTCCTTTTCGTCCGGTCCCACCACTTCACCGACGATCTTTTTCATATCCTGTGAGACCTTCAACAGGTTTGCCGATATATCGTTCAGATTGCTGATGGTTTTTTTCAGGTCCTGTGATACCTGGTTGTCCTTAAGCAGACTGAACACCGTATCGGATTTATTGATCTGGTCCACATACGCCGCGATTGTTTCCACCGCCCGTGAAAACTCATTGATCGACTTCGGTAGGTTCATAAGTGACTTTTGCGCGTTTTTGATTATTTTATTCAGTGATCCGCTGGCCTCGTCAATATTGTCGATGATGTTTTCTATGTTCGTCTTTTTTTCCTGCAAAATATTCGCCAGTACGGTGACGGCAATGGTAAAATCATTGATAACCTGGTCACTTTTTAAAAGCAGGGTGTCCACACTTTTGCTCGATTCCCCTTCAAAAACATGACCCGCCTTGGCAAACGGAGAGGTTTCGGAGCCGGGAAGTACTTCAACATACTGGTCGCCGATCATGCTGGCGGACATGATGGCAAACCGGGAGTCGATATGCAGGCGTTGATCCGGGAAAAGGTTGAAGGTAACAATGACGGTTCGTTGATCGGCCTTATTGATTTCAATATCCGTAATGGAACCGATTTTCACCCCTGCCTTGCGGATCCAGGCCCCCTGCATCAGAGAACCGATGTGGTTGAAATGGATGAAATACGTGGTGCCGCGCCGGAACTGAAAGTTGTTTACCAGCAGGTACAGAAAAATAACCGCAGCAACCGAAAGCACGCAGATAATAATCACCCGGAGTACGGATTTAAATTTTAGTGCCATTGAGTTCGTGCATCCTTTCTCTCATTTTAATAAAATGTTCATAAATAACCGATTTTCTGGCGGCAATCTCATCTCCGCGTTCAATATTGGTTATCTTCCCGTCGACCATCAGGCCGATCTTGTCCCCGACATATCGTGTCAGCTCAATATCGTGGGTGACAATCAGCGAGGTTATACGCATCTCCTGCTTCAACTTGATAATCATGGATTCTACTATACCGGCGCTCGAAGGATCAAGACCCGAGGTAGGTTCGTCATAAAATAAATATTTGGGTTCCAAAATCATTGCCCTGGCCAGGGCGACCTTTCGCTTCATGCCTCCGGAAAGTTCCTTGGGAAACAGCTCCCGGTACTCGTCCATTTCAACCACTTTCAGGTATTTGTCCACCTTTCTATCTATTTCTTTCTTTGTAAACATCTTGTGATACAAAAGCGGAAAGGCCACATTTTCATAGACGGTCATGGAATCGAACAGCGCTCCCTGCTGTAACAGCATTCCGATCTTTTTACGGATACGCAGGAGGTTGTCTTTTGTTGTTTCCGTTATCTCTTCTCCGTCGATATAAATACGTCCTTTATCCGGTTTTAACAGGCCGGCCAGGCAGCGCAGCAGAACGGTTTTTCCGATACCGCTTCTTCCCGCGATGACAAATGTTTGGGTATCCTCCATCCGGACCGATAAACCTTTAAGAACATGATTACTGCCGAAAGAAACATACAGGTCACGGGCTTCTATCATCGGGTTTGACGCCTCCTATAAAAAGATTGCCATAAACATACCGGTCAGCAGGTCTATTATCAGTACCACGATAAAGTTTATGACGATGGATTTGGTGGCGGTCCTCCCCAGTTCGATGGCGCCCCCGGAGAAATAATACCCGAGAGCGCACGCATTAAGCGAGACAAAAAAACCCATAATCGCTATACGAATAAATGACTGGTTTAAAACCGCAGACTTCAAGAAAACGAATGCATTCTCGAAAATTACCTCGGGTGATATATTGAACCATAAACGCAGGAAAACCATGGTGGAAACGATCGCCACACCGTGGGCAATACCCAGCAGGAACAGGATGGAGATGACCGAGGCAATAACGCGCGGGATGATAATATACTGCACCGGTTCAACCGCCATCATGCGCTGGGCGTCAAGCTGGCCGCTCATTGCCATTGAGCCGATCTCAACGGTAAAGGCCGTACCGATGCGGCACGCATAAAGCATCCCAACCAACATAATGGTAAACTCATGGATAATTCCGAAGGTTGCGGCCGGACCGATATAGCTTAGGGCCCCGTATAATGAACCGTACCATCCACCGATCCAGGCGATGAACATCCCCATGACTACGGAGCCCACAAAAATCGTCACAAATGCTTCAAGCATTGTGCGGATGAACTGAAAAAATATCTCCCGCAAAGGGAAGGGGGGGCGCACCACCCAATAAAAAAAATTTAAATAGGTATGAAAAACAGATCTGGCAAGATGCCC
>CAZWKE010000006.1:54820-89436 GCA_964634205.1 uncultured Spirochaetaceae bacterium
ATATTGACAAATTTTTGTTCTGGGGGGAAACTGGGGAATCGTTTTAGAGAGGAAATAATGGATATAGTACACGTGCTCTTTACGAATAGAATATTTCTGTCTGCCGTATTCAGCTGGTTTTTAGCACAGTTGTTAAAATCAATCATCGCCATTTTCAAGAACAGGCCGCGTACGGCCATACAGATACTGATGCGATTTTTCTGGTCAACAGGGGGAATGCCCAGCAGCCATTCATCCGTAGTAGTGGCTATCGCCACCTCTATCGGTTTTGTCATGGGGCCGGGAGACCCCATTTTTATTGTGACACTTTTTTACGCGGCACTTGTTATCCGGGACGCGCTGGGGGTGCGCCGTGCCGCGGGATTCCAGGCAAAAACCATCAACGCCCTTATCGGTTATTTGAAAAAGGAAAATGATATCGACATCAAGCCGGTAAAAGAAATACACGGGCACAGTATCAGCGAGGTGTCCATCGGCGCATTATTGGGTTTTTTTATTGCCGTCGCGTTTTGTAATCTCTGACAATGAAAGCACACAGAAATGAACTGCTAATAAGCCTGCTTCTATGTCTGGTTTTTTTCTCGGCCGGATTTTTAAATCTGTTCCCCTTTCCCACGGTAACCTCCGGACAGCCTTTTCCCGGGTATTATACCCTGGTGGTAAAATATACCCCCAGTATGGAATCGTTGGTACATCGGTTGGAAGAACAGCCCCGTATTAAGGCGGTGGTAGCTTATGAAACGGCTCTGGCGAGTTTCACCGATTTTGACGGTTTGGAATCGGTCCCGTTGTCCACTATCAGTTCACGGTTTGATCCTGTTGATCCGCGTCTTGATCCGTACCTGAAAAAGCTTCCTGCGTACTTTGTGCAAAAATCCGGTGGGGACGAATGGCGACTTATCTATATCCGCACGGACATGGGTCCGGTTTCACTGCAGACGGTAATAGGCAAGGTCCTGAAAAACATCAACACAGAGTGGTATATTTATGAGCGCGGTCCCTGGCCGGAAAGTATTTTTTTTCTGTTCTTCAATGGATTATTCCTTTTTCTGCTTTTTTTATTGCACAGGAGAATAAGCTATAAACTGCTGCTTTTAGCGGGGGTTTTATGTTGGGTGGTTACTTCGTTTGCTGAAAGTGTCATATATTTTATGCTTTATATGACAATCAGTTTTTACTGGGCCTTCTTTCTTATTGAGTTTATCCCCTTCTGTGAACAGTATATTCGCTATAAATGGTTGGATAAACGCAATAAAACAATTGTTTTACAGGGAGTTATCCTGGGATCGTTCATTTTTATCTACCTGTTCGTAAAGATGTATTCCGGGCAGGCTATCTGGGACATTCTGATAAGTACGGGCATGAGCGTAATGTTGTTGTTGGTATACACCGGAATATTATGGGGGGGAACAGTACTCAGGAGGAGACCCGGGTTCGGACATGTTTTATTTACGCCTGTTTCAATTACAAGAGGATTCAAGCGCCGATGGTTTTCCCCGCATCGGCGTGTATCCGTGATGATCTCTCTCTGTGCCTTGTATATATTGGCACCCCTCTTGTTTTTTATCACCGGGAGGCAGGGGAATGTCCGGGTACCGATCCCAATCACCGATCATCATAAAGAAATCAACCTGGAATCATTGAGGGAGGCCGTGCATGGTAAGCAGACGTCCATGCTGCCTGATCTTTCCGATTACATCCGGCATATCGCCTTTCAAACGAGGCTTGCGTTCGGCAGTCTTGAATATTCCTTTCCAAAAAAAGATGAAAAAATTGAGCTTTCCGTTTTTAATAGGAGCTCGGCGGACCGGAGGATTAAAAAATCCGAGCATATATTGGAAACATTCGATAAACATTGGTGTGACAAGGTCCTTGCCGACATTCCGCAAATTAGTATTGAGCATATTCTCCTGGAACAGGGCGGGCTGGTACGGGTTACCCTGCAGAAACCCAAAATACTGGGATTTAATGCCCGCCAACTCTGGACAATAATTTTGTTATGGTGTATTTTTTTATGTCCTTTGTTATTATTTAATTATTATTTTACACCCCGGAAATTATATGGGTTAGGAATTCCACTGACAGTAAAGAACAAGGAGCACTGATGCAAGAATTGAAAACATTTCCAAAGGGCGGTGTACATCCTTTGGGTTATAAAAAATTAAGCTGCAATGAAAAAATAAAAAACGCGCCCCTGCCCGCCGAGGCAAGTATTCCCATGAGTCAGCATATAGGCAAACCGGCGGAGTGTATTGTAAAACCCGGTGACGAGGTAAGGGAAGGGATGTTGATCGGAAGATCACAGGGATTTGTATCCGCGAATATTCACTCGCCCATTCCCGGTGTCGTAAAAGAAATAAAGACATATTTTCTTCCCAACGGCATCAAAACCCAGGCTGTGGTGATTGAACTCCAGGGCGAGTTCGACCGATCGGGGAAAGGCGGGAAGCCCTCCGAGTGGAGAAAGCTGGATAAGAAGCGGTTGAATGAGATGATCGCGGAAAACGGTATTGTGGGACTGGGAGGCGCGACATTTCCCACCCATGTAAAATATATGGTTAAGGAGGGCAGTTCCATCGATTATCTGATAATCAATGGTGTGGAATGTGAACCCTTTCTTACCGCGGATCACCGTTTGATGCTGGAAAAAACCGATGAGATCCTGGAAGGTATCGAGATTGTACAAAAGATTGTCTCGGCCCGGGAGGTTCTCATCGGAATCGAAATGAACAAACCGGATGCCGTTCAGGTGATACAGGAAAGGATTCATAAAAAATCCTTACCGTTTCGTGTTGTCCCGTTACAGGTGAAATACCCCCAGGGTGATGAAAAAATGCTTATTAAAGCTTTAATAGACCGTGAGGTACCGAGCGGCGGCCTGCCGTTGGATATCGGGACGGTCGTTTCCAATGTAGGAACGATATTTGCCGTATTCGAGGCGGTAGTATACGGGAAACCGCTGATCGAACGGGTAGTAACGGTTACCGGTCCGGCAATCGCCCGACCCGCCAACCTGAAAACACGTATCGGAACAAAAATAGCGGATTTGATTGAGGAATGCGGTGGATTTAAAGAACCGCCCCAAAAACTTATTGTGGGCGGCCCCATGATGGGATTTGCCCTGGCCGATCCCGACCTGCCTGTTACCAAAGGAGTATCAGGGATTATTGCCCTGGATGCGAAAAAGTCGACGGTGTTCAGGAACCTTCCCTGTATTCGTTGCGCACGTTGCGTGGATGCCTGTCCGTGGAACCTGACCCCCACGGTTCTCTATAAATTTATTGAACACGGGGAGTACGAAGAAGCTCTGGCGCGGGGACTGATGGATTGTAAAGAGTGCGGCTGTTGTGCCTATGTGTGTCCATCGGAAATACCGCTTGTGCAGGGATTTAAGCTGGGAAAACACATGGCACGAAAAATGAAAGGGAAATGAAAATGGATAATCCACAAGGCTATTTGACAACCATATCACCGCACCTGCGGGAAGGCACGCGAACTCCTCATATAATGTGGATCGTCACACTATGCCTGCTGCCGGCCGCGATTTGGGGTGTGTATATTTTCGGTCTGGGCTCGCTTCTGGTACTCACGATCTGTATTGCCGCCAGTGTGGCCACAGAGTTTATTATAAATCAACTGACCGGGAGAAAACAGACAATTTCAGACGGCAGTGCGGTATTGACCGGCCTGCTGATCGGCTTTAATCTGCCGCCGCAGCTTCCCTTATATATCGCGGTTATCGCCTCGGTATTCGCCATCGCCATCGTAAAATATGCCTTCGGCGGTCTTGGCAGCAACTGGATGAATCCGGCCCTGGCGGGCAGGGTGTTCGTGTTGTTTTCATTTTCCGGCCCAATGAGTACCTGGCTGATGCCGCATACGCTTCCCGACGCGGTCAGCAGTGCAACCCCGCTGGGTGCGGTAAAATCGGGCCTGCAGGGGGTGGCGGTGACCTTTTCCAATTCAGCCGAGGCGTTGGCACAAAAGCTGCACGAGTTGAAAGGCCCGATGCATTTCCTGGCCACCAAAGGATATCCGGTATCGGGATTCGACCAGTCACTGACAGACTGGTTGAACTCAACCTTCGGACTTTCCATCCACAAAGGTTATTTTGATTTGTTTGTGGGTAATATGGGCGGATCGATCGGTGAAGTTTCGGTATTACTGCTGCTGTTGGGAACCATCTATCTGTTTTATCGGAAGATCATCAGCTGGCATATCCCGGTATCCTATCTTGGCTGTTTTGCCTTCCTGGTCTGGATTTTCGGGGGGCTGCGCTTTGACCAGGGGCTGTTCAGCGGGGATGTTTTGTTTCACCTGTTTTCGGGAGGAATAATGTTGGGGTCGTTTTATATGGCGACCGATATGGTGACCTCACCGCTTACGCGGAAGGGGATGATAATCTTCGGGGTTGGAGCGGGAATGCTTACCTATTTAATCCGCTTTTTCGGATCACTGCCGGAGGGCGTATCACTTTCAATAATTATTATGAATATGGCGGTTCCACTGATAGATCGATATACAAAACCGGTTATATTTGGTACAACAAAAAAGGAATAGACAGATGCGGAAAACTATTGAGTATTTGATTCCCGGTGTAAAATTGTTTCTCATTTGTGCGGTTGCCGCGATCATTCTGGGTTTTATCAATGAAGTGACGGAACCCGTGATCAAGGCCACCCAGAAAGAAGAGCAGGAAAAAGCCTTGAAATCCATGTTTACGCAAAAGAACTGGCAGGAGGTTCCCGCGGTTCCCTTTACATTTAAGGGGAAGGATTTTGAGCAAAATATTTTGAAGCGGTGCCGGACGAAGGAGCAGAAACAGTTTCTGGTATATAGTTATGATTTTGACAGCAACAAAGATACCTACCGCCTGAAAAAAGACTTAAGCCTTGCCGACCGTAAAAAATTGGGACAGTTGTTGAAGAATATCGGTTACCGGGGCACCGGAAAGGTCGAATCCTATTTCCCGGTCATCCGGAACCAGGACGTCGTCGGGTATGCCCTGAAAATAATCGGCAACGGTTACGGAGGAGCAATGACCATAATTGCGGGGTATAATACGGACGGCTCCATCAAGGCCGTCAAACTTCTTGATAACCTGGAAACGCCCGGGTTGGGAAAAAAAGCCGAGCAACCGGGTTATATGAAAAAGTTCATCGGAACCGGCGGTGACACACCGGTCCCTGTGGTTAAAACCATGCTGAAAAGTCAGAAGGAAATAGACGCGGTTACCGGGGCCTCCATTACCTTTATGGGGCTGGCTGATGCCCTGCGTGATGGATCGAATTTTGTAAAAAATATAGAGGGAAAATGATGCTGAAAGAATTTACCAAGGGAATATTTAAGGAAAACCCCGTATTTATTATTTTATTGGGTCTCTGCCCGACATTGGCCGTATCTACCCAGGTGGTGAACGCTTTGGGTATGGGTGCGGCGGTTATTTTCGTATTACTGGGTTCGAACATTTTTGTATCGCTGTTGAAAGACTTTATCCCTGAAAAGGTTCGGATCCCGTGTTATATCATCATTATTGCCTCTTTCGTCACGATCGTAGATTTGGTGATGAGGGCATACGCCCCCTCTCTTTCCAAAAACCTGGGGGTATTTGTCCAGCTTATCGTGGTAAACTGTATCATATTGGGAAGAGCCGAAGCGTTTGCCAACAAGAATACCGTAAAAAGTTCGGTTTTGGATGCGCTGGGAATGAGTATCGGGTTTACCCTGGCCCTTACCTTGATTGCCCTCATCCGCGAGGTGATCGGTACGGGAAAAATAACCCTTTTGGCAATCAACGCCATCGGATTTGACGGCGTGATTACCATCCCCTATTTACACGACTCACCCATTCGCATGATCGGTTATCCGGCTGGTGCGCTTCTGGTTGTCGGGTTGTTGAAAGCATTGTTTAACTGGTTTGAAAGCCGTAAAAAGGAAGGTGCGTCATGAGTTATATCGGGATTATTATTACCTTTGTCTTTATTAATAATTTCATTTTTACCCAGTTTCTGGGCCTTTGTCCCTTTATCGGGGTGTCCCGCAGGGTAGACTCGGCCGTCGGAATGGGTTTCGCGGTTATTTTTGTGATGTCGATTGCCTCGCTGGTTACCTGGATGATCTACAACCTGGCCCTGATTCCTCTGAACATGGCATACCTACAGACCATCACCTTTGTGCTGGTCATTGCCACACTGGTGCAGCTTGTGGAAATGGTGATACAGAAGGTGTCTCCGGTGCTTTACAAGGCCCTGGGTATTTATCTGCCCCTGATAACCACCAACTGCGCGGTACTGGGGATTGCCCTGATCGCGGTACAGAAAAATTATAATGCGCTGGAAAGCTTTGTTGCGGGATTTGCGGCCGGTGTCGGCTTTTTGCTGGCTATTCTGTTGATGTCGTCCATTCGGGAGAGACTGGATGCCGAATGGGTGCCAAAACCGCTGCGCGGTGTGCCGATCGCCTTTGTAACGGCCGGATTGATGGCCATGGCCTTTATGGCCTTTGATATGGGATTGTTGAAGAATTTAATCGGATAGGAGTAAAATGATTTTATGCATATAGATGTAATACATATATTGGAAGCGTTTGCTTCAGTTTCAACTTTGGGGATTCTGTTCGGTGTGGGACTTTCCCTTGCCTCCAGGGCCCTGGCCGTGAAAAAGGACGACCTGCTGGAAAAACTGGAGCATGCTCTGCCGGGTTTAAACTGCGGGGCGTGCGGTTTTGCCGGCTGTGCCTCCTATGCAGGAGAACTGGTGGGAGGGGAAGCGGCGGTTACCCTCTGCACTCCCGGAGGAAGCGCGGTTGCGGAGAAACTGGCAGGGCTGCTGGGCAAAGAAGTGGAAACGGGGTCCAAGGTCAAAATGGTCACCCAGGTTCACTGCCGCGGGGGAAAGGGGATTGCCCTTGAATCCTTCAGCTATAACGGTATCGAGGATTGTAACGCGCTTTATTTGCTGTACGGCGGCAATAAGGTGTGTAAATTCGGCTGTCTTGGTAAGGGAAGTTGTGTAAGGGTATGCCCCGTTGACGCCATTGCCTATGATGATATCGGTCTTGTCTGGGTAGACAAGGACAAATGTATCAGCTGCGGGAAATGCGTGGATGTCTGCCCCACGGGAGTTATGCAGTGGCTGCCTTATAATGCCGATCGTTTTGTTGCCTGTAATTCAACGGACAAGGGCCCGGTGGTGAGGAAGTACTGCAAGGTCGGTTGTATCGGCTGCAAGATATGCGCAAAAAAATCTCCTGAAGGAGGTTTTGTGATTGAGAATTTTCTGGCCCGGGTGGATTTTGAACAGACGGGCGAAAGAGAGCAGGCGGCTGGCGCGTGTCCGACAAAATGCATTATTAAAAACCAATAAATAGTATATAATGAAATCGATAAACCTTGTCTTTGGCATACACAATCACAAACCGCTTGGCTGCGCGGATTCCGAACTTGAGGAAGCCTATCAAAAATCATATAAAAGCTATCTAAGTATTCTGCATGAATTCGAGGATATACCGGTTACCCTTCATTTTTCCGGAATTCTCTTGGAATGGCTGGAAAACAAACACCCGGAATATTTTGTTCTCCTGCGTGAGATGCTGAAGAACAAACAGGTGGAACTGATCGGCGGCGGCTATTTTGATCCCATTCTGACCATGATCCCCCTGTCGGACAAATTGGGGCAGATCGAACTGTTGACCACCTATATTCGCGCGAATTTCGGAAACCGGCCGCGGGGCATCTGGTTGACGGAACAGGAGTGGGAACAGGGCCTTGCCCAGGTGCTGACAAACTGCGGTATGGAATATCTTTTTCTGGAGGATACGATTTTCAAACTGGCCGGCCTGGACAGCGAGGATTTGTATTACAGCTGCCTTACCGAAGACCAGGGGAAGATAATTAACGCGATTCCCATCTGCAAGGAACTGAATACAATGGCCTTCCATAAAAAGCCCAGAGAGGTGATACGTTATATAAAGGACAGGGGCGATAAACACGGCAACCGTGTAATCTGTTTTTTTGAAGACGGGGAGAACTGGATTAAGGGTGACGCGGAAGTAAACAGTCGCCATAAACAGGAATGGCTGCGTAAATTTCTAATGCTGCTGCGAGCAAACCGGCATTGCATAACCCCGATCCATGCCAAAGCATATATTGGGAATCTGGGGAGGCGTAAAAAAATATATCTGCCGGATTATTCGAGTTCATTGGTGCAAAAGTGGATTATGAACCGGGGGAATACCACCGGGATGTTTAAGTCCTCATATTATCAGGTCAGAGGTTTCAAGAACTTTTTTTCGCGCTATCCGGAAAGCAACCTGATGTACAGTAAAATGCTGTATACACACATTCTTGTAAACCAGGTACGCGGGGATAAATACCGTAAAAAAGCCTCACGGGAGGAGTTGTGGAAGGCGCAATGTAATTTTGCCTACTGGCCCGGAAAATTCCTGGGTATCTATTCCAATCCGCTGCGCAAAGAGGTGTATCGGAATATGATCGCCTCGGAAAAAGGCACAAGAACCGCAGGCATATTTCTGACCTCCATTATCGCGACGGATTTTGATATGGATGGTGAGAACGAGTATTTATACCAGGGCTCGGTCATGAACGTGTATCTTCATAACCGGGGTGGAGCGGTATTCGAGCTTGATTATATTCCGGCCTATTGGAACTACCTCGATACCGTGGCCAGGACAAGAGAGCTCTATCATATTCCGCAGGACTGGCGATATTGTATGGATTGGTATACCAGAAATGCTTTTCTGGATCATTTCATTGATACAAAAACCACAATAGATGATTTTGACGGCATGCTGTATAACGAACTGGGGAGCTTTATTAATTATAAATATGATCTGGAAGAACTGGACAGAGAGAAGAACATCGTTGTGTTTAAACGCCAGGGTTCCGTAAAAACAAAAAGAAAGCAGCAGGCCGTGCTCCTGCGTAAAAAATACTGTATAAAAAAGAATTCCATTCAGGTCAGTTATACAATTACCAATATGTCGGAAGAAGCGCTTTATACAAGGTTTGCCGTAGAATGCAACCTTTCCCTTGTTTCACACGAAAGAAAGGATGTTCACTTTTGTGTTCCCCGCGGGAAAGGCCTGAAAAGACTGGATAACACAAAATCCGAAACCTTGGATATCGATAAGATCGCGATTCAGGACAGGGCAAACGGTGTTTCCCTTTCACTTCATGCGGACAAGAAATTCACCCTCTGGTGCCTGCCGGTGGAAACGGTATACCGGGAAAAAAAGGCAATAACCAAACTCTACCAGTTCTCCTGTTTTCTCCCCGCCTGGGACCTGTCGCTCGATCCCGGAGAAGAATGGAGTTCCGATCTGGTATTGAGCATCAGTAAACTTAAAATGACCCAGAGTTGATTTTATTAAAACAGACAGTAAGCCAGGACTGTACCTCTGCATAATAGGTGTCTTCCGCCAGCAGGAATTCAAGGAAGGCCGGACGGTACTTTTTCTGGAAGTAGTATGCCTGGGCAAGATAAAAATGTGTGCGTGCCTCTACTTCGGGTGAATGGTGCGTCTGCAAAAAATCCTTCAGTCGTAATTCGCTTTCCGGAAACTGCTTTGTGCTTAAGGAGCCGGTAATAATTGCTTTTAAAGTATTGGCCTCTCCGCCGGCATTTTCTGTTTTATCCACCGAAAGGATTTCAACCTGTTTTTCTTGGGCAGGAAATTTTTCCATTTCAGCTTTGAGTGCGTTTATGGCTGATTGGGTAGCAGGCTTTACGGGAATAGTACTGGGAAGCAGAAGGGGCCGCGGCGTTTCCAACTCAACCCCGGATTCCACGTCCCAGAGAATGTTTAGGGCGGGAAGGGGAAATGCTCTCTTGTATGATTTGGGAATTCCCATGGTTCCGGAAGAGATGGCAAGGCTGACGGGTTTTTCAAGGGTATTCTCACCTTTGGTAAAACTGACCTCACCGGATTCCACCAGACCGGCATCGATAACGGCATAATAATAATCAACTCCCGCAATCGGCACATCCGTAAATGATATGCTGCTGCTGTGTACTGTCTGCGAAAAAGAAGCCTTTAAAATATCCGCTGCGGAATATATGGGCTGGGTGCTGCGGTAAACCATCAGGGTGCGGTCCGGCCGTGAGCTTTTGAAGTTTAAAACGACCTTGTTCTTGGATGCCGAGGCTGTCAGATCAGAGACAACGGCAGCGTTTTTGTTTTCGGTTTTCGCAAGGGAGATTACCGCCCCGGTGGTCGTTTTATTGCGATAAGGAATAAAAATCTTGTATAAACGTCCGTTTTTATCCTGTATGAGTACGGCATAATAATATTTTGTATCCAGTTTCTTCGGCGTATCGGTGTAGGATTCGATGTTTTCCCCTACCGTGGCAATCAGTTCGGCTTCTTTGTAATTGGTATCCGTTATTTCTTTATCATAGCGATAGATATTTTTCTTTCCCATTACAGCAGCCGAGTTTTTCCAGGTAAGAATAATCTGTAAGCCCTGTGATGAGGCCTTGAGTCTGGAGACGAAAGGGGCAAATACTGATTCAGTGCTGTTCTGGGAGAAGAGGTTTGCGCAGAGAAGTAATAACAGAAAGATACAAATCTTTTTCATACCGTTGTTATTTTAATCGGTAATTTTCTTCCTTGTCCATAGCAAAAACAGGGAATAAACATCCGTAAACTACAGCCTGTAAAAAGCCGTTATAATAACTATAGCATATATTGGATGTAATATCATTTTTAAAAATTGATTAAATACGAGTGATAAGCTAAAATAGAGTTATGAAAATAAGAACCAAGATCATTGCGGTGGTGATTCCTATTCTGTTTGTGACGCTGGGTATCTCAGGTTTGTGGGCCTACCTTTCCGCTACTTCAGGTATCACGAAAATCGCCCTGGAACTGCTGGTAAACAAGGTGGAGGTGCTGGAAAAAGAGGCGAACAAGCAATGGTCGTACGTGGAAGACCTGGATTATAAAACACACCCCGAATACGTTGATGTGACCAAGGCCGGTATAACTCTGTTTGCGGTCAATATGATAAAAAATAAAACCGAGTTGATTTTTGCCTTTGATGAAAACATCAACATCACCATGCAGACAAATAAATTCAACCTGGCGGATAGTGAAAAAGATCATTTGCGTGCCCTGTTCTCATCAAAGTCAAAAGAGCTGCAGGAGTTCAGCCTGGAGGGGATTGAACGGGTGGGGATGGGATTCTATTTCAAACCCTTCGGCTGGTACTTCATGATCAGTCAGGAAAAGCAGATATTTTACCGGGATGTTGACCGTATTACCTGGCAGACCGGGATACTGCTGATATCATCCTGTGTATTGGCCTTTATTGTGCTTTTTTTAATTATTAATTACCTTATTAAACCCCTGATCGGGCTGCGGGATACAATGCGTGAGATTATCAGTTCCGGGAACCTGGATAAACGGGTGCCGGTTGAGTTTCATGATGAGACCGGTCAGTTGGCGCATACCTTCAACATCATGGTCGGTGAGTTGGAGAAGGCATACAACCAGATAAAAAGTTACGCCTTTCAGGCCGTGCTGGCACAGAAAAAAGAATCCCGCATTAGAAACATCTTCCAAAAGTATGTACCCCAGGAGCTGATCGACCGGTTCTACGAGCACCCGGAATCCATGCTGGTGGGTGACAACAGGGTGCTGTCCGTACTTTTTTCCGACATTCGCGGATTTACCTCCATCGCCGAGTCAATGCTGCCGGATGAAATTGTAACCTCACTGAACCGCTATTTTTCGGTCATGGTTGATATTATTATGCAGCGCAAAGGGATTGTGGACAAATATATCGGAGACGCGATCATGGCCTTTTTCGGTGCGCCGGTAAAACATGATGATGATGCCTACCAATCGATACTGGCCGCCATTGAGATGACCGAGGCCTTAAACGCCTTTAACAGGGAGCAGGCGGCCGCCGGAAAGCCGCCGTTTCACATCGGGGTAGGATTGAATTACGGAGTGGTAACCGTGGGGAATATCGGGACGGAAAAGAAAATGGAGTATACGGTTATCGGTGATATGGTGAACCTGGCCTCGCGCCTGGAGGGGCTTACTAAATACTATAAGCAGGAGATCATCGTTTCCGAGAGTATCATGCGCAAGGCCAAGGATAGACTTCCGTTTCGCTTACTGGATACGGTGGCGGTAAAGGGAAAAAAAGAAGGAGTAAGAATCTACGCGGCAAAACACACCCTGACAGCAGCCGAAAAGGATGCCTGGGAAATGAATGAGATTGCGTTTTCACATTTTTACAAACGTGAGTTCAAACAGGCCGCGGAGTTATTTAAAAAAATACACACTTTGATTAAAGGTGACCTGCCGTCTGAGCTTTTGTACAAACGCTGCAGTGAATTACTGGAGAATCCGCCGCCAAAGCAATGGGACGGGATACGCGTCATGGATATGAAATAACGTGCCGAACCGGATTGGATCAGCGTTTTGCACGGTGCTTTTCACCAACTTAATTTATTTGTTTTTTCGGGGTTTTATGCTAAAATTAGATAGTAGAGGGCAGTAAACACAGATGTTTGTGACACAACAAAAAAACGTATTTATATGTGTTGTATTTTTTTATTTTATCTCGTTTCAGCTTGTTTCACTTAATGCACAGGCCTATTCGGTTGTGCCCAACCAGGTTTCCATATTTTCCGACGTTCGCCTGCAATCAGCAGCCGAAAATACCACCTATCGCAGTGTACTGCCTCGAAATACGGGGAGTGAACTGGAAAACAGGGGGTATAGTACGGTGCCGGGTGGTGAACTGTCCCTTTTGCTTACCGGACAAGAGCTGCCGGTACAGGGGATTCCTCCGGCGAACGTGATAAATATCATGAAGCAACAGGCCGGAAAGCAGATGAGCAAGTTTTTCTGCCTGGTACGGTACATTAAACAGGACAACCTGGTGAGTTTCACCGTATTTTTTTGGAACATAGACGGGGGATTGATCGTAAACTACTCTGCCCCGGACGCGGAGGGGCTTGCGGTATATAACCGTCTGAATGCGGCGGTTGCCCTGTTTGTCAAGAAGCAGGGTGAGGGAAAAACCATCACCATCGCCGGAGGTAAAAACGGGACGGGTCCGAAACAGTATGTCAAAGAGATCATCCTCTACTCGAAAGATGAAGGGGCTGAGATTTGGCTGAAGGGAAAAGAAAAACTGGGAACCATAAAAAACGGCCAGCTAATCTTGCCGTACATGCCGTTGACCGTGGGATCCACGATAGAAATAGAAAAAAAGAAGAAGGGCAGTTATGATTCAACGGAAACCCTGTCACTTACCGGGGAAAAGAGTGAAATCAGGCTGCTTCCCATGGAAAAAATATACGGGTCCGGTTTATACTTCACCTGGACCACCGGGCAGTTTGTCGGTTTGGGAGTGGGATATCTGGGCAATGTGGATGAGCGCTTTGTCTATTGGGGTGTGGAAAATTATTTTTTTCTCCAGGCAAGTAAAGTACATGATATGCATCCGGTGATCCATGATGATATCCGCGGTTTACTGTTGGTGAAATTTCGTTTTGCCGAAGGGTTCCCCTTTACCATAAGTTATTCGTATGGTGCGGGCATGATTTTTTCCCTGCTGGATGCGAAGAACGCGCCGCTTTATGTGGATTTTTATGTCAATCCGGCAAACCTGCACCTGGAGTATGCCGTGAATGATTATGTATTCTTTTTGCGCATTGAATACAAGATCGCCCTGGGCCTGGGGAAAAACCTGCTGGGCTCGGATCTCATCGGCATAATAGACGGGCTGCCGTTATTTACATTGGGGGTGATAACAAGATGGTAAGAAGAATAGTTGTTTTACTGGTTATTTTACTATTCGGCTTCTTCTGGGGCTGTGATTTTTTTATTGCTTCATCCTTTCCGGATTATTTGCCCAGCGTTCGGAACATCGCCAACCTGGACAAGTATTTTGACAAGTCCAATCCAAGTGATTACGATATTTTTACCATCCAAAACAATTCCGGAGATGATTATGTGTTTGTGCTTTACAAGCCCCAGGCCGGTATGCGGAAGGTAGTGGTGCTTGACAGTGATTTATCAGTGCAGAGTGAATATGAGAATCAAAACTTAGGGTCTCTCCACACAGGATACCCCATGCCGGCACCTACGTTAGCTGCGATTGGAAGTCAGGAAATGATGCTGAATGGATCTTTTACATGGAATGGCGAAATAAATACCAACCTCAGTAATGATAAGGATCATCTTATTTTTTATAATGAAATCGGTGGATTTTTTTATTCTCTTGCGTGGTCTGATGGATTCCTGTATTGGGCGGAATACAATAATGGAGATTTATCATTTAATAATTCCGATTCATTTGACCTTGATTCAAGCGGAGAAGAATACTCGATAGAAAATGCCTGCTTTTCCAATAACAATACTCCTGATCCAGCAGATGATCGGGTAATTCTCTATGTAAGACGAACAAGTGACGGTGAAGGATTTGCCGTAGGAATGGACCCGAATAGTTTTCCGCCGTCAGGCGTAAATACATTTGCCTTAGAAACTAATCCGGCATATCAATTCGGTAAAATAAAACCCGGGTCGGTCCATATCGTGTTCGGCGGCACAGGGGTGGTCCTGGAGCGCGACGACGGCACGGTGGAGCTTTATGAGGCGTTCTACGATACAGGAAGAGGTGCGTTGTATTTTAATAAACGGAATGAAACGATCGGCAAGCAGTTCAAAGACAGGAAGGTAGCCTATTGTCTGGACAAACCGGACATGTACGTCTTCGATCCGGCAACCAAAGACCTCTTTGAATGCACGGCCTGGTGGAACGACGGTTTTTAGGCTATTTAATCAGATTTTTCAGGCTTTTTAAAAGACTCACCATATGGGGATCCTGGGATGATTCCCTGATCTTCTGATCGATAAAGGAAAGGCGTTCGTCACCTGTTTTATACCCGTTCAGCCGGTCTATTACCGAGGTGGCGTATTTCAGGGCCGATTCCCTGCCCATCTGTTCAAAGGCCCGGTCATAGCGCTTGATGCGTGTCATCAGGCCGGGGAAGATATGCTCCACCTTGTCGGAGGCCAAAAACTCGTCCAGGTATGACTTTCCTTCCACGTATTCATCCGTGGTCCCGTGTTTGATGATTCGGTCCTCGGCCTGCTTATAGGTGTAATAGCTGCTTTGGGCGCTGCGCAGGTCGGAGGCGATGGTCTTCAGCGTGGAAAGGTCTTTTTCTTCGACAATTGTTGTGCCCGCTTTCACATTTGCCTTTTCTTTCAACAGGGCAATCTCCTTGTCCTTGTCGTTCAACGAGGATTTTAAGGCCGCGATCTCCTGTTCATACTGCATTACGGCACCCTGATCCGTGGCGGGGGTGGTGGTGCCGATAACCGCGACATTGTTTTTCACTTCTTTATCTTTAAGTGATACCGCCTGGGCAATCAGGTCAAGGGCATCTTTTACCTGGAGGCTGGCGGGAAAATCACGAACAGTGGAAAGAAGAACGTTAATGGCGTCGGTATATTTTTTTTGTTGTATAAGTTTTTTGGCCTGGTCCAGTCTGCTTTTGGCGGCTGAAGAATTCTGCTGTCCGTTTTTATTTTGTTCCACGAAATAACCGGCGTATTTGATGTTTGTAATGATCCTCTGCGTGTTTTGATCGCCGGGCAGAAACTCGATGGCCTTGGTATAGTTTTCCAACGCCTTGGAATAGTCCTTGTTGATGAACTGGGTGTTGGCCGCGGCCAGGTATCTGTCAACCTGTGAGGCACGGTAGGTTTCAACATCTTCAAGTTTCGTGACAAAATAGTTGTGGCTGCGGTAGACCTCAGGAATGATTTGCAGAGCCTGCAGGTAATACTCATCTGCTTTTGTTTTATTCCCGGCCTTATAGGCCTTGTCCGCTTCCAGCACGGAAGCACGCAATTTACCGAGCAGATCCGCTGAGGCGGTCAGTGATTTGACATCCACACTGCTGCTTTGTTGTCGGCTGACAATCAGTTTTTCCAGGGAATCAATAATAAACAGCTCCACCTCACGCCGTGCCAGAATATCAGGCTGGTTCAGCACGTTGGGATCGTCCAGGTAGTTGCGCAGGGCCGCGAGCTGGGCCTTGGCGTCATTCAGTTTGTTGCTCTGTATCTGTGTTTTTATGGAACGGTAATAACCCAGGATCTGGTTGTTGATCACATCGAACCGCTCCTTCTGTTCTTTCAGGCGCGCAACCTCCTGCTCCACCGCGCTCTGTTTGGACTGAAGCTCATCCTGCGTGGCTTTCAGATCATTCCGGGCCTGTTCCAGCTGCGACGCGTATTCCTGTCTGGACTGTTCCAAAGCGGCGATCTTCGCCTCTTCCTGTTTTTTTGTTTCCGCCAGCAGTGCCTGGTTTTCCGCCTCTTTTTTGGCGGCAAAAGCCTTTAACTGGGTATCCAGATCGGTGCCGGAATACCCGGCCTGGCGCAGGCGCTCTTTTTCCGCCTCAAGCTCTTTATTCAGGGAGGCACGCAGCTCGTCCTCCCGCTGGGAAATGCGCTCTTCCATGTTTGACCGTAGGTCATCAAGCTGATTGCTGACCGTGGACAGGTTGTCCTGAATGGCCAGGATTTCATTGTTTTTCTGCTTCAGTTTTTCCTCGGCCTCGCGTTTGATCTCATCAATGATGCTGGTTCCCTTTACGGCTTCCACATTCCCGGCACTGATAATCTGTTCGCGCTCACCCTTGAACAGCATAATCAGTCCCAGAATACTGATACTTAAGACCACGGTCGCCAGGACGTTCACCAGGACGGGCAGGCCGAAGCCCTGCTTTAATGCCCTGATATGAAACAGTTCGGGGGTGACCTTGATCTTGCTTTTTAAGGCGATCTTATCGATTTCCTGGATGATTTCCTGCTGGTCGTCCTTGGAAATGCCTGACTGGTCGTCAAGCAGGATGGTCTGCGGGGAAGGATCTGAGTTTATCGCGTTATCTTGTCTAAACTGTAATGCCTTTTTAAAAAGGCCGCTTATTTTACCCATTGCTTTATTTCATTTTCGGACACCACCGCCCTCAGTTTCACAAAAATATACAGTAGTGTATCCATTTCCTGTCTATATTATAACCAATTATAGGCAAATATTCTAATAAAAAAACTTCGTTGACAAGGGGTTTGACAGACTGTGCCAATCGGTTTAGAATCATTTTCCAATGTTTGTCGCGGTATGCTGCGATCTGTCAAGCAGTGATCATCAGAATTCAATCGGCGTGCTTCTCTCGCAATACGGGTTTCAGAAAATCCAAAACACCCTGTATGAGCACACCGCAATTAATGACGAATACCTGACACGCCTAAAGAAAGATCTTGATCGGCAGACGGATTATTATGATATTATCCGTATGTACCAGTATCCCGTAGAAAACACGCTGGTCATCACGTCTTTAAAGCAAAAAAAATGGCGCAAACTGGTGGTAAAAGTCGACAAGGCTGTAAAATAAAATCCGCACAGAGGAGAGTATAATGAACGAAGATTTACAACAGCGCATCGCAGTGCTGCAGAAAGAAATACAAGAATCCTGGGGGCGTCTTTGACGCCGCAAAACTGGAAGAACGCAAGGCCGCACTGGAAAAACAGGCGGCCGACCCGGATTTATGGCAGGACCAAAAGCATGCCGGTGAAGTGCTTACCGAGTTAAAACTTCTGAAAAAACGATTGGAGAATTGGCAGTCTATCCGCAAAGAGGTTGCTGATTTTTCCGAGCTTTTCGAGTTGGCCAGTGAGGAGGACGACCGTTCACTCTTAAGCCAGATCGGAGAGGGGTTGGAACAGGCGGAGGAACGCTTCCATTCTCTGCAAACCGTAGAGTTTCTGGGGGGGCAGTACGATATGGCTTCGGCCTTTCTTACCATTCACTCCGGTGCGGGGGGAACCGAAGCCTGCGACTGGGTAAGTATGCTGCTGCGCATGTATACCCGCTGGGCCGAGACGCACCAGTATCGCACCAATATAATCGATCTGCTGGAGGCCGAAGGGGGAATCAAATCCGTCACCCTGCAGGTGGATGGTGAATATGTGTACGGCTACCTGAAAGGGGAGACCGGTATCCACCGCCTGGTGCGTATTTCACCGTTTGATTCCAACAGCCGTCGGCATACCTCTTTTGCTTCGGTATACTGCTCTCCGGTTATCGATGAGGATATTGAAATCGAAATCAAGGCGGAGGACCTGCGCATCGACACCTATCGCGCGGGAGGCGCGGGCGGGCAGCACGTAAACAAGACCGATTCCGCCGTCCGCATTACCCACCTGCCCACCGGAATCGTGGTGCAATGTCAAAATGAGCGCAGCCAGCATAAAAACAAGGCAACCGCGCTGAAGGTCCTGAAATCACGTTTATACGAATATTATGAGCGGCAAAAAGAAGAAGAAAAACAGAAACTGGAGGATCAGAAAAAGGATATTTCCTGGGGAAACCAGATACGATCCTACGTGTTTCAGCCTTATACCATGGTGAAAGACCACCGGACAAAGACGGAAATCGGCAATATCCAGGCGGTCATGGACGGTAAAATCGATCCCTTTATTGAAGAATACCTGAAATATATAAAGCATTAATTTAGGCTTGATCGACAAGGTTGGTTTAGATAGTATATACTGATCATATATGAAAAAACGCACGCTTGCCGCAGGACTTTTTTTCAGCATACTGCTGATTTCCCTGTACAGTCAGGAAACGGAAACCATCCCCGTTGACAAGGAAACGCAATGGATTGTGGGGTTTACCGCCCTGGAAGGCATACATCTTTCAACGGAAAACCTGTACCTGACCCACAGTATCCCGCTTATTTTTAAGGAAAAACTCCAGTCCGTACGTACCCACACATTTGCTTCCGGGGAAATTATCGACTACCGCAGGTTTATCATTAAACAGGCGCTGACCCAGGCCATTCAGGAGTTGATTTCATTGCAGAAACAACGTGATCAGGAGTTGTTTACCCAAAAGAAGGAGTATGAAAAGCAAAAGGCGGTGGAGAATTTTGAAAAGCAGATTGAAGAGAAAAAACAACGCATCACCTATTTGCGAAATCTTGATCCGAAGCTGATTGAGTTTCCTGAGAGTAAACCCATTCTGTACAAGGACGACAATGGCAAACTGTTTGCCCCCCCGAAGTTTTCCGCCCTGCAGTATGCCGAGGAAAAGGGTGTACATGTGCTGATCTGGGGCAGCTTGGAGGAGGTACAGAACTTTCTTTATCTGGAAATCAACGTATTCGATCGCGTACTGGAAAAAACCATCTTTACCTATAAGGAAGGCGGCAGCCGCGAAGATCTTTACAAATACTTCGGAGACGCGGTTAATAAGATTACCACCCTACTCCTGGGCCGGGAATGGGCGTCACTACTGGTCAGCGCCAAGCCGCAAAACGCGTATATCAAAATAAATGATGAGTTCAAGGGATTGGGAAGTGTGGAGCTGCGGTATATGCAGCCGGGGAAGGTTAAAATCGAGGTTTCCTCTCCCGGTTTTAAAAGCGAGGAAAAGGAGGTTGAACTGTCACCGCATCAGTCAGCGGAATATGATTTCGCGCTTGAGCAAAGCCGGCAGGAGGATGTGTTTATCGAAACCTATCCGCAGGGTGCAAATGTCTATATTGATTCGTTATGGGTGGGAAAAACACCGCTCATCATTGAAAAACCGTTTGTGATGAGCAAGCTGTTGCTGAAAAAGAAGGATTACGGGGATTATTTTACCCGGATTGGACCGGGCAGTCCCGGGCGTATTGAAATAGGGCTTTTAAAAAGTTATATTGATCCTACTGAATATCAGGAAAAAATGGCGCTTAATTTTTATAATTCGTTTGGGGCTTTTCTGATATCATTACCCTTTACGTTATTCAGTTTCGGTTTGTACTACGATTATGCAAACGCGGGGTTTAATGAAGAAAGCAGAATTTTCTTTTATACCTACCGTTGGGGTGTTTTTATAAATTGTGTTTTATTCGCCAGAACGATTTATGATTTGATTTTATACATCCGTGCAGGGGACAGACCGCAGGGATAATATTCGGATAGAAGAGGAAACAATGGCACAGAGATTACAACTGGGAAAACGCTTGAAAGCTCTGTTTGGCAGGGGAAGGGCGGATGAGGAGTTTTTTGAGGAATTGGAAGAACTGCTTTTGCAGGCGGATATCGGCCCGCAGGTCACCATGGAGCTTGCGGACGAACTGCGCCGGGCAATCAAGCAGGAACGACTGAAAAAGGCGGATGAGTTTATTGCCGAGTTAAAAAAGATCATGGGAACTATTATTAGAACAACACGGATCAAGCTTGAACCGGATAAACTGAATATTTTTCTGGTCTTGGGCGTCAACGGTGTGGGTAAAACCACGTCCATCGCCAAACTGGCGCATTACCTGCGGGGATTCCCCGGTAAGCCGGACATTATGCTTGCGGCAGCCGATACCTTCAGGGCCGCAGCCGTCGATCAACTGAAATTATGGGGCCAACGGCTTGCGTTAAAGGTTATTCACCAGGCACCGGGAGCTGACCCGGGCGCCGTGGTCTTTGATTCCATCGATGCCGCGCTGGCAAGAAAATCACAGGCACTGCTTATTGATACTTCGGGGAGAATGCATAATAAGGAAAATCTGGTACGGGAACTTTCAAAAATCGATAAGATTGTCGGCGGGAAACTCGGCGGCAACAGGTATCATAAACTGCTGGTCATAGACGCAACAACCGGGCAGAACGCCCTGCGCCAGGCCGAGGTGTTTCACCAGGTGCTTACTATTGACAGTGTGATGCTTGCCAAGTATGATTCGGCGGCAAAAGGCGGTATGGTTGTGTCACTCTGCAGACAGCTGGGGCTGGCCTTTTCTTTTCTCGGTATTGGTGAAAAACCGGAAGACCTGCGGGTGTTTGATACGGCTTTTTATCTCGACTCACTTCTGGGCGGTTGATGAAGGGATTGTATGTTCTCATACTATTGCTGGTGCTGGCATCCCCGGCCTTTTCCGATATTGAATACTTCAGATCAGACGATATCGGAATAACCCTGGAAAAGATCGACTGGTATCGCGTCGATGAGTTTGAGTATGTGGTTACCCTGGAAGCCAGGGGCAGTACGCACATCAAACGTCTTTTAAAAAACCAGGTGGAGATTAAGCGCTGGGAAACCGTGTATGACAAACGGCGGCGAAAGCTCCAAGAGTCGGAATATGACGACAATAAACTTGTGTCGGTACTGTTGTACAACAAAAACGGCGGTATTGCAGAGGAACGCCTTTATTCTGACAACGAATTGACTGAAAAGAAATTGTATTATTATTCCCGACGCGGCCTGTCAAAGGTGGAAACCTTCGACAAGGACCGGAAGCTTCTTTATGAGGATTACTATACACTTAGCCGCATGGGAAGGCTGCGCAGTGTCATTCGTATCTGGCCCAACGGCAATATGCGGATTTCCCGCTTTGAATACGGCAGCGGTGTTTTGGTTGAACAACGGGAATATCTTGATGAAAGGCTGTATATTACACGGTTCGACAGAGCGGGCAGGGTGATAGACTGGGAGCAGTGGAAGGACGAAACACTTGAAAAATCACGGGTGGTTGTCTATAACCCGGAGACCGGGAAGATTACACGCGAGGAAGAGGCGGATCATCTGAACAATACCGGTGTGGTGCGTATATACGATAAAGAGGGTAAGTTGTTAAGCGAGGAGGCTACGGGAGACACACGCAAAGCTTCAACGGTGAGTTTTGAGTATGATTCCCGCGGACGACTCAGTATCAAACGGGTAAAGGGCCCGTTGGGGATAGAGGAATGGAGATATTTTTATGATGATTCCGACAAACTGGTCAAAGAGGAATACTGGCGCAGGGGGTTCCATGAAAAAACAACCTATTATACCGGGGAAGGTAGTTACTATGAGGAAATATACCGTGATAATGAAGTGTTTTTGCGTGTATACTATAAGAATGACAAAAAGGTAAAAGAAGAGTTTATTGTGGACGGGAAAGTGGAAAAAACACGTGAGTTTGGGGAAAACCAGTGAAATTGAGATATATATTTTTTACTTCATTACGCTATTTTAAGGCCAGGCGAAAAAGCAAGGGGTTCGCCTCCTCTCTGCTTTCAATTCTGGGTGTAACGGTCGGGGTGATGACGCTTACCGGGGTGTTGGCGGTAATGAACGGGTTCCAACTCAATTATATTAATAATATCCTTGAGATCAGCTCATATCATATCCAGATTTCCGCCAAAGAGGGGACTGCCCTGAGTCAAGAAAAGGTACAAGCGATCCGGAATATCCCTCAGGTAACCACCGTTATCCCCTTTTCCGAGGAGCAGGTACTTATTGAAGGGTATACGCATCAACTTCAGGGGGGTATGGTGCGGGGAGTGCCCGTCGATATTCTGAAACGCGACCGGGCGTTTAAAAAAAGATTGTTCGGCCAGACAACCTTGAATGATGCACAAGTGGAAAGCGAGTTTGACATTTCCAAACCGTATTCCGTGGTCATCGGTACGGTGCTGGCCAGCCAGTTGCGGGTAGAGGAGGGCGATTATATTACCCTTACCTCGGTTTCAGACCTTACCGGCACCACTTCGGAAACCGAGGAAAAACACTTTCTGGTAACGGGGATTTTTAAAAGCGGGTATAATGAGATCGATAAAAACATCCTGTTTATTTCTTTGCAGACCGCTGCCAAGTTTTTCCCCGAGGCACTTAAACGTGGCTCCCTTTCTTTAAGCTACGGCGTAAAGCTCAAGGACCGTTTTGCGGATCAAAGTGTAAAGAGAGAGATCGAACAAATAATCGGCAGTCCGGCTTTTCGGGTGGAGACCTGGAGAGAGTTCAACAAGGGATTTTTCGGGGCTTTGTTAATGGAAAAAATCATGATGATGGTATTGGTCGGCCTTATTTTTATCGTGGTAGGCTTTAACATTCTCAACTCGTTGCGGAGGATGGTGCACGAAAGAATCGAGGAGATCGGTATCCTAAAGGCCATCGGCTCCTCTCCGGGGGAGATCCAGTCTATCTTTGTGTTTGAGGGGTTCCTGATCGGGTTCTTGGGAGGACTCCTGGGAATGATTCTGGGTCTGCTTGTTGCCAACCATATTAATGGAATATTCGATCTTTTTGTCACCGTTATCAATACCTGCATAGAAGCACTGGAATACGTATTGACCCCTTTTACCGGTAACATACGACTTGGACGGGTTATCTCACCGTTTTCTCCCACAGTGTTTTATTTAAAGGAAGTACCAAGCCGGGTGTTGTTTCCGGAATCCATACTGATATTTCTTTTCGCCCTGCTGTCGTCCATTGGGGCGGCCTTCATTGCTTCACGGAAAGTGGCAAGAGTAAAACCTATGAAAGTATTGAGGTATGAATAATAGTATGTGTCTGGTTACATTGAGTGAGGTAAAAAAGATCTATCACACGAGTGCCGAAAATCTGGAGGTTCTGAAAGCCGTCGATCTTACGGTTGATGAGGGGACCACGGTGCTGATTACCGGAGAAAGTGGATCAGGGAAAAGCACCCTGCTCAATATGATCGGTGGATTGGATGAGGTAAGCGGGGGGGAGATCAGTGTCGGCGGTGTAGTCATAACGGGGTTAAATGAGTATGAGCTTACCGATTACCGTAACAGGATTATCGGGTTTATCTTTCAGTTTCACTACCTGTTGAAAGATTTTACCGCCCTGGAAAACGTGATGCTTCCCTGTGTTATTGCCGACCTGCCGTTAAAAGAGGCCAGAAGCAAGGCTTTAGAGTTTCTTGGTGACGTGGGGCTTGAAAAGCGTAAGGATCATTACCCGTCGGAACTCTCAGGCGGCGAACGGCAGCGGGTTGCGGTGGCCAGGGCCCTGATAAACAGTCCGAAACTGATTCTGGCCGATGAGCCGACCGGAAATCTGGATGAGAAGAACTCAGAAATCGTCCTCAATCTGCTGTTTGAATTGGTAGGTCGTTATAATAAAACCATGGTCATGGCAACCCATGATACGGGAATAATCCAGCGCGGTCACAAAAGTTATCTGTTGGAGCACGGGGTGTTAAAAAATCGATGAGCATTAAAACCGCACTGCTATTCAGTTTGAACATCTTTCGCAGCAGGAACAAGGGGAGTAATGAGTTCCGGCATCATATGTTGAGCTCCATTCTGGGAATTGCACTCAGCCTGATTCCGGTCATTGTGGTGTTGGAAGCGGCCTCCGGCATGATTGAAGGAATCACCGCGCGTTTTATCGAGTTTGACACCTTCCATTTTCAGGCACAAATATTTGCCGATCTGAATAAAAAGGAGACGGACTCGATTTTAAAGGATATCAAGGCCGTCCCCGAGGTAACAAGCGTCATAGTGGAAAGACAGGGGTTGGGTCTTATTTTTTCCGGAAGTAAAAAAGATATTGTAAACGTGCGCGCGGTTCCCGCGAATCTCTATACAACGGATCCGGGTTTCAGAAAGTATTTTAAACTGACCGAGGGTTCATTTGGACTGGATCAAAAAAAATCCGTCATTGTCGGCAGGCCCCTGGCCCGGGAGCTTGGTCTTACGGTCGGTGATACCCTTAAAATACTGACCTACAATTCTGAACAGAGAGACGGTAGCCTGCGTGTTGTGCCCAGGCCGAACCGGCTGAAAATAGTAGGGATTTATACCATCGGCTACGAGGAACTGGATAAGGCGGCGGTATTTGTTTCATCCGAGACCGGGGAACACATGCTGGCCTTTAATCAATCCGAAGAATACCTGAAAATAAAGGTTACTGATCCTTTTAAGCATTATCGCGTTCTTGGAAAAAAAATCCAGGCGAGTATGCAAAATAATCCGAACATCGGGAGCGTCAATTCATGGTATGCCATGAAAGAAAACCACTACAAAGCCTATGAAACCACCAAATGGTTGTTGTTGTTTATTATGATGCTTATTGTGGTGGTGGCGGCGGTGAATATTTCATCGTCCATGGTGATGGTAGTGATGGACAAAATTCAGGAGATCGGCATCCTAAAGAGTATGGGCGCCGGTCCGGGAACGGTTACCCTCTCATTCACGATTGTGGGGTTCGTAAGCGGTTTTATCGGTACGATAGTCGGCAGCCTGATCGGACTGCTGATCGCGGTGAATATCAATGAGGTGATCAGCGGTATCGAGGCGGTCATCAACTATTCACTGGTGTTTATCGGAATTATCATACGCCCTTTTGCCGGCACCCAGCATTTTGACCATATTTACCTGCTGAATCCCGAGTTTTACCTGGAAAAAATACCCATCCGCCTGGAGTTCAATTATATGGCGATTATCGGGTTTTCAACCCTATTGCTGTCCGTCTGCTTTTCTTATTTCCCGGCGCGAATGGCGGGTAAGATCAAGCCTCTGGAAGTAATCCGCAAATATTAACGATTACCTCTTGCAGGGCTGAACATAAATAGTTACTTTTAAGAGAATATTTTATTATATTTTTTTATAAAAATTCATATACTTAATACTAGGAAGAAAAAATGACGTGCGAGATTTGTTGCATCCGGGATGCGGTATTTCATATTAAGCAGATAGTGGGCAAAGAAGAGATAGAGCTTCATCTTTGCCAAAGCTGCGCCGCGGTACGGGGTATAAATACAATTAATGAGAATGAGGATTTTTCAATCGGGGAACTGCTTAATAACCTGATGGATATTAAATCCGGACTGAAAAAAGGCCCGGTAAAGACCGTTTGTCCAAAATGCAAGTTTACCTTTGATAAATTCAAAAAAACCGGACGCCTGGGGTGCAGTGAGTGTTTTACCGTGTTCTCAAAACAGATCCGGGTGCTGATGCATAAGATGTTCGGCAGCATCTCACACAAAGGCAAGTATCCGTTAAAATTACAGGCGTATAAAATGTATGTTGATGATATTCAAAGCCTGAAAATCAAACTGGACGAGGCCCTGGAACGGGAGGATTATGAGGAGGCCGCGGTGTTGCGGGATAAGATAAAGGTGATGCAGGAAAAGGTCGGGGGCAGGTAAGATGGCACAGTCGGAACTTAATACAATAGGCACCTGGTTTGACCGAGAGGGACCGCAGGATGACGTGGTGATCTCCAGCCGGGTAAGATTATCACGCAATCTGGCGGGGTTTTGTTTCCCGGGCGTACTTGCCTTTGACGAGGAAGAAAAGGTCAAAAATCTGGTCATTAATGCATTTTCCGCGCTAAAAGAAAAAGAAGATTTTTCGGTGTATCAGCTTGATTCCTTGAAACCGCTGTCACGCAAGCTGCTGCTGGAGAAGAACCTGATTACGCAAGAGTTTTCCATAGCCAATAGTAAAGCGGTTGTGCTTAAGAAACGTAATGCAATGTGTGCTATGATTAATGAGACGGATCATCTGAAAATGGCTGATTTTAAGAGCGGGCTGGCATTAAAAGACGCATACAGGGAAGTGGATGCCCTGGACGTGGAGCTTGAGGCTAATCTGAACTATGCGGTATCCCTTGAATGGGGATATTTAAGCTCTTCCTTGACCAACATCGGCACCGGAATGCGGGCATCACTTATGCTCCATCTGCCGGCGCTGGTTTCTACGTCACTGATATCCAAGGCTATTAAAACGATCGTGCAGTTGGGAGTGTCGATCAAGGGCTTTTTCAGTGACGGTCAGGATTCATTGGGAGATATTTATCAGATTTCCAACCAGGTTTCCCTGGGGGTGAGTGAAAAAGAAATCATCGAAAACCTTGAAGACATCGCCGTTCAGTTAGTAAATTATGAGAGGAAGGCAAAAGAGGAAATGTTGAAGAAGGAGCGGGTGATGGTATTGGATAAGATTTACCGGGCTTTGGGTATTCTTCTCTACTGCAGAAGTATCACCGCCAAAGAAGCCATCGGATTGCTTTCTACATTAAGAACGGGACTGGCCTTGAATTTACTGAAAGGGATTAGTATACATATGATAACGGCCTTGATTTTTAATATTCAAAAGTATCACATTATAAATATGCTTGGGGATGAAGAAGAGGTCGATAATATGCTTGTGGATTTTACCAGGGCAAAACTTATCAGGGAACGACTTTCTACTTTGGAAATCAGCGGAGGAGAGTAATGTTTAAGGGATTAACGGAACGAGCAAGAAAAGTCTTGACAATTCTGGCCCAGGAGGAAGCCAGACGCTTTAACGCGGACCAACTGCTGCCCGAACATGTGGTTCTGGCCTTGCTGCGGGACGGTGACGGGGTGGCAATTAAGGCCCTGCAGCGCATCAAGGTTGATGTGACAGAAATGCAGGAAGAAATAGAACGAAGTCTGCCCAAAAAAAAGGGCGGAATCATCATCGGTGCGGTGAGTCCCTCAAAACGGGGCAAACGCATGCTCGAGGTATCGGCCGAAGAGGCCAAATCCATGGGACATGAATATATCGGTACCGAACACCTGCTTATTGCAGCGGCCAAGGAACCGGGAAGCATCACCTCCCGCTTTCTTTCAAAACTTAACATCGACGCTGAGCTGCTGCGTGAAGTGATTCTGCGTCTGAGCGGTATGGGCGATATGCATGAGAGGGACGTGTACAATAAAAAGAAATCACTGTCATACTACAAGAAAAATACTCCCACGCTTGATGAGTTTTCACGGGACCTGACCGCCCTGGCACGGGATACAAAGCTTGATCCGGTCATCGGCAGGGTAAAGGAGATCGAACGGGTTATCCAGATCCTGGCGCGCAGAACCAAAAACAATCCCGTGCTGATCGGGGATCCGGGTGTCGGGAAAACGGCGATTGTCGAAGGCCTGGCCCAGCGTATCGTGGACAGTACCGCTCCTGAAGTGTTGTTGGGCAAGCGGGTGTTGATTTTAGATCTGGCATCACTGGTGGCGGGAACAAAATACCGCGGTGAATTTGAAGAGCGTCTGAAACGAGTGATGAAAGAGATTATCGCCGCGGAAAATATTATCCTCTTTATTGATGAGCTGCATACGATAATCGGGGCAGGCGGTGCCGAAGGTGCCATAGACGCCTCCAATATGTTAAAGCCCGCCCTCTCACGCGGCGAACTGCAGTGTATCGGGGCAACGACATTGAATGAATATAAGAAATATATTGAAAAGGATGCGGCCCTGGAGCGCAGGTTCCAGACGATTTTTGTCAGGGAGCCGAGCGTGGAAGAGACAATTGAAATTTTAAAAGGCATTAAATCCCGGTATGAGGAATACCACAAGGTAAAATACACCGAAGAGGCCCTGGAAGCGGCCGCTATCCTTTCCGGCCGTTATGTCAACGAGCGGCATCTGCCGGACAAGGCAATAGACCTGATTGATGAGGCCGGAGCCAGAAAACGCATAAAAAACAATGTAAAACCAAAAGAGCTGATTGATCTGGAACACGAAATCGAAAGATTGACCATCGATAAGATCAATCTTGTGAACACACAAAATTACGAAAAGGCAGCCTCCGTCCGGGATACGGTGTTAAAGCTCAAAGAAAAAGTATCTGATATGAAAAACACCTGGGAAAGTGATCTGCAAATTGAAGAGAACCTGGTAACCGATGAGGATGTCCAGCACATCCTTGCCAGTATGACCGACATCCCGCTCTCACGAATTGTGCAGAAAGAATCGGAGCGCCTGCTTAATATCGAAGAGGAGCTGCACCGGAAGATCATCGCCCAGAATGAGGCTATAAATGTCGTGGCCTCGGCCATCCGCAGGTCACGCACGGGCTTAAGCTCACCCAGAAGACCGCTGGGTTCGTTTATATTTCTTGGCCCTACCGGGGTGGGGAAGACCCTGCTTGCCAAGACCCTGGCAGAATTTTTGTTCGGAGACCAGGACGCATTGGTCAGAATCGATATGTCTGATTTTATGGAAAAACATAATGTTTCCAGACTTGTCGGGGCCCCTCCGGGGTATATCGGGTATGAAGAAGGCGGGCTGTTAACCGAAAAAATACGCAGAAGACCGTATAGCGTTATTCTGTTGGATGAGATCGAAAAGGCACACCCCGATGTATTCAACCTGCTGCTGCAGATTCTGGAAGAAGGCCAGCTTCAGGACAACCTGGGGCATATTGTTTCTTTTCGAAACACGGTGTTGATCATGACATCCAACGTGGGTGCGCGGGACATCAACCGTGATTCGGCCCTGGGATTCCGCAACCAGGACGGGATTATGAATTACAAGGACATAAAGTCCTCGGCCTTAAGTGAACTGAAGAAGGCGTTTAATCCCGAGTTTTTAAACCGTATCGATGAGATCGTGGTGTTTCACAGCCTGAAAAAAGAGCATCTCTACAAGATCCTGGAAATCATGATTGATGAGATAAAAGAGCGGGTGCTGGAGATGCATATTGCAATTGAGTTTAAGAAAAAGGCCAAGGAATACCTGATTCAAAAAGGCTATGATGAAAAATACGGGGCGCGGCCGCTGCGCCGGACACTGCAAAAAGACGTTGAAGACCCGCTGTCATTAGAAATGCTGAAAGGGAAGTTTAAGGGCGGTGACCAGATTATTGTTGATATCAGGAATGATAAACTCGTGTTCAGGATGAAAAAACGGCAGAACCAGCTTGATGAAAAGAAGCTGGAAAGCATCAAGGGCTAAAAACCGAGCGGCTTCTTCCGTCAATAGAATAGAAAATACCTTGCCTGATACTCTTGAAAAAAGTCCGGTGATATGTACTATATTCCCATGCAGTACAAGGATATGCGCATCCATATGATAGGCATCAAGGGTGTGGGGATGACCGCCCTTGCCGAAGTATTATTTGCCCGTGGTGCCCGTCTGAGTGGTTCAGACACGAATGAGGTGTTTTATACGGACGCCATTCTGCAGAAACTGGGGATTTCCTATCATGAATCGTTCCGGGAAACCCATATTACTCCTGATCTGGATCTGGTTGTGTATTCAAGTGCCTACTCCCCACAGACCAATCCGGAGCTGCGTCGGGCGGCCCAATTGGAACTCAGGACGGTTTCTTATGCCGAGGCCTTAGGCGCATTATCAGCGGAAACGGATGCAAGCGGGGTGGCCGGTGTCCACGGAAAGACCACCACCACGGCCATGACCGGAACAATCCTGAAAAATCTGGGTCTGCCGGTCACTGTACTGGTGGGGTCGCAGGTCCCGTCATTGGATTATTCCTCCGCCTATACGGGGGGAGATAAATACTTTGTCGCCGAGACCTGTGAGTATCGAAGACATTTTTTGAAGTTTAAACCCCACCGCATCATTATTACCAGTATTGAAAAGGATCACCTGGATTACTTCAAGGACCTGGACGATATTATCGCCGCCTTTGTCTCGTATGCGGAACTTTTACCCGCGGGCGGTGACCTTATTTATTGCAGTGACGATGCCGGGGTAAAAAAGGCTGTTCTCATCATCAAACATAAACGGCCCGATCTCAAGCTGATTCCGTATGGGCTGCGGGCGGAAGGTCCGTTTCAAATAACAAGTATCAGCTTTGCCGGAGGGAAAACAGACTTTTCTCTGCGTGGATTCGACGATGTTTTTCGGGTCCATATACCCGGAAAACATTCGGTCCTCAACGCTACGGCCGCTGCTGCCTTATCACTGCGAATTCTTGAAAAAGAGAAGATCCCGTGCGATGATACGGTGATGGAAAAGATCAGACAGGGGCTTATGCAGTTTAGCGGGAGCAGACGCAGGAGTGAAATCATCGGTAACGCGGCCGGTATTCTATTTATGGACGATTATGCGCATCATCCCACCGCGGTACGAACAACTTTGGAAGGGTTAAAAGAATACTATCCTGAAAGAAGGATTGTGGTGGATTTTATGTCCCATACTTATTCGCGCACAAAAGCACTCCTGCATGAGTTCGGACAATGTTTTCGTTTTGCCGACCGGGTCATCCTGCATAAAATATATGCCAGTGCACGGGAAAAGGACACCGGTACGGTATCAGGGCATGATCTTTTTACGGAAGTAAAAAAGCACCGCGCCGATGTGAGTTTTTATGAAGAGGTGATGGACGCATACGGATTTTTACAGACCGGACTTAAAGAGGGCGATCTTTTTATTACCATGGGCGCCGGAAACAACTGGCAGCTCGGCAAAAGACTGTTTGAATATTTCTCCCATCAACGGGGAGTGGAGGATAACCGTAATGAATAGTATGACCGGTTTCGGTTTCAATGAATATAGTGACGAGGATTTCAATATCAATATCGAGGTAAAGTCCTATAACAACCGTTTCCTGGATGTGAACCTGGCGCTTCCACCCTACCTGGGAAGGCTTGAAGACAAGATAAGACAGGAAATTACCGGCCGTCTGAAACGGGGTCGTATTGAACTATTCATCAAGGTGAAGAACTTTAATGAGGAAACCGAAATCGTTATTGATAAAAAAGGCCTGGAAGCGCATGTACAGGCGTTGCGCGAGTTAACAAATCTGGCGGGCCTGCATGACGAACTGCATCTATCACATCTTTTACGCATAGAAGGGTTATTAAAAACTTATCGCACGTTTGATTATGAAAAATATTGGGATGTGGTACAGCCGGTACTTGTAGAAGCCCTTGAACAACTTGTACAATCCCGAATGAAGGAAGGCGAAAAAATCGCCCAAGACATCGGGCGGATGATCGACAGCCTCGATAAGGAAGTGAACAAAATCGAACAACTGGTACCGGATATCGAAAAAAAAGTGACACAGACGGTCAGGCAGAAATTTAACGACATATTGGGAAAAGACATTGATGAAACGCGAATATTGGCCGAAATCGCCGCGCTGCTTATCCGTTTTGATATAAATGAGGAGGTCATGAGATTAAAAACACATGTCACCAGTTTTTCCTCTCATATAGACACGCAGGAACCGGTCGGAAAAAAGCTCGATTTTATCTGCCAGGAGTTAAATCGCGAAATAAACACCATCAGTGCCAAGAGTCTTATTATTGAGATGAACAACGCCGCCATTATCATTAAAGAATTGATTGAAAGGATCAGAGAGCAACTGCGAAATGTCGAATAGATTAACGATTGCCATATCGGGTAAAAGCGGGTGTGGAAACACCGTGGTCTCCAACATGGTGGCGGAAAAGCTGGGGTTGCGGCATATTAACTATACTTTTCATAATATCGCGGCGGAGAACGGTGTTTCATTTGAGGAAATCATGGACAAGGCCGAAACGGACAACCGCTATGACCTTTACCTGGATAAAAAACAGGTGCAGCTTGCCGACGGGGGCGGTTGTGTACTCGGTTCACGTCTAGCCATCTGGTTGTTAAAACACGCGGAGATAAAGGTGTACCTTGAGGCGTCACTCCGTGTCAGGGCGGCAAGGATTGCCCGGAGGGAAAACAAGGATTTCTCCACCGCCTATAAAGAGACAAACGAGCGTGACCGTAAGGACCATAATCGTTTTTACCGGCTGTATGCCATCGACAACACTCTGTACGATTTTGCCGACCTGATCGTTGATACTGAGGAAGGTGATCAGTATTATGTTACGCAGGCCATCATTGATTATATACGGAAGCGCGGATTTATTGATTAGCAGGCAATATGCTTTACACACAGTTGAAACTATGCTATAGTGCCGGCGGAGTGAAAAATGATATTACCTTTAGATTTATTGGAAAAGAATACGGGGAACATGTATTTACTGGCGTGCGCAACCATTAAACGTGTTGCTCAGATCAGCAGTACCGAAGAAGATGATTTGGAACAGTATCAAAAGAAATTTGTTTCGGTTGCCTTAAAACAAATTTTGAATGAAGAAATTCAGTATAAACTGGAAGAATAAGTCCTTACAATCAATCATAATTATTTTCGGACCCACGGCCGTCGGAAAAACCCAGGTCATCACCGCGTTAGGCGAGTACAATATCGAAATTATAAACGCGGACTCGATGCAGGTGTATAAATATATGGATATCGGTACCGCCAAGCCGGATCGCACACTGCGCAAAAAAATACCGCATCACCTGATTGATATTGCCGATCCGTCCCGCCAGTTTAACGCCGGGAATTTTGTAGAAATGGCGGAAGCGTTGATAGACGGGATTGCAAAACGGCAGAACCTCCCCGTTATCTGCGGCGGCACGGCATACTATATCCGCAGCTTTATTTACGGTCTGCCGCCGTCGCCTCCGGGAAATCCGGAAATACGCATGCAGGTGAGAAATGAGTTTCAGCAAAAGGGCAGGGAAGCCCTTTATAAGGAACTGAAGGAGGCCGATCCGGTAAGTGCCGCCAAAATAAACATAAACGACAGCTACCGCATACAGCGGGCCCTGGAAATCATTAAAAGCAGCGGGAAGCCGCTTTCAGCCTATCACATACCGCAGCGGCCGCGAACCGATTACCGCATGCTTTTGCTTGGATTGTCACGCGAAAGACAGGAGCTTTATACGCGTATTGAAGACAGGGTTGAAGAGATGTTTACCCGGGGGCTGCCGGCAGAGATAAAAAGACTGGTTGCCCGCGGATATAATGAACACGACCCCGGTATGCGCGGAATCGGGTACAAGGAATTCTTCCAAATGCAAAAAGATTGTTGTACGCTGGCCGAGGTGAAAAAAAACATAAAACGTCATTCAAAACAATATGCCAAACGCCAGCTTACCTTTTTTAAAAGCATCCCCGGGGTGCAGTGGATAGCTGCTGATGATATTTCAGGAATAGAAAACAGGATGCGGGACTTTCTCTTGTCCGGCTCGGCCTCTTGACTCTGAACCGATTTATTCGCATAATAGCGCAAGCAATTTTAAATTTGCCTGCCGAAGCATGTTGATACAGCAATTTTCATTTTGAACGATTATTTTTTTATACCTGTACTGCATCATCTGCTTCGGATACTATTGAATGGTTCAAAATGAAAATTGCTGTAATAGTGCGCTCGCTGTTTGACTCGAACCGCGGTTGTGCTTATAATAAAATAGAGCGATGAGTAGGATTTACAAAACCTTAGAAAGGGGTGATACACGGTGCCTTGCGGTAGAAAAAGAAAAAGACACAAGATTGCTACGCACAAAAGAAAGAAAAAACTCAGAAAAAACCGTCACAAGAAGAAATAGGTTCAATTTATTCACCGTTCCTGCTGATAATTATAGTAGGGGTTTTACATGCTGAAAAGAATCATGGGAATTTGTTTTTTCATGCTTATGTGCGGGAGTTTACCGGCGGAGAGCCTGTGGGACGATACCTTTCCGGGCTATATAGCGGGAACTTCCGCGCTGGCGATAGGCGATATCGTTGTTGTTGAAATTGATGCCAGCATGAATTTACGCTTTGATTCTTCCAGCAAAGATTCTAAAACCATTACTCTGGAGTTCAGCGGCGGGGAATATGGGGATCTGTTTTCATTTCTGCCCCGTGCGCTGGCGCGCGGGGACAGGTCCATACAGGGCCGGGAAAATTACAGCCTAAAAACAGAACTCGTTACCCGGGTTACACAAATAGACGCTAACGGCAATGCCTTTATCCAGGGCACACGCACCATACAGTTCGGGGGCAAGGGAGACAGTATCACAATCTCCGGTTGGGTGAATCCCGATGATCTCGACCAGCAGCGAAAGATTTCGTATTCGAAGGTGGCCGATGTTCGCCTTGCCTTCAGAAGCTTCTTACAGCCGCAGGGGGCGGTGTTAACCGATCAGGATATCCAACGTATCATTACCGGGACGGCCGCCACACCGACAACACCGGGTAC
>CAZWKE010000006.1:89536-119788 GCA_964634205.1 uncultured Spirochaetaceae bacterium
ACGCCAACCACACCGGGTACTACCGGTACGGCGGACCAGACGGGAAAAATCAGTCTGACCGAGGCCAAAAAACGGGAACTGGTCCTGCTTTATATCAATAGAATCGTAGACATTCTTTTCCGCTGAGAATCAAATATACAGTTGTTTTAACGTACGCGTATCTTTATCCGGTAACAATGACGAACAATAAAGAAAAAGCTCCCGGCAGGCTTGGGCGTCATCAAGCGCGCGGTGTGATGAGGAGACCGGAAGCTCCAGTACGCTGCAAAGATAGGAGAGACTGTATTTTTTCATTCCGGAAACGGTTTGTTTTGCAAATTCGACCGTATCGATTGCATGGTTTTCTATCGGTTTCAAATTGCACGAGGAAAGCCAGAAACGTAGGAAGCCCATATCAAATGAGGCATTATGGGCCACCAGAACGGAGTCACCGATAAAACTGCTGAAGTGCGGTAACACCTCATGTATTTTGGGTTTTCCCCTGAGCATGTCATCGGTTATCCCGTTTATCTTTGTGGCTGCGGGAGGAACGGGGATGGAAGGATCTATCAGTGTGGAAAAACGTGTTCCCTCCTCTTGCAGGGTAAACTTTACCGCTCCGATTTCGATAATCCGGTCTTTATCAGGATAAAGCCCCGTTGTTTCAAAATCAAAAGCGGTAAACTGCAACGCTGAAATAGGCAGGTCGAGTTGTTCTTTTAATTTTTGAAAATCCATCATCCCTCTCCGCTAACCATATAACCATACTTTAAAAAAACCGTAAATAGCCACAGCAATTTTAAATGATGCCCAATTGTTCAAAATGATAATTGCCGAACAGCCCATGGTTTGATTTTTTATCCGCACTCTGGTACAGTACTTTTAATAATGCGTGAAGCACTCCCCAGAATTGATGCAGACAACCGATTGCGGCAGAAACTGCTGCGTTTCTGCCGCTTGCGCCCGGGCGAGATCTGGCTGGACCCGCTGCGCGGGCATCGTGTCGGTTGTCTGGACGCCACACGGTCTTCGGAGGTAGCGAAACTGATGGACGGTGAGCAGACAGACCTGATAATCAACGATCCTCCGTATAATCTCCGTTTGGCGCGCAAAAACACGAGTAATCTGTTTCAATATACCATCGCGGAATACCTGGATTTTTCCAGGAAATGGCTGAAAAACGCCTTGCATGTCTTAAAAACGGATGCCCATTTTTATGTCTGGTTGGGAGCGGATCAGAACGCGGGTTTTCAACCCCTGGCGGATTTTATCATCCTGATGCGGGATTTCGAGGAACTTCACTCACGCAGCTTTATCACCATGCGGAACCAACGGGGGTATGGTACACAAAAAAATTGGATGTCCGTAAGGCAGGAGTTGCTTTATTATACGAAGGGAAAACCGGACTTCCATGTGGTGTATACCGATATTCCAAAGGTGCTGAAGGGATATTACAAAACGGTTGGAGGAGAAATACAGGAAAACATAGCCCGTAGTAAATCTTCAACTATACGGGCGGGCAATGTCTGGATTGATATTCAACAGGTGTTTTACCGTATGCAGGAAAATGTACCGGGCGCGTACGCCCAGAAACCGTTGAAAGCGCTGCTGCGCATATGTGAATCAGCGGGAATATCACAGAGCCCTGTTGTTGACCTGTTTTCTCATTCGGGCACAACATTACTTGCCGCGGAAATAGACGGAAGACGCTGCTTTACCGCGGATAATGATCCGCTGTTTGCCGAGATTACCATTCGCCGGTTGGAACATTTCAGAAAAACCGGAAAAACAGGATTCCAATGCGAAAATCCCTTTTGTTCCGCTTGATGGTGCCTTCAGTCGGCGGTATACGTCAGGTCAAATTCTTTTTCGCTAAACACAATAGCACTGAATATTTCAATCTCTACATCATTAAGTTTCCAGCAGTTTCCGGGTAGTCCCGCTTTTTGACAGGTATGAAACAAAAATTGTTCACGATCCCAGCCGTATTGTGTCGCCACCTGGGGCAGGAGTAATCCTGAATAAAGACCTCTTCTGATCATAATACCGTGCTTTCCGATCTTTATCGCTTCGATATCCTCGATTTTTTTCAGAGGTGAAATTACCGATATTTCAATCTCTGCTTTATCCAGTTCGCTTTCCGCCAGGGGAACAAAGCGGGGGTCACTAAAAGCGGCTGAGATGGCCATTTCTTTTATTGTCTCAAACAAGGGTTTTATGGCTTGAATATAACCGATACAGCCGCGGAGTTTGCCGGCAATGTGCAGGCTGACAAAAGCACCGCCGTGGACCTGCAGATTCGAGGTCGGTTCCGGATATTGTATGGCTTCATGCCTAAGCCTTGCGGCAATGGACAAACGTGCGGTCTTTAACAGGATTATTTTCTCTTCCTGACTTAATTCAAAATCCATTTTTTTTATCCTCTTTTATATAAAATGATATCGCCGCATAGTGAACCTGCTCCTTATAGTTGAAATTCGTATCCGCCGAGCAGCCGTGTGATATGATTCTGGGTACAATCGTGATGTTTTTAAAGGAAAGCAGTGTCGCGATACATCCCACTCCGCACGAGCTGATTTTCTTTTGAGCATATGCATCCAGTATCTCTTTCCCGTCGCCCTGCCGTATAAGCTGAAGCAGCCTGTCGGCTTCCGGTTTGGCATCCGAGCCTTTGATGTAGGAGGTAAGGTTCGCGGAGATAATAAACAAGGTTTCGGAATATCTCTCGGCGAAAACAACCTGTAATGCGTTTGCGAGCAGTTTCACCTTCCCGGCAGTCACCTTTCCCAACAGAAGGGGAATTATTTTTGCTTCAGGAAACAAATACTGTACAAACGGAAGCTGTACTTCGATACAATGCTCTTCAAGATGCGGAATATCATTCTTAAAAAAAAGGGTGCTGCATTCGATGAGGTCATCCAGTAGATCATGGTCGACCTGTATAAATCCAAGGGGTGTTCTGAAGCTCTCGGATTCCGGAAGGTATATCTCATCCTGGGGATCACGGTGCATCGGTGCCAATATAACGACGGACTTGATATTTCTCCCGGCGGCTGAAAGGAAGGAGGACGCGGCGATCGGACCGGCATACCGATACCCGGCGTGCGGCGCCATAATCGCAAAGGCATCCCCCCGCTTGTCGCCGGCCTGGGTCATTAGTTTCTGTAAAAGTTGTGTGGCGTGCTTTTCATTCGAAGGATAAAAGATTCCCTCGACAATGGGCTCCCTGATTTTCACTATACGAAAAACTCCTCTAAGAATAGCTTAGTGGTTTATGCTTCAATTTTCAATATCAAGTTTTAATGAATCTCGCAAACGCTTCAGACGGGCGGAATCTTTGGATATAAAAAGATTTTTTTCCTGTGTGGGAATGACAAGACCGGGTTTGCCGCCTTTAATCTTTTTCAGATATTTCACCTGCGTATAATACACGTTTATCTTATCCGAACTCCGGGCTTTACTATAGGCCAAAGCCAGATTCCCGGCATCCAGAAGAGTTTCAAGCGGGATACTTTTTCCGCGTATGCTTTTGATAAAAACGTAGGAGCCGGGATAGTCCCTGCAGTGCAGCCAATAATCATTCCCCCGCATTTTTTTACGCAGCAGTAACTCATTTTCTTTTGAGCTTCTGCCCACAAAGATCGTAAACCCGTTTGACATAAATCTCAACCCGGGTGAGTTGATGTTTTTTTTCGCACGCGAAGTACCCTTTGTTTTCTTCATAAGTTCGCGCAATTTTTGCGGATCATCACCGGTTAAAACATCGCTTAAACGGGCGCGGATACGTTCCAGTTCTTGTTCGGTATCCGCCTGGTCCGTTTGCAGCCGCAGGTACTCCTGTTTTGCCTTTTTATATTTGCGATAGTACTCTTCAGCGTTTTCCGTCGGGGAAAGTTCGGTTTTCAGAGGGATATCGATCGGCGTGTTTCCATGATAGTAATCCGCGATATGGAGGTTTTTCTCTCCTTTGTGCAGCGAATGTAACGCGCCCATTATCAGGTCGCCCGCTTCCTTATAGTGTTCATAATCCGCGGTGTATATGGAACGAGTTTTAATATTCTCTAATTTTAACAGCAAACGGTTTTCCATCTGGGTAAGACGGTTTCGCAGTGCTGCCTTTAGCTTTTCCAGGTTTTCATTCCGCTCTATTGCGGAAAAATACGTTTCGACCCGTGCATTAAGATCACCTTGCCCCGGGAAATCACGTACACGATATTCCTTTTGTGGTGATGACTTCTTTTTTGCCAAGGCTGTCTGCAATGAAAAATGTCCACCTGAAATCTCACCTCGGGCGGGCCTGCGAAACATCGCGTCAAGGATAGTCCCTTGTTTATCCGTTACAATCAGGTTGGGTGCCGCGGACCAGAGTCTCAACCAAAGCAGTACCGTCTCGGACCCCGAGACGACCTCTATATTGACAATCCTTTCTCCGTCAATCTGGTGCGCATCCTGTATATAGCCATTGCGGACATGAGCGCGCAGAAAACTGACAAAACGCTGTGGTTTTCCGCCTTTCCCCAATTCTCCGCTGAAGCGATGCATTCTGCAGTATCCCGGTTTACATACCATAAGCAGGTTAAAACGTTGTTTTCTGCCGAACAGCTCAAAGACAAGATATTCCGGCCGTGGTTGAGCGATCTCCTGGATTCTGCAGCCGGGAAGGGCAAGTTCAGTCAAAAGCACATCGATTTCTTTATAATTAAGAGAGGCCGGTACGGTCATAGGGATGTTGTGTTTTCTTTAAAAATAGCGGTATCCTGCCCGGTAAAAAAAACAAAATATACCTTTTGCGGTATTTCATGGGTGGAAAGGAAATCCGTCACGGTTTTATACGCGATCACCGCCGCCCTGTCTCTGGGGAAGCCGTAGATACCGGTGGATACAGCGGGGAAGGCAATGCTGTGCAGCCTGTATTTTTCCGCGATAAGCAGACTGTTGCGATAGCAGTCCGCAAGTTTGCGGTCAAGTTCGGCGGCATCCGCGGACCGCCATACCGGGCCGACCGTATGGATCACGTATGTACAGGGTAATCTCCCCGCACCGGTTAGTACCGCTTGTCCGGTCGGCAAACCTTGCGGATACTGTTCACTCCTGATTTTTTTGCATTCCGCCGGCAGTTCCGGACCCGCACCGCGGTGAATCGCCCCATCCACCCCGCCGCCGCCCATCAGACTGGAATTCGCCGCGTTGACGATCACATCAACATGGAGTTTGGTAATATCTCCGGTGTGAATTGCAATCCTTTGTTCCAATGTTTGCGCCATAAACTCTCTCCTCATGCTATAGTACCGAAACCGGCCCGGGAAAGGCAATAACTTCTACAATTTTAAATTTGTTTCATAACTTTGGAAAAGCTATTTTAAAAAATGCTGAAAATGTATACAATGTGTTTTTGAGGGAGTGATATCGTGGGACAAAAGAGAATGCTTAAAAGACTTTCACAAAAGACCATCGCCATCAGCTCCGGAAAAGGGGGGGTGGGGAAAACAACGACATCGATAAATCTGGCGTTATATTACGCTAAAAAAGATTTACGGGTGGGATTAATCGATCTTGACCCGCTTTCAAATATCGCCACCATGCTTGATATCAATGAAGCGGAAGCCATCGTATACGGGGATGAAACCTCCCGGAAAAAAGAAACACTCCATTCGCACATACTCAAGGTATTCCGGAATTTCGATATTATTTTTCCCCTTGCCAAGCTGAAGCAGGGACAGAGTAAAGAGATGCTGGAAAGCTTGTACAACAGATTTATCAATGATCTGAACTCCAGTTACGACGTAATAATTTATGACCTGCCCGCGGGCATCAGATATGACGATAACCTGGCGTTTTTGCGTTATACGACAAACCTGGTCCTTGTTACTAATGCGGAACCCGCGGCGCATGTTTCGGCCGGGGGGTATATCAAAAGCGTGCTGGAGATTGAACCAAAGTTACAAATTCATCTCTGGCATAATAAATATATGTATACCCCGGATTCTGATTTCAATCCGGTGGATGTTGTCGGAAATTATAACAAAAATGTTTCAGCAGAATTAAAGCTGGGTAAGATTGTAACACGCAATATCAATAATATCGCCTTTATTCCCCATGATGCGGCCCTTGATCTGCTGCAGACAAATCCGTCGGCCGCCATTAATATTCAGCGCTGTCTGCTTGATCTGGCGTGTTTTATGCAGGAACAGCGGATTAATGATTTGAAACGAGAACTGCATATATCGGAAAAACTGTTTCATCTTATCCGATATTTTATCATTCACAGTAAAAAGATATCCAATGTCGATAAATTTATGGGTGAACTCGGTGAATACCTGAAGAAGGTATTGATTACGAATTTTATCAGCCATCTGCCCGAAGGGAGAAATCCGGCGGGGAACATTAAAAAAATGAGTATTTTCAACAGGTCCGAACAGGGTGAATTAAAACATTTTTTACTGACCATCCAAAATGACAAACTCATGCAAACACTCACAACTCTGATCGAATACCTAGAACGGGCACTGCGTGCCGCGGAAGAATCGGCAAATCCGTTCACTTTTACCACGGAAATAAATATGCACAGAGCGCTGGACAAACAGATCGGACTGCTTTTAATTTCAATAAATGAGGCGAAAGCGGATTTTAGTGATCAGCTGGTTAACCAGGCCGGTGTGTACACGTTTTACTTCTCACTGTATAAACTGCTGCAGTCAAAAACCGTACTAAAGGTGATAAACGATTTTATCCCGAAAAAAAAGAACAAAAAGGGTTTGCGTATCAGAAACCGCCGGGAACAGATCCGCAACCTTGTGGAGAAGAATGAAGCATATAGATCAGGATATTTTACCCTGATAAAGACACTTTATCCGGTGATAATTCGTCAGATATCAACCGTTATTTCAACCTTGAACCTGGGGAACCTTATGCTGCGGGATAAAGACAACCGCATAAACAAGGTGGCTTACCTGAAACTGTTTTCCAATTTTATCCATGAGACAATAAACAGCGGATTAAGTGTTATTATCGGTTTTCACCGCCGACCGGCGGTAACCGCGTTTAAAAAAGCCGCGGACCTGTTGTTGGAAAAAATAAATATTAATTAACCCTCCCGGCTGTGTTTCAGTCTTCTTGCGGAGCGTTCCATAAGGTATGTAAAAAGCTGGTGATGCGCGTCTTCGTTAAATGAGGTAAACTCAAGCCCAATAGTGTCATTAATTCGGGTTATTCTGCATTCCACCGAAGTAATAGTATCACCCAACCGCAAAGAACAGTCGGGGATTACATCATCCTTACGTAAGCCGATAAGTGGACGCTCGTGAAACGGTTTAAACATTGCTCCCTGGATGGAGATATCCATAATTATACCGGGAACGAGGAGAAATCCGCGCGGCGTGGTAAACACCAAATTGAATACATCATATCTGCCCGGTACAATACGGTTGAATCTTCTTTTCTCGCCTACCATGTGATACCGTTTGAATATCTCTTCCAAACGTGCTATTTCCTGTTTTTCCGAAAGGTTTATATTAACCAAACCATTGGCCCCCAGGAAAATGGCTTTAGCCGCTTCTTCAAATCCGAACGAAGCGCCGGTAAGCAGAATAAATACGGTCTGTTCTTTGCTGTAATATTCCCTAATCAGTTTCAGCACCGGTTTCCAATGCCGTGGAAAATCCAGGGTGTTGAAAATAATCAGGTCATACGGCGTCTGTCTTATAGTTTCGACAAGAGACGTGGGTTCCGATTCGAGGGCAACAGCAAATGAAAGCGGGGTAAAGTGATAACGGATAACATTAAAAGGCTTACTGTCCTTCGAAACAAAAACAGCTTTCACTGTTTGGGTACCTTGGGTCTGTTGGTAACTTCATACTTATAAATTAACCAGGTTTGATTTTCTTTGTGAAGGTAATAAACATAACGTCTTTTATCGGTAAAATCCGGATACTCGAAATACTCATCAACCTTAACCTGGGCCTCATTCCCCGTATACCACGTTTCCACAATATTGGTTGAGGTGGGAATGAGCAGGATATCCTGGTCCACGCGTTCTTTTTTCAGATTTTCTTTATAACGGGCAAGCAGTATTCTGCGCTGTTGTTCGGAACTGTTCATGTACTCCTTCTTGCGCGGTTCGTATTGCATGTACAGCCCCTGCAGGTCAAGGTAAAGGAAAAACCGTTCCCATTCGCCGGTCTGGGAGGCATGCTGTCGTGCATGAATGGTATAGGCAACCACCTTGTCGGGAGAGAGCGCCTCACGTTTAAGCGATTTCATGGTTTCGGCCTCAACCACAGTACGCATTTCGGGCATGTTTACCGGAGGTCGCACATTTAGGGTAAGTTTGTTTGAAGTAAGCTTGGAAGGCATATTTCCCCGGCGTAGTTCGGGGTAAAACAGTCCCTGGACAATATAGAGTCCCGGCTTTTCCAGTTTGATATAATCGGTGATATTTTCGACTATACTGTATTCCTCATCAGGTTCAAGGCTGATATTACGGTAAAAAACGTATTGATCTGTTGTAGTTTGACTGATAAAGTTCTCTGCGTGCGGGCTGGCAATATTGGTAGTTGTCCGCACATCAAAATCCACGTTAAAGGTCTTGTCGTCGGCTACTTTAAAATGAAAAGTATCGGTACCTTTGTTTGTGAGAGTAAGTTTTACCTTGATTTCATCGCCCAGAAAATATATTTTTTGATTGTAATACCGTATTTCAAATTGAATATCTTGTGTGTTTTGTGCGAAAATGGAAATGGTAGAAACCAACAGAAGGCAAAATGCTATGTATTTCAATCTGGTATCTCCTTGTTTTTTTTAATTTTCGGTAAATACCTATGATAAAATTATTCATAAATAAACTTAAATTACAATTAAAAAACAGCGCCGCCTATAAAAAAATAGTCTCACACGTGCGTGAACACGCCCTGCCGCTGACCGTGCGGGGAGTATCGGGTGGATTTTTTTCCATACTCAACGCCGAGATTTTTTCCGGTTGTCCCCGCCATACGCTGATTGTCACCGGCAGTGAGGCCCGGGCGCGTGAGGTGTATCAGGACATTGCGCTTTTTGCGGATCATCGTGTGCTTTTTTTTCCTGCCTGGAACACACTTCCCTATAGTGACGTGTCCGCCACAACCGAAGTGTTTGCCCAGCGGGTTAAGGTGTTAAACAGGCTTATGCGGCCTGAACCGTTAATGGTGATAATGCCCCTGAGGGCATTCCTTACCCCGCTGCCGCCGCTGGAGGCCATAAAATCTTCCACCATTATCCTTACCGTGGGTATGACAATCAAGCGGGACCGGTTCTTACAACTATTGGAAAAACTCGGATATTCCCGTGTGCCCAAGGTAAGCATGAAGACCGAATGCGCCGTCAGGGGAGAGGTGATCGATATCTTTGTCCCCGGATATGAACAGGCTCTGCGCGTTGTCCTGGATTTTGACCGTATTGCCAACCTGAGGTTTTTTGATCCGGCAACACAGCTCTCCTCATCCGAAACCGGGGAGGCAATCATCTATCCGCTGCGGGAGCTGGTGTTTAATGAGAAAAATATCGAGGTTTTTTCCGGTCGGCTTAAAAAACACGGTTTTGGTGAAGAAGATATTAATGACCTGCTGGAATGTATGCAGCTTAATCCGGAGTTGTGCGGGTTGGAGTATTTTATTCCTCTTTTTTTTCACTCGACGGCAACCCCCCTGGATTATTGCCGTGATGACTGTCTGCTGGTGCTGCAGGACAGTGAAGCGCTTGCAAACAGTGCGGAAATTATAGGCGGCGAATACCGGGAGTTGTTTGAGCGTGTGCGGGGGCAAAGAAAAATTGCCGCCGCGCCGGAAATGATACTGAATGATTTTACACATGTGGTGAATGATTACCCCTACCGGATTGATTTTTCATCCGAGTTTAAACAGCAGGCAGGGCATACCCAGATCAGCTTTCCCTCCGATCCGCCGCGTTCATTTTTCGGCAACATCAGTTACTTCAAACAGGAACTTGAGGGGATGCTGCAGGCGGGATACGAGGTTTTTATTTTTGCCGGGTATGCGGCACAGGCCGAACGAATTGCGCATCTGTTGAAGGAGTATGAGGTGACGGTACTGCCGTTGTCCGTTTCCGCGGGGTGTTGTATCCCGGATTTAAAAATAATGGTTATCAAGGAAAATGAGATATTCAGAAGAAAAATGCGTGCCGCCGCGGCCATGCAGCGATACAAGACCGAACCGGTTGAATCATTTATTGATCTGGAGCAGGGGGATTATATCGTACATTTACAGCATGGTATCGGTATCTACTGCGGCATAGAGCGCATAAGCGCCAGGGGATTTGAGCGGGATTATATAAAGCTTGAGTACGCGGAAAAAGAGTTTATCTTTATTCCCACGGAACAGGTAAATCTTATTCAGCGTTATGTTGCCGTCGGCGGACGAAAACCGAAACTGGATAAAATCGGGGGGAAAGCGTGGTCCACCAGGAAACAAAAGGTAAAGGATTCGGTGGAAGATCTGGCCGGAAGTCTGCTTCATCTTTATTCCGAGCGGAAGGCCAAGCAGGGAATCAGCTTTGAACAGGACAGCGAATGGCAGAACGAATTTGAGGCCGGATTCGAATTCGAGGAAACCAAAGACCAGCTTGCCTGTATCAGGGAGGTGAAAAGGGATATGGAAAGTCCGTATCCGATGGAACGGCTGATCTGCGGGGATGTGGGATACGGGAAAACAGAGATAGCCCTCAGGGCCGCGTTTAAAGCGGTTATGGGCGGGAGACAGGTTGCCCTGCTTGCCCCGACAACCATTCTGGCCGAACAACACTACGAAACATTTTCCGAGCGCTTTAAAGGATTTCCCGTTGAAATCCGGATGCTTTCACGGTTTGTGGAGAAAAAAAAGCAGAAAGGCATCATTGGGAAAACCAGCGGCGGTGGTACGGACATCATCATCGGGACCCACAGAATTCTGCAGCGTGATGTACAATTTAAGAATCTGGGACTGTTGATCATCGATGAGGAGCAGCGGTTCGGGGTAAAGGACAAGGAAAAAATAAAGGAGTTGAAAAGCAATATCGACTGCCTGATCCTGACCGCCACACCGATTCCCAGGACGTTGTATATGTCACTGACAAAAATCAAGGACATGTCATTGATCAACACCCCCCCGCTGAACCGGCTTCCCATAGAAACGTTTGTGATGGAGTTTAATGAGACCATTATCACCAATGCCATCCTGAGGGAAACCGGCCGCGGCGGCCAGGTGTTTTTCCTGCATAACCGTGTAAATACCATCGCCCATATTCATGAGCTATTGACCCGGCTTTTTCCGCAGATCCGCATCGCGGTGGCACACGGGAGGATGCAGGGACATGAGTTGGAAGATATCATGCATGATTTTATCCACCGTAATTACGACCTCCTGCTTTCCACTTCGATTATTGAGAACGGAATCGATATCCCCAATGTGAACACCATAATCATCGATCGTGCGGACATGATGGGACTTTCACAGTTGTATCAGCTGCGCGGCCGGGTGGGGCGTTCCGATGTACCGGCTTACGCCTACCTGCTCTATCCCGGGAAAAAAGCCCTGACCGAGCTTGCCATGCGCCGCTTAAAGATAATTTCCAATTATACCGAGCTTGGTTCGGGCTTTAAAATCGCCCTTAAGGATCTGGAGCTGCGGGGCGCAGGCAACCTGCTGGGAAGGGAACAACACGGAGACATCCTGGCCGTGGGGTTTGACATGTATATGAAACTCCTGGATGAGGCAATTGCCGAACGGGACAAAGACGAACAGCAGGAGCAGCCCCCGGAACTGTACCTGGAGCTGGAATACACCGGTTTTATCCCCGACAGTTACATCGAAGATATGATGGAAAAAATGGAGGTATATAAAAAAATCGCCTCGATAAATACCGAACAGGACCTGGAACGGGTCTACCGGGAACTTACCGACCGGTTCGGGGCGCTGCCGGATGAACTGCACAGTATTTTATCGATTGCTGAGATCAGGATTATCTGTGCCAAGCTGTTTATTTCTTCCATCAAAGAAAAGCAAGGCAGGGCGGCAGTCTGTTTTGCCAGGCTTTCCCGTGTCTCGGCGGAAAAGGTGGTGCGCTTACTCAAAGAAAGCGCGGGGACGGTATTTCTGGATTCACACAAACCGCAATACCTGTTTCTCCATACGGGAAATATCGGTTTAAAAGACAAGTCCGCTTTTATAAAAGAGAAATTATCGTTTTTGCTGTAGGCTACTGTAAGGACTTGTCTTCCGGAAGAATTTTAATCTGTTCCAGGTCCTTCTGCAGATTCAGGGTTTCTTTGGTAATGGCGATATATTCCGAGGCAGGTGTATATTTCTTGTCAACATCAAGGGCCTGCTGCCAGAGGCGGATGGCTTTAAAATAGTCTCCGTCCGTATACGCACTCAGTCCCTGCAAATACAGATCTTCTGCTTTGGCCAGGTTGGCCGCACGGCCCTGGTCCCCAAGGTTGAATTTCGCCTGGATGCTGAACTTGTCCAACGGGTCAACGCCGCTGGCAAGATCGACATTGTAATTTACTATAAAGGTTACTGTTTTTAAATCAATTTCCGTTCCCAGGCTGATTTGGGGATTGGCCGCCTTCAAACGCACACCACCCTGAATGGAGAGAAAAGAGGTGATGCCCACGGAAAATCCTCCTGAGATATACCAGTTCTCTGCAGGATACACATCTGGATTAAGACTGATGGGGTAATTGAAATCTAATGAAAACAGGAGTGAATGAATCGGAGCATAGGCTATACCCGCCGTGGCAATAAGGGGCAGCGGATCACCGGTGTCGAAAGGGCTTAAATTCCGTAATGTAATCCCGACGGAAAAATTATTGGCGTGCGATTCGTCGAGTTTGAGAAAATTAAAGCGGGTAAGCACTCCAAAATCCATCATCGCGGTCAGAACCGATTGATTCGGGTAAATACTGGGGGGAATGTACATGTAGGCGCCTTTTAAGGTGGCACCCACTGAGATCCCGTCAAAATAGTAGTTGGAAAGAAAATTATATGAGGCGTTCACCATGGCAATCGTTTCCATGTAATAGCCTTTTCCTCCGGCACGGCCCCACTCATCCTTCTCGTTAAAGGGTACATAAAGGAATTTAAGTCCGCCCGCCAAACCGAAATCTTCAAAGCGCGTGGCGTAGACGATCCCTTCGATATTGGCATCCATTATCCAGCTGTGATGAAAAAGGGAGAATTCGCTAAAGGGAAGCTGTGAGCTGCCGGCGGGGTTTGATTCCAGAAAGGAACTGTCATTGGAAACCGCGGTGAAGGCGGTTCCCATACCCTCGTAGCGCCCCCCCATGGGGATAAAGAGTGACGGAAAGAGTGTCAATCCGGCGTTTTCATCCAGCAGGGGAGAGAAAAATGAACTCCAGTCATAGTAGAAGTTATTAAAATCGCCCCATACCAACAGAGGACTTGCGAGCAGTAGAATTATAAGAAATACTCGGTAGCACATCTCTATAATATATTATACAATAAAATGTTCAGAAAAACTATAACATTATACTTAATAGTAAATTTCGGATGTATCCTAAAATAAATAATAATAATAATTGCCGTGTCGAAAATAAGATAGAATGAGAGTATATTTATAACATATCGCAAAAAGGAGTGACGCGAACAGGGGATTTTCAGCAAACTATGCCTTTTTTTAGAGTCGTACTTATCAGTTTTATACTCATTGCTGTTATTTTGCCCGCTTTCTATGCCCAGGAGCCGCCGGCAGGGGACCCGATCGCGCAGGCAAAGAAGTTAATCGAGCAAAAAAAACTGACCGACGCGGAAAAATTACTTATTCAGACAATGAAATCCGATCCCGGGAAAAGCAATACCATACGCTTTTTGCTGGATAAAATACGTTCCATGCGTGAGGAATACAATAAAAAACTGAAAGAGTTTATGGCTCTGCTTGAAAAAGGGGATGAGAAGGCAATCTATGATAAAATTGCCGAACTTGAGGCCTTGGACAGCTCTCCGTCGGCCCTGGGGAAAAAAATACTGACGGAGGCCCGCGAAAATGCCTGGGTAGCCATAAATCTGAAAAAATTCCTGGCTATCATGGATCAGGCGGCGCTTTCCCTGCAAGCCGGTGACTATAAAAAGGCACTTGAGTTGTATACACAGGTTTTTGCCCTGCATCAAAAGGATTTCTACGATAATACCGCGTATACGGCAGGGATAAAAAACAGTGTCCGCAACATCTCCGCTTCACTTACCACGCTTATTAAGCGCTTTGATGATCTGCTTCCCAAAATAAAACAGTCGGTGGACGGCTTTGCCTTCAGGGTAAGCACGCTTTCACCGGACAAGCTCGCGGCAGAGGCCGAAACCGTGAGGGCGGATGTTAACTCATTGTTACAACTGTATTTTGCGGTTAACCGGGTCGCGGACAATATACAAAGTATTAACGAAAGCATAAAAAAACGCTACAACAAGGCAAAAGGCGATTACCACCTGTATTATCTCTACCGTGTTATCCACGGCAGGGACTATAGTGATCACACCGAGGGCATCCTGTATACTATCCAGCGGCAGTGGGAGCAGTACGTGACCATACTTGCCGACAGAATCAATCATGTGGCCGAACCGATCTATGTTAATGCCAAACAACAATTTCAAAGCAAAGATTTTGCCCGGTCCGCTAAAAACTTCGAACGCGTGTATACACTGTATTTGTGGCAGGTAAAATATTCCGCGCAATGGATGTTCGTTATTTTAAATAGGGATAAAAAAACGCTTGATAAAGAGGAGTGGGCAAGGATTAAACCGCGGGTGCCCGAATTTCTGCAGGCGCAGGAACGGGCAAAAGAGGCCAGGTCCTACATACGTCTGATTACTTTCAACGATCAAAAACAGAAATATTTAACCCAACCGCCGCAAACGGATGCAGAGCTTGAAACCTACCGCGCTGAAATACGACAAACCGTTACGGATGTGCAAAGCCTGGCTGTCACCTGGCAGAAGCAGGTGAAGTATCTTGATGAAATAAATAACAACGGCTATTCGATCGGTGATGCCGGTTCTTCGGCCCGGGATATGCTTGCCAAGGTGGAGGACGTTTCGGGTACGTATCAGGACCTGGAAAAAAATGCCATCAGGGTAATGTTGGAGGCGCAGGTTGATCTGTTTAAAAAAACCCTGGAGCAGGGGCAAAAGGATATCAAACCGGCTCAGGAACTTATTAAGAACAAACAACCTTCCCGGGCGCTGGCACAGTTGGAGCAGACCGATAATACGCTTACCAAACTTGCCCGTGATATCAATGATTTCAACCAAAAATGGAGTCACTCGGATAAATATATCTCTGAGGATCGTGCCATTCGTAAGGCGGTTTCGGATGCCGGGCAAATTAAAAATGACGCTGAACGGTTGAAAAGCGGCATGCAGGATGATCTTGCTTTGGCGCGTAAACAAAGCTACGAAGCCGGTCAACACAGGGAAAAGGGGTTGGCCGATTATAACAATGCCCGTCGCTCCTTTGAAAACAACCGCTTTGCCCAGGCCAAGGACCAGCTGCGAAATGCGAGTGAGGAGCTGACCCAGGCGCTTAACTATGAAGAGGACCCGGAAATACGGAAGATGGTTGACCAGGACTTTATTGCCTTTGACAAGGAAATAATGGAAAAATGGAAAAACCAGTCCATCATTGAGGTACGTAATCTGATCAACCGGGCCCAGAATGATTATCGGCAGCTGTTGTTCGAGGATGCCGAAAATCTGTTGCTGCGTGCCCAGGATCTCAGTAATGAGATCAATCCCGCAAAACCGGATCAAGAAATCGTTATCTGGCTGGATATCGTCCGCAATGCACTTTCCGCGCGTTCCAGCAGGGAGATAAAAGAAGAAGAGGTTAACTATGCTGAAATGACACAGTTGTTTAACCTGGCAAACAAGGACTATTATGACGGGGTTGCGGCATTGAAAAAAGGAGACAAAGAGCAGGCCGATAAGCTTTTTCAGAGTGCCAGGGATAAGATAGCCCTGATTCTCCGCTCGTATCCCTATCACCGGGACAGCCGTGTACTGTTGTATAAAATAGAACAGGCAACCCGGACAAGAGCCGATTTCAACCGCTACCTGACCCTCCAGGTGAAAAACGCCGATCAGCTGCTCAGTAAGCAAAACTATCTTGAGGCCTATGCCGTTTATCAGGATGTACAGGAGATTGATTCGCGGTATCCCGGTATCAACGGCAAGGTGCGGCGGGCAGAGGAACTGGTGGGGATCAGGGCCAGGCAACCCAGTCAGGCCGACCAGGCACGTTCAAATGAGCTGGTCCGTCTGGCCAGAGAAAGCCGGGCCAATCAGGATTACCAGACCGCAATCGGGTATCTGAATGATGCCCTCCGCCTTAATCCTTTTAACCGGACCGCGGCGGTGTTGAAAGACCGGATCAATGAGATTATCGCACCGCCCAGTTCCATCCTCCCGGTGGAAGCGCAGCAGTTGTATAATGCCGCTGTTGTGAGTTATAACAATAAAGAGTATTTAAGGGCCAGACAATTATTAGGCCAGATCAAAAGAGATTTTCCGCAGCAGGCCAGAAATACAAAGGTTGTTGAGTTAGAGGAGAAAATAAAATCAAGAATTGGATCATAACCTTATATATACTCTTGTTTTTTTCCGTGACGGCTTCAGCTCAAACCTTTTATTGGGAAAATCCCCTGGTAAAGGCGGAAGGCAACATTAAATTTATTGATGCCGCCTCATACGGGAACGTGGGCGTGGTTGTCTGGCACGAGTTTATTCCCACCGGTCCGGACGGGGGAATCGTCTATCTTTCACTCCTGGCAACGGACAATGGACGGACCTGGAGGTCCAACCTGCGTTTTCTTCCTCCCCTCAATTACAAAGGCAAACAGACTCCCCTGTTCTCTGTTATTGTCAATCGTTCCGGTGTTATTTTCATCGCCGTCGCCACGGCCGAAAAAGAGGTGACCATTTACCGCTCGGCGGATATCGGGAGGACGTTTGAAAAACTGGCGGTAATAAAAGCACAGGATACAATCGTCGTCCCCAGACTTTTCATTACCTCACGCGGTGATTACCTGTTGTTTGTTACCGCCGAGCTTGAGGAAAAACTGGGGATCTACTATACGGTCTCCGACTCAGGTAAAACCTGGGGGGGCTTAAAGGCTTTGGTTGATAAAAGTGAGGGATTGGGATTGCATTCCGTACCCTATCACACAAGTTTCAACGGCAAGGACTACGTGATTTTTCAATCAAGAATAAGCGGCAGGGCGGATGATTACCAGCTTTTCCTCAAAACAAGCGGCAACGGAGGCTATTCATGGGACAGGGCACGGCGCTTGACCGATTTCAGTGAGACAATGAACGGGCAGGAAATTATGCCCAGCCAGATATACAATCAGCGCCCGTTTATTATCCCGTACGAGGATCATCTGATTGTGGTATGGGAACGCAATCGTATCGGTCGTGCCCCCCAAATCTATTACATGGAAATCGACGGTGCGGGAAACATCACCGAACCCGCGGAAAGAATAACCCGGGGAAGCTCAAACTCCTATTATCCCCAGGTTATCGTTTATAAAGACAAACCATACCTCTTGTGGTTCGACGACAGCAGGGGTACGGAAAATATATTTTTCGCCTCACGCCAGGGGATCAACTGGGTGGCAAAAGATTTAAGCCCCATCAGGGGAAAGTCACGTTTTGACCGACCGATCTTTATCAACAACCTGCTGTATATTTTCTGGGAAAATATCACGGCCAACACATCACGATTATACCTGCTGGAGCCGGATCATTCGGTAAAGCAGCCGAGGATTATCGCCGGAAATTTCAACAACGACGGATACGGCAGGCTTAACCGCCTCAATGTTGCCTGGGTTGCCCCAAGTGATCCTTCAGGAATCGAAGGATACGTCTATGCGTTGACCAGGCAGAAGGAGTTCTCTCTGGCCCAGGGGACCCAGGTGTTAAAAAACGTCAGGGCGGATTCTTTTACCATCCCGTCCGACGGCACCTGGTATTTCCATTTGGTGGCAAAGGATAACGCGGGGAACTACTCCGCCGTGAGTACCGTTTCCTATACCAGGGACACAACGGCCCCGCAGGCGGTAGAGCTGCAACGACCTCCGACCGACAGCGAGGGATTTTTATTGTCCAATTCTTTTACGATTGAATGGCGGGGACCGGGTGATCCCGACCTGGCGGGATATACGTACAAGTTGTCATTGCTTAATCCGGATACCGGTATTACCGCCTATAATTCGACGGTAGCGGCTTCTCCGCCCAACGTGGTGCTTACCACCGAGCAAAAGATATCATTCAATAATCTTGACAACGGAATCTGGGCTATATCCGTCGCGGCCATAGATAAGGCGGGGAACAAGGGGAAACCGGCATCCGTTACCTTCAGACTCAATAAATATATTCCCGTCACCTACATTACCAGTGTGAGCTCCAGCCAGGACAACCGCAACAGAACATTTCTTACCATTTATGGTCGTGGTTTTTCCGTGGGCGGCAAGGTGTCCGAGGTTATAATCGACAAAGACGGGATTGCTCCCTATGATTATACCTTTCGTCTGCAAAACGGGCAGTATGATATACAAAGCGACAGGGTCATTGACCGACTGCCGCTCGATAATATCGACGAGGGACATTATCGTATCGGGCTTGTTCATCCGACACGCGGGTTGTATTTTACCGGTTCGCGCGAACTGCGGGTTGAATCGAGCGGTACGGTAAAGTTCGGGCCATATGAGGATTTATACGGTGCGGCGAACGGCGGTCGGGGAAAGGTGTTCTTTTTCCTTTCACTCAACGAGGTGATTTTGTGGCTTTTTATTCTTTTACTTGCCGCGCTGATATACCTGACATTCAGAAAAGTTATTGTATTGGGAACAGAAGCCAGGTCAATACGTTTGGAAGCCCTGGCCATTATCAGGGGAGAAGAGGTGCCTATGGAAAAAACAAAGAGACTGCGCATGCTGCGGATAAAGGGAATGGGGTTGCGGGTAAAATACACCCTGTTAACCACCATTCTGGTTATCTTGATTATATTGATGGTATCAATTCCCATTAGTTTTTATACCATAGACACCCAGCAAAAGACCCTGGCCACGAAACTGTTCGAAAAGGTTTCTTCTGATTTGCGTTTTACGGCAAACGGAGCCGAGACATATCTGATCGATCGCCAGACCCTCCCCCTGGGAGAGATTATCCAACTGGTGGAGATGGATGAATTGAAATTCGCCATTATAACAGGGCCCCAGTATATAAATCCGGCTACGGGAGCCATAGATACCGAGAGAGGGAAACTCGATTTAAGCAGTATTGAACATGTCTGGGCAGCCAAGGATCCCAATATCCAAAAGCGCCTGAAAAATGACGGTGATTTTCAGCTGATAAAATCCGAGATCGAGGATAATGTTACGCCGATTGTAGAGAAACTGCGCCGGGAAATAAATAAAACCGCGCAGGAACGGATCAGTTCACTGAACAAGGAAATCGACGATTTAACCAGCCGGTTCAATCAGCTGTTAAACCGGACGGACCAGGCCTCCATGGCCAGGTTGGAGGAGTTAAGCAAACAACAGCAAAAGTTGATTAAACAGCGTGACGCTGAGTTACAGGACATTGGTGAAAAGGTGGGAAGTTATCCCCAGTATAATGCACAGAATCTTGACCGCTCGATCGATTCATATACCTTTTACAAACTTCTGGTGTATATCGATAAAAACCATGGCTATGACAATTATGTCTGGGGTGTCGTAAGGATCGGGATTTCGATGGAAAAAATATTCTTAGAAATAAATACTGCAAGAAATAATTTGCTGTTCCGCATAGGAATCATTACCCTGGTAGCAATCATTTTGGGAGTAAGCGGTGCGTTGATTATGGCTTCCATCACCATTATCCCCATCAGAAAACTGAGTTCCGGCGTGGCGGTGATCCGTGACACGGCGGACAAGGAAAAACTGAGAGGACATACCATAGATATCCGCACTCATGATGAGATAAGGGATTTGGCCGATACCGTCAACCAGATGACACAGGGTTTGGTAAAGGCGGCCATCGCCAATAAAGAGCTGACCGTCGGGAAAGAGGTGCAGAAGATGTTTATTCCCCTGGAACTGGATTCGCATGGGAAAAAACGGACCACAGGGTATGACACCAACAGGCAGATCGAATTGTTTGGGTATTATGAAGGGGCAAAAGGAGTTTCCGGGGACTACTTTGATTTCAAGAAACTGGATGACGTGCACTATGCGCTGATAAAATGTGATGTGGCGGGGAAAGGAGTGCCGGCGGCATTGATTATGGTTGAGGTTGCCACCATCTTTCTTACCTTTTTCAGGGAATGGACACTAAAAGATCCGGGAGTAAACATTTCAAAGCTTGCCTATCGTATCAACGACATGCTTGAGGAAAGAGGTTTCAAAGGGAGATTTGCCGCGCTTACCCTCTGTGTGATCAACAGTAAAACCGGCGTCTGTTATTTCTGTAATGCCGGTGACAACCTTATGCAGATTTATGATTCGACAAAAAAGAAGCTAATCCAGTTCAAACTGCCGGACGCACCGGCCGCGGGGGTTTTCCCGTCCATGCTGGTGGAGGCACAGTCCGGCTTCAAGCAGATACCCTATACGTTAAAGAAGGGTGATACCCTGTTCCTGTTTACCGATGGTTTGGATGAGGCAAAAAGAAAGTTCAGGGATACGGATTTTTCTCTTACAACCTGTATGGAGCCGTCACTTGAAGACGGAGCGATACATAACGGGACACATACCAAGGGCAGCGAGAGTGAAGAAATGGGGATGAAACGAATCGAACAGATTATTGAGTCGGTGTTTCAAAAAAAGTCATATACATTAATTAAGAATCACAATCCGATTCCGGAAGAAGAACTGACGTTTGATTTCACAAAATGTGAAGGCACCCTGGATGAAGCGGTGCTGGCGCTGGTAGCCGTGGAAAAGGTATTCAGACTGTGCCCGGATCCCACGGCAACAAAAGACGACATCATCCATATCGATAAAAAGATCGACGGATTTTTACAGAACTATTTTGTGCAGTACGGTGTTTACTTTAAACATAAGGATGAAGAAAAAGAGGACGCGGATTATTCGTATTATTCGCATTTAAAAGAGGATGAACAGTACGATGATCTGACGATTCTGGCAGTGCGTAAGCAGTGAAGGAAGCCGGTGAAAATACCGAAGATAAGATAAGGTGGTTGATATAATGAAACGTTTCGTAGGGATTTTACTTTTTTGTCTGATCTGCCTTTCTCTGTATGCAGAAAACGGGACTGTGGTATTGATAAACCGCAGATCGTCTTGGTTTTATTATTGCCTTGATCCTGAAGGAATGCAGGGGGACGTGAAACCAAGCGTACAGGACATTAATAATGGTAATGTCACCTTTTTTGCCGTAGGACCGCAGTCCACCCAAAAGATAGACGCACTGACGCCGGGCACCCATTATCTGCTTGGTTTCTGGCGAACCACGGATAAGGAGCAGGTGCCGGTTTTAAGCAAACGTTTCCAAATAAACGCCGATGAAATTATTGAATTCGATCTGGCGCAGGAGACCTATAAGATGGTGGTAAAAGAATCCGGTGAACAGACGACGGCTGCGGTAACAGTGGTACCGGGGAGGATCGTTATTGATAATAATTATGACGATTGGAAGGTAATTCCTTCAAGCGCTGTTTTTTCACCCGGCTTCATTCCGGACTATTTTAAAAAGCAAAGTCTTACCGGCGTCAATTATGTGCCGATCAAGCATTCTCTGTTTTGGGGAAAAGGCGGAACGGCCATAAACCAGGTTAAGCTCTATCGCAATGACGGCTATCTGTATGTTTATATCTCAAGCTATTCCCGCATGACCGTGGGACTTTCTTATTATTTTTATTTGTTTAAATCACGAGCCGTGCAGGAGAAAAATAAATATACTATTGAACTGGTTGTCGACGACATGGCTGATACCAGTAAGGTCATTCTCTGGCAGAAAGACAGAAAAAATTACACGGTTATTGGTGAATTAAAATGTTCAAGTTTTTATCTTGAAGCACGGATACAGTTAGACAAGCTTCCCGTACCCATAAGCGAAATTGTCAATTACTATTCCATCGATCTGACAAGCAGCTATTATGATAATCGCTTAAAAATATACGAAGAGTTTTTCTTTACCACGCTATACGGCAAGGACATCATTACCAAGGCGGATCTGAAAATCCACTAGGGGAGTAACCGTATGCAGATCAAATTTTATTGCGAAAGTTGCGGTGAACAGGTTCCGATTAATGTGGAGCGCTGCCCCGGCTGCCGACGGGTGTTTTTTGCCGTAATGTGTCCGCTCTGCAAATATGAGGCCCTGCCGCGGGAGTTTCGTTACGGCTGTCCTTCCTGCGGATATATGAGCCGAAGGATGAAGATAAAGATAAAACAGAACAGAATTACCGCGGATAAAAAAACGCGACAATGGCATGGCGTCTCTTACCGAAAAAAAAGGGCGGTGCGTCTTCCGTTGTGGTTTTATAAGGTTGCGGTGGTTTTTCTTATTGCTTCGATCATCGGTCTTATTTTATTAATTATGTTTACCGCCAAATAAAGCGGGAGTGATGCTTTCCTGCTTCAGTGTCATCACGCTACCAGAGTATTCCCAACCCGAAACCGGTTAAGAGATAAAAATCATTGATATCATTGAATTCCATCGCCGCTATACCCGAGATATAGACCGGGGAATCAGGAATCAGTGCGTTCAGTTCAAAAGCAGCCTGGAAGGGAAGGGCGATGGAAAATCCTTCGGAGAACGGCGCACTGCGCGCACTGAATGAGAAGCCGCAGAGAAGGTAGGTGGTGTCGTAAAATATTCCTGCACGGCCGTAAACCCAGGAATAAAAGCCGTAATCCCCGCCGCGTATTTCGGAATAAGAGATATCATGCCAAGAGAAAATGATCTCGGCGCTGAGTACAAATGAAAGCGGTCCTATGTCAAGCTGTATGGGAACTCCCAGCGATCCGCCGCTGAAGTCGGTAAAGGTATCCAAAGAATACTCATGCTGGTAGGCAAGTTTTGCCTGCGCACCCAGGCGGAAACGGGGCGCCGTCTCGGTTTTGATAAGCCGGATCGTATAGGCCGCCGAGGCGGCAAACAGAGGATTAAGATCGAAATCTTTTACAATAAACTTGATACTGCCGTCCAGTTCCGAATCAAGGGGGAGACCGACACGTGTACCCAGGACCACCGGGGCCTTCAGGTCTGATTCCGCTGCCCACGGGTTAAAATGCACTCCGATTAATGATTGGAACTGTACGCTGCCCAAAGGAAGCATATCCAGTGTCGGTGCGTAAAGCAGACCGCTTGCCCCACTCCACAGGTTCCGATAACGGATATCATAGCGTGAATCCACGCGTATCGTGGTTTCGCCGCTGACCGCAGCGGAGCCGTTTACGGCGGGAAGGCTGATTGTAACGCGGTATTCGCCGTTCGGTACGATCTCACCTTGTTCATTCTTCCCGTTCCAGCTGAATGTTTGGTTCCAGGTGGTAAACGGAGAAAAGGTATGCGTATAAACCGGTTTACCGGCCTGATCAGATATTACTGCCCGGCCCGTACCGCTTTTACTTACCGCAAACGAAATGTTTATTTGTCCCAATACTCCGGGATTATGGGGATTGAAAACCTGCTTGTGAGCGGAAAGGTGTGAGATGCTTTGTACGGCCGGTTTTAAGTCGATCACCAGCGCGGTTTTCTGATCTCCGCTGATGTGCACCTTCCGGCTGAAATCACTGTAACCAAAGGCGCGAACCCGCAGCATGTATGAACCTGCCGCGACTGAACTGTCTCCCTGCGGTATGCGCCTGCCGCCCAGCTCGATAACGGCATTCTGAGGTGTCACCTGCAGGGAAAGCGTTCCGCGGATAGGTTTCAGGCTGATCTTATAATATCGCTGTTTGGCGGAATAGGTAATCCAGGCGGAATAGGGATAATACCCGTCTTTTTTTATGGTAAGAAAATATACCCCATAGTCAAGGTCCGTATCACGCATCGGGGTATTATCATAGAAATCATTGTTGAGATAGACTTTGGCGTAAGGCGGATCGGTTTCGATATATAAACCCGCACCCAGGTTGGAGATGTCCTGTATTTCCACCGTGGCCACACTGTCATCGGTCGGTACGACGGCCGGGGCCACTGCCGCGGTACCGGCTGATGAAACACAGGAATAAAAACTTGCGGCGCATAAACAAAATATCAGAATACATCTCATATTACAAAAGTTGGTGAATAAAGCGCTCTTCCAGAATCTTTATCATATATAACTCAATATACATCCGCAGCGATTCTTTGCGCTTGATCTCTTTCAGATTTTTATTCATGGACAGATCGGCCGCCAGGTTATGAATCTGCTCCAGTGTGGGCGGCCTGATTTTAAAACTGCGTTTTATACTCCGTAAAAAATCCCTTATCAGGGCGTTGACGTCCTCCTCAAGATCAGACCTGGCGGCAGGATCAAAAAGCGGATTCCATTTTTCCACCAGACTTTTCATTCTGCTTTCCGGATTGATGTTTTTTCCTAAAAGATGCTGCCGTATATCCTGGAGTGATTTTCTATACTGCTGTGCTTTGTCCTTTGATTTTGCCTCTTCACTTTCCGCCTGTTTTTGTACCGGAATCACACTTACCTTTTCATGTTCAGCCAGAAGATCGGCGTATTCCCTGTCTACTCCCCTTTTAAACTCATGTTTGATCTTCTCCCACATTGAATTAAGCGTCTGTTTACGCTTTTGCCTGCCCCTGCCGAACAACCAGCGGCACAAAAAATATAATTGCCGCAATACCGGCACGGTACACCAAACCGGAAGCAGTGTTTTAATTTCACGCAGAAGACGTGATCGGCTCAGGTTCAAGAGCTCCGAAAGAGGCTTTAATTTGTTTCCCCGTGTAAAATAACGTTCTATTGCCAGCAGATTATTTTGCGATATGTTTGTTTCAAGTTTACTGATGTACAAAAGATGGGGGTTTAACAGGGCGAACAGCAGTTTATAGTGTGACTTTATCCGTCTCCGTAGAGTTTCATCGAAGTCGGTATCGTTCTTCATACTGGGTATTTTTATATTATTTTTCAGGAGTGTCTGCCACTCTTCAGTTAAATCAAGTTTGATTACCCGGGCACATTCATGCAGTTTGTTTAAGAAAAGAGGAATAATCAGGTCTTTCTGAATAAAATATTCAACCGCATCATCAATTTTAAGACGGATCAAAAAAGGAAGTTCCTTTGAGTCCCCCACCTTGGTCGACCGATAAATAAAATCGTGGATAAACTCTCTGGAATATTTTTCGCTAAAACGGACACCCTTGCCGTCTTTCAGATTATAGAGGTCGTCAAGGGTAAATGCATACGGCGGTTTTTTTATCAGAATGTCCAACTGTTTTTGATCGAGGCTTTTCTGATATTTTTTTTGGATAACCGCCTTCTGGTAACCGATATAGATGCCGATGATAAAGGCCGCCTGACAATACCCCTGTTCATCTTTTAAGGTATCCTTTTTTTCTCTGAAATCCTGAATGATGACGCTCCCCATCTGAGACCAGAATTTAAAAGCAAAATCATCAACATCATACAGCCCGGCGATGGCTTTTTTTGGTTTGGTCACAATGTCGTTCAGCATATTTTTAATGGCGGTGATGGTCCCGGACAGAACAACCTCCAGCCTGCTGGTCATATAGCCGACATTCATTCTTTCCTGCAGGTACGCCTGGATCTTATACACACAGCACTCAAGCAGTTTGCTTTTTACATATTCTTTTGGGACGACAAGGTTCTTGACATTGCCCGGAAAGCCGATCTTGATAATGGACTTTTTAAGCGCGTCCAGAGAGCCCAGAAGGTTAACAAAACCGCTATTAATATCTATACTCTCCAGAATCTTCGGTGGAATAGGGAAAGCAAAGCTCTCCTCCGTGGGAAACGGAAGTTGCGGATCATTTTCAATCAAATAAAAATAGTGCTTTATTTTATCTTCCAAAACGCTGTGTACAATGACCCCGGTAACCACTCCGTCTTTGCGCACAAGGGTGCAGTCTCCTTTGTATTCCAACTCTACCAGTGTCGGGATAATCTCGATTTGATGGTCACTCAGGCGGTGAAGCAGGTTGGGATTTTTGTTTTGGGCGTAGATTGTCAGCGAGTTTAAAAAATTATTGTAATCAACAAATGGATTTTGAGAATTTTCCGCATGGTGAATAAGGGTGTTAATAATATCAGAGTCCATAAATTATTAATAGGTTATTATGTAGTTCGGAACACGTCAAGCGTTTCCCTGCCTTTTTTATTTCTCCCCCCGGACGGATTGACTTTGACACAATTGTCTGTTTAAATGCAGAATCGGAACGGTAATGATTACAAAGCAGAAACTGATCAGGTACGCACGGAAGCAATATGCCGGTATTCCCCTTTCCACAGCGGCAGCCGGGACTACCGGACTGAAGGCGGTTATTTCCCTGAAAACCGCCGGCGACATGGGATTCAACCTGAGGGATAAGCTGCCGCACAGAAGGATGTTTTATCAGAGCCTGCGAATTAATCCCAATCATGTTTTTACCGTAAATCAGGAACACACGCAGAGGGTCATATTGGTGCAGAAAGAGAATGTCCCCGCTGATTTTTATCCAGAAATTGCTGACGGACTGGTAAGCGCCGGTACGGCACATCTTATCGGAGTAACCGTCGCGGACTGTCTGCCGTTGTTGATCACAAGCAATGACGGAGGTGCTTGTGGAATTGTCCATTCCGGCTGGAAAGGGACCGGTATCGTCCTCCGCGCGCTCACTGTTTTTAAAGAAAAGCTGGGATACGATCCTTCGTCATTATCGGTATGTCTGGGGCCTGCTATCGGCCCCTGCTGTTACGCTGTTGATGAGTCCCGGGCCGAGCGCTTTGCGGCGCAGTTCGGGGAAAATACGGTGAGCAGGCGGGGGGGGCGGTATTTTATCGATTTATACCGGGCGAACATCAATCTGGTGACGGAGTGGGGCATACAACGGATCACTCTTGTTGACGAATGTACCTCCTGTACCACCGACCTCGGTTCGTTCCGCCGGCAAGGCGCGGCGGGGTTTACACGCATGCTGGTACTTTTGGGCAGGATTCACCCAGAAACATAAGGAGAATGTATGCAGAGATACAAACGACATTGGCAGGAAACGGTTCTTCTGGCATTGAACGAATACGCCCGTGAAAAGGGCCTGACGGAAAACCTCTTTAATCCGGATCAGGTTATTTGTGAAAGACCACCGGACTCAAAGCTGGGCGACCTGGCTTTTCCCATGTTTCCCTATGCCAAAGTATTAAAAGAATCGCCCAAACAGATTGCGGAAAATATGGCCCGTACGCTTGCGTCGGGATCACGGCGGGTCCAGGCTGCCGGACCGTACGTGAATATTGCTTTGGATCGTACCACCGTCAGTACAGAGATCCTGGAACAGATACAGGGCCGGGGGGATGAATACGGAAAAAACAACAGCAAAGCGGGGGAGCGGATTATCCTTGAGTTCTCCTGCCCCAATACAAACAAGCCCCTGCACCTGGGGCACTTGCGCAACGACGCGCTGGGTGAGAGCCTTTCCCGCGTGCTGAAGGCCTGCGATGCCAAGGTGTTCAAGGTCAACCTTGTTAACGACCGCGGCATTCATATCTGTAAGTCCATGCTTGCCTATAAAGAGTTCGGGGAAAATTCGACACCCGAAGAAAAACAGCTGAAGGGCGATCACTTTGTGGGCGATTTCTATGTTCGCTTCAGCCGCTGGGCCAAGGAAGACCCGACCGCCGAGGAAAAAGCGCGGACAATGCTTCAGGCATGGGAAAAAGGTGACCGCGAGGTCACCGCACTATGGGAAAAAATGAATCGCTGGGCCATCGGGGGAATTGAACAAACCTACCGGGCCACCGGCATCAGCTTTGACAAGGTGTATTACGAAAGCCGGACCTTTGGTATCGGCAGGGACGAGGTATTGCGCGGATATAGGGAAGGAATCTTTGAAAAACGCGAGGACGGTTCCATCTGGGTTGATTTGTCCGAGTATAATCTTGACCAGAAGGTGCTGCTGCGCAGTGACGGCACGTCACTGTATCTGACCCAGGACATCGGCACCGCTTTGGTGAGGTTCAAGGACTGGCCGTTCGACCGTATGATATACGTGGTGGCGTCCGAGCAGAACTATCATTTCCATGTATTGTTTAAGGTGCTTGAGCTGCTTGGTCATGAATGGGCCAAACAACTGTATCACCTGTCGTATGGTATGGTCAACCTGCCTGAAGGCAAAATGAAGTCCCGGGAAGGTACGGTTGTGGATGCCGATGACCTGCTGGCCGAGTTGGAGGCGCTTGCCGCGGAAGAAATAAAGCAGCGTGAACGAGACGAGGAAATCGGTGATAGCAACAGTACGGCCAAAAAAATAAGCCTGGCAGCCCTTAACTACTACCTGCTACAGACCTCTCCGCATAAAGACATGATATTCAATCCGACGGAATCGCTTTCCTTCACCGGCAACACCGGACCCTACCTGCAGTACAGTTGCGCGCGTATCTGCAGTATGCTGCGCAAATACGAGGAGCGCAAAGAAAAATACAAAACAGGGAAATGCAGACCGGAAATGCTGACAGTGGCGGAGGAATGGGAGATTATAAAAAGCATGGCCGAATATCCCGCGGTCGTGGAACAGGCCGGTACCGAATATAATCCGGGGTTGGTAGCCAATTTTCTCTATGAACTTGCCAAACTGTTTTCACGATATTATCATGAAAACCCTGTGTTACATAATGAGGATGCGGACATTGTCGTTACCCGGATTACCCTGGCCAGGGCCGTTCTTCGCGTAATGAAGAACGGGTTCGCCCTTTTGGCCATTCCCTTTATCGAGAAGATGTAACATGGCGGAACTGATCAAAGGTCGGTATGAGATACGGAAGCAGATCGGCGAGGGGGGTATGGGAAGGACCTTTCTGGCCTTTGATCAAAAAAACCGCAAAGATGTGGTGGTAAAACTGCTTCAGCTGCGCAAGGCCGGTGAGTGGAAGACCATTGAACTGTTTGAGCGTGAGGCCGAAACACTGAAGAACATCAATCATCCGTTTATCCCGGATTATATGGATTATTTTACCCTGGAGAAGGGCGGAGATACCGAATACTATCTTGTTCAGGAATACATCCGCGGAAAAAATCTGGAGCAGCAGGTAAAACAGGGGAAACATTTCAGTGAAGACCAGGTATTCGCCGTCGCGGAAAAATTATTCTCCATCCTTGTCTACCTGCAGGACCGGAGGCCTCCGATTGTGCACCGTGATATCAATGCCAAAAATATTATTGTTGATGAGAATGATGAGGTTTACCTTGTTGATTTCGGCGCGGTACAGAGTGCGGTAAAAAACGCGGTCCTGGGGGGAACAACCGTGGTGGGTACCTACGGTTACATGCCCATGGAGCAGATGATGGGCAAAGCCTGTGCAGCCTCCGATTTGTATGCCGCCGGTATAACCCTGATCTACCTGTTGTCTCATACCAGTCCGCAGGATTTGCCCATGAAGAAAATGAAGGTCATGTATAAAGATTTTGTAAAGATATCTCCCCGCTACTGCCGCTTCCTGGATACATTGATCGAGCCCGACCTGGCGGGGCGTTTGCCCGATGCCGAAAGCGCGCTCGCCCTGCTTAAAAAAATAAGGCAGGGAGAATCCGTCGGTGATGACCATTACGCGGCGGTCATCGATCTGCACAACCTGCTGCCGCCCTTTAAATCACGCATCCGGTTTGAAAAGAATGATGAGACGGTTGCCGTTATCGTTCCCGGTAAAATAAGCGGAAACCTCCCGCTTCTGCTGTTTTCTTTGGGATGGCTTTTGATTATTGGCTTCTGGACGACGATGGTACTGCAGATACCCGGATCATTCAGCCTTCTTTTCTCTCTTTTTTCCGTTCCCTTCTGGCTGGTGGGATTTTTCATTATCGGTAAGGTGATAAACGGCTTTTCCAAAGCGGGACTGACATTAACACCCGAGTTCGTCCGCATCAAGCGGGGTGTGTTGCGCCCCGCGGTTACTTTGCCGCTTGAACAGGTACAAAAAATAGCGGTAAAGGAAATACAGGCAGGCCGCGGGAGGCGGGGCACCTATCCGGGCCAGGCAGTCAATTTCGGAGTAGAAATAGAAGCCGGAGCAAAGACTGTTCTTATCGATAAATTCCTGACCCAAAGCGAAGCCCAATGGATTGTGCAGGTGGTGGAG
>CAZWKE010000007.1:0-43628 GCA_964634205.1 uncultured Spirochaetaceae bacterium
ATTTTTAGCCGAACCGGTTAAATCAAACCCAATTCTTTCAATTCACTCAGGAGTTTTTGTTTGTCTATCGGTTTTACGATATAGGCAGCGGCACCCCCCTTATACAGCGCGGTCATGACATTTTTGGAGTCTTCCAGGACCGTTGTCATGATTACTTTCACTTCCTGGTCCGCTGTAATTCCCATTTCACTTTCATAAATACGTATATTCCGCAATGCTTCATGGCCGTTTACCTTCGGCATCATAATATCCATAAAAATTAGTCCGTAGGGTTTTTTTTCTTTCCAGGCAAGTCTGAAGGCCTCTATACCCTCTTCTCCATCCACCGCAAGATCGCATTCACCGTACGGCAAAAGAATAGTCTGAAGAAGTTTTCTGCTGCCTAAGTCATCTTCAACAATTAAAATACGCATATGGCAGTCCTCCTATTTTATTTTTATAAGCGCGTTATCCAAAGCCTGCTCAACATTTTCGATGTGTGGTTTTAATTTTTCCAGCGTTTCAAAGGCTTTATCCATTGTTTTTTTTCTTGAGGCCATTTTTATCCGAAGCGCATCGTCATTAAGCAGTTCGGCCCCGATGCTCCCGGCAATATTCTTTAAGGTAACGCTGAGCATTTCAAGTCTGTTTTTATCTTCCTGCTTTGCCGCGGTTTTCAGGTTCTGATAAACGGTTTCCAGATCGATGTGAATCTTCCGGTAAAATGCCTGTGGATTGATATTATTCTCTGTACAGTATTCTATAATGTGATCCCGGTCAATAACCGCTGTTTTGGCGGTGTTTGTTGCATGTTTTTTTTTCTTATTTGAATGCGGGGTGTATTGTCTCTCAATAAAGTATATTAATTTTTCAAAATCTATGGGTTTTGATATAAATCCGTTCATCCCGGCCTGCAGGCAGCGATCCTGTATATCCGAATGCGCGTGTGCGGTGATGGCGATGATGGGAATGTTTTGTTTATATGCTGAATAATCTGAAGAACGAATGAGTTTTGTTGTGGCAAAACCATCTAATCCCGGCATTTTCAAATCCATTAATATTATATCGAACTTTATTTTATTCAGCATAGCCATGGCTGCTTCACCGCCCGGAACACAGAATAGTGAATGTCCCCTTTTTTCCAACAGATCACAGATTATTTTTTGGGTATTTTTATCATCCTCTACCACAAGGATTGTTTTTCCCGGTGTCAACCGATGTTGTTTCCGTCTATCCGTCTTTTTTATTTTAATTTTATCGCCATTATAGGCAAGATTGAATAAATTGTTTTTCTCATTTTTTAATTTAATGGTAAAATGAAAAGCACTACCCTTTTCTTTGTTGGTTTCTATCCAGATGGAACCGTTCATCAGCGATACAAGTCTTTTTGTTATTGCCAGTCCCAGACCGGTGCCGCCGTATTTTCTTGTCATAGAACCGTCAATCTGGCGGAAGCTTTCAAAAATCGTTTCTTTTTTATTATGAGGAACACCAATCCCGGTATCTTTCACACTGCAGTGAAGAATTATCCTTCCCGGACCGTCAGGTTCTGTGTTTATATGAACATCGATTCGACCATGATCGGTGAATTTGATGGCATTAGCAATGAGGTTTGTCAGAATTTGTTTTAATTTGTAGACATCACCGCGAAGATTTTCCGGAATACCGGGATCTATCTTTATAACAAATTTTAAATTCTTTTGTCGGGCCTGGACTGTCAGTAAATCCGATATATCTTTTAAAACGTTGTGAATGTTAAAATCGGTCTCCTCAAGCTCGACTTTTCCGACCTCCAGTTTGGAAAAATCAAGAATGTTGTTTAATACATGCAAAAAAGAATGAGAAGCCTCTTTTACTATGCTCAAGTACTCATTTTGTTCACTGGTGAGTTTCGTTCCCAGGGCCAGTTCGGTCATTCCGATGATACTGTTCAGGGGTGTTCGTAATTCATGACTCATATTAGTAAGAAATTCTGTTTTTGCTTTATTTGCATTTTCCGCCGAGACTTTTGCTTTTTTCAGATCATTCTCATAGTTTTTTTTCTGTAAAATATCGGTTACCGTCAAAACCCAACCGGTTATATTAAAACGCTCATCAATCAGCGGGGCAATGGTAAACTCGACGGGAAAAAAGCGTTTATTTTGACGATACATTCCGGTTTCGACGGCCTGGTAAAACATCTTGTTCTTTATCACGTTACTCAATGTTGATTTTGCCGCAGACTTTTCACCGGGACTTGAATATAAAAAATCAATATTCCGTTCCAACAATTCATTTTTTGAAAATCCGAAAATTCTGCTTGCCGCCTTGTTGCAGTCCTTGATAATAAAATCGGGAGAGGTAATAAAGACCGCCGATTGAATTGATTGAATGGTTCTTTCAAGTATATTCGTACTTTTCCACATCCGGCTTTCTATATTTCGCTTTTCCGAGAGGTCCCTGAGAATAAAGACATATGATTCATTCTCATCATCATCCCTGATCGGTTCAACCACCAGGTCAATGGGAATCTGCTTGTCTCTCAGATTGACGACGAGTGTACCCGTAAACGAATTGATCAATTCAGCAGCAGATATTTTAGTGCCGTTTTCCTCATCGATGAAGTTTACAACGGAAGTGAAAGATTTTCCTATTACGCTGCTCTCCTGCAAGGAAAATATATGGGCCGCGACATTATTAATAAATTGAACATGTAAAAGGTTGTCGGTTTTAACTATTCCCAAACCTATTTTTGTGAGAATTGACGAGAGCAGACGCTCTCTTTCCAACAGTTTTTGATTTATCTGATGTTTATACAGCGCAAGCTCAATATTTGCTTTTACTTCCGTATCATTAAACGGTTTAAGGATATATCCCACTGGCTGTGTAACCTTTGCTCTTTTAACGGTTTTTTCATCAGCATACGCGGTGAGATAGATAAGCGGAATATCCGATAGTTTCCGTATTTCAGTGGCTGTACTGATTCCGTCCAATTCACCGCTGAGATTTATATCCATTAAAACGAGGTCGGGATTTTCCTGTTTATGTAATGTAATTGCCTGTCTCCCCGAATGGGCGACAATGGCGGTATACCCCCCCAACTGGTCAATCATGCTTTTTATATCGCGTGAGATAATATCTTCATCTTCAACAATTAATATTTTTTTCATCTATATGGAGCGATTTAAATTGTAGTTGAAACGGGTGGTTAAATTCAACTTTTTCGATAAAAAATATATCAGATAAAATAATTGGTTTTTAGAAAGGCCGGTAAATAAACAATCGCCTCTAAAAAACCTTTCTTGCGCCTTTTGGCCAATATTTGCACCTGTACGATCTTATTCTTCGGATCAAATGCCCAGCCGCGTATATAAACGGAATCAAGTTGTGACAGCCCGATCTCTTCCGCAGCCGAGCCTTCAAGCACCCGTTCCACCTGGTAGTGCGTTTCCCATAAATACGTACCAACCTTTTCCAGTTTCATCCCAAAAAGCGGATAGAGAAGATTTACCTTGATATCACGATCAAGCGCTGTTTCCAGGGGAATAAAGGGCCGCTTTTCCAGGCACACGGGGATTGTAATGAGATGATCGTTGCGTTTAACAGAAAATGATATCAACGCCGGATGTTCATAACTTAAGAAAAGGCTTTGGATATCAACAATGTTTGTATACTCACGGTCATTTACTTTATCGATAATATCACCTGTGCGTATCCCGGCCTGGAATGCCGGATCACCCGGCATCACATAGATGACTTCAAGTCCGTTTTGAGTTTCTTTCAGTGCAATACCGGCCCACATATGAACGGCCTGTTCTCCCCCGAACAGGCGGCCCAGCATCTTGTTTATCCATTTTGCCGGAAGGGCAAAGTTCAATCCTTCAAACTCTTCCAGTCCGGCAAATACCACTCCGATAAGATTACCGTCTTCGGATATAACCGGTCCGCCGCTGTTGCCGAAGTTGACCGGTGCGTCAATTTGAATGGCGGACCCTACTTGCATGATTCGACGGGCCGTAGAAGAGACAATACCGGCGGTGACCGTATTTTCAAGACCGACCGGAGAACCGATCACCGTTATTTTTTGTCCCGTGCTGATAGTATTATCATCAATCGTGGAAAAAACATATTTCGGCGTTATTTCCGCTTTTAAGAGCGCCAAATCAAGTAATTTATCGTAGGCCACCACTTTTGCGGGTATCTTTTGATCTCTATTGTCGGAAAGTATGATATAGCAGCGTGAATAACCTTCGTACTCCGGATCCACCTCACTGGCGATAACATGATAATTGGTCATGATATATCCGCGTTTATCGACAAAAAAACCGCTGCCGAGGACAATATTCGGTCTCCCTACCCCTTTATCCAGTTTTACCCCACGGTTCACCCAGATGGTCACCGTGCCTTCGACCATAGTTGAAATGGGGATAGCCTGTTTCGTTAGATCAATGTATTTGCGCGGTACCGGATAATCTCCTGCTCTCATGACACTTATTATCCTTCTAATGGCTGCAATATTATTATTACCGGCGGCAAGCGCAAGCAGATGCTTATAACCTTTTGCGTCGAGCGAGGGGTTGTGTAACACCTGCATATACTCAAGCAGTGCCAGCTGTTCGTTACCGTTTTTCAAGGAGGTTTCAGCCAATTTTAAACGAAGTTCATTTTCATTCCAGTCTTTTACCTCATCAAGGGCCGAAATGCTTTTTAATGACAAGAAAAAACACAGGGCCAGGGAGAAATCCTTGTTTTCCACAGCCTGCCTGAATTTCTTTATAATCCCGTCCCGTGCTTCCTTCTGTAAATCGGCTAATTCGTCCTTTGAGACCTCAGTAGATTCGCGTTGCAGGCGGGAAAGGTATTGTACGGCTTCAAGGTAGGATTCCTGGTCGATCAGTTTTTGTACGTCGGCAATTAATACTTTTTTTAAAGACACAATATGTGCCGGGGTTTCTTCAAATGTATTACAGGCCGTAAACAATGTGATGATCAAAACAGATCCGATGATAAATCTTTTCACGAGTCACTCCATAGTTAAATTATTGAACATAAATTGTAAGATCAAACACGCCGTTTAACCGGGTGGAATACTTGCGAATCACTTTACCGTCTGAATCGGTATATTCAATAACATCGAATTTGCCGTCACTGTTTAAATCCCACATTTTACGTTCCCCGGCCGTATAATTTTGGATATAATCCGGGTTTCCGTCCCCGTCTCCGTCGAATTTCAGTGTGGTCAGTTTCCCTTTGGTGTACTGCTCAGTAATCTCAAAAACACCGTCACCATCCAGATCCTGCATACCCGATACGGGAACCTCATTATTATATAAAACAATATGATCCATCATAAGGTTACCGTCCGTGTCCTCAATTAATTTGGTTTTTTTACCGTTTTTAAACTCCCATTTTTTAAACGGAAGGTTTGCGGCAGTATTACGCTGAGAGCCGGCAAAAGCGGAGTCTTTAATCATCTTTTCATTCGGGAAAAGGATTTTTGGGCGTGTAGTGATTTTGTATACCGGTTCGGCATTATTTTTCGGCAGGTTTACCACAGAGAGCATGATACTGGAGGGAATCAGATCATAACAGGTAACAGTGTCCTTATTATAGAAACACGCCTGTTTCACCGCAGGATACACATTATAGAGGTATTCAATCTGCTTTCCGGCGGTGTCAAATATTTTTAGCGAAACCGGTGTCTGATTGTTAAAATTCAACAGGATATCCGCCCTGCCGTCCTGATCATAATCAGCAATCCATTGGGTCAATACTCCCCGTTTAAAGGTGTATTTTTCCTCATAATAGCCGTCTCTATCGCTATCGATTATTTTGACCCCGTCCGCCGTTCCAATCTGCTGCTGCGTATAAGGCAGGAGAGAGGCGTTTTTGGAAAGAAGTGAAAACAAACGGCGCAACAGATCAGCATAAGCGGGACCTCCGGCGCTGATGAAAAAATCAATATATTTTTTTGCGGCATTCTTCGGTAATGCCAGTGCCATTAGTGCGATGTCGGGCCGGTTCCCTTTTAAAGCAATATATTGGTCGATAAGTTCTTTTTTTACGGAAGCATCCCGTTCGGTTGCGATTCGGTAATAGAGAATATCCGGTTGATCTTTGAACTCCGAGAGTCCGCTTTCAATAACGGAACGGGCTTCGCCAAAGAGTCTGTTTTCAAGCAAAAAATCGATGTACGCCGTGTACAATTCAAGGGTATAAGGATACACCCGCAGGGCGCTTCGAAAAACCTGCAGTGCATTTTTTATCAGGCCCAGTCCGCGGTATGCCCGGGCTTTTATCAGTTCGACACGGGCATTAGTAGTGTATGTATCTTGTATGGAGGCGACGGCCGCCAGTGCTTCTTTATATCGTCGGATGCGTAAGAGTAGGCCGGCCAAATCCGTGAGGGATTGTGAAGGGGCAACCGATATCCATGAGGCAACCTTCATGGCTTTATGGTAATACTCCAGGCTTGTCAGTGTTGTCTCCTGGTTTTTCTCATAAATGCGGGCAAGCAGATATAATGCATCGGAAAAATCAGGATAAAATTCTATTGAGTCCAGTAAAAGTTCTTTGGCACTGTCATAAGATCCATTGTCAAAAAGCTGTTTGGCCTGGATGTAATACTGAAAGGCGATCTCTTTATCCTGAGCATACAAGCCCAAGAAGCTGAAAAAAAATAAAAGTATGGATATAAGGATAAACCTATACATTACCGTTTCAATTTATGCCTTAACGCTTTTCTTCTTTGTAGTATTGCTCTCTACCTTTTTGGCGGGAGGAAATTTCAAAAGCTCCCGAATTTCTTCATCACTCAGAGTTTCTTTTACCACAAGTGTTTCGGCAAGAGTTTTCAGCTTTTTTTTGTTCTCAGCCAGTATTTTTTTTGCCGTTGCCAGGCTTGACTCTATAATTACCCTGATTTCATGATCGATCTTCTTGGCGGTTTCCTCAGAATAATCTTTATGACGGGCAATTTCCTTTCCGATAAAGATCGGCTCCTCTTTCTGCCCTAATGCAATCGGACCCAGATCATCACTCATTCCCCATTCACAAACCATGCGCCGGGCTATGCCGGTGGCCTGTTCAATATCCGCCTGGGCTCCCGTCGTATTTTCCTTATAAATCAGGTCCTCAGCAGCGTATCCGCCCATAGAAATAATTATTCTGTCTATGAGCCAGCCCCTGCTTTTGCTGTATGCGTCATTTTCCGGTAAAGAAAGTGCAACACCAAGGGCCCGGCCGTGGGGAATAACCGTTACCTTATGCAGCGGATCGGCGTTCGGCAAGAAATAATGCAGCAGCGCGTGACCGGCCTCATGAAAAGCGACCATTTCCTTTTCTTTCGGTGGGATAACCTTTGATTTTCTGGCCACACCCATTAGAATCTTGTCTCTTGCCTCCTCGAAATCTTCCATTTCAACATGGGTTTTATTTTTTCGAGCGGCAAACAGCGCGGCCTCGTTTACCAGATTGGCAAGGTCGGCCCCGGAAGTTCCCGGAGTGGCCCGCGCAATCCTGTTGAAGTCAATATCTTTACTGATTGATATTTTTCTGCAATGGATCTTTACGATCTCTTCTCTTTCGTTTATATCCGGCATATCCACCACGACCTGGCGGTCAAAACGGCCGGGGCGTAAGAGTGCCGGGTCAAGAACATCCGGCCGGTTGGTGGCGGCCAGTATGATAACTCCGGATTTTGTATCAAAACCGTCCATTTCCACCAGCATCTGATTCAATGTCTGTTCCCGTTCATCGTGTCCGCCGCCGTACCCCGCGCCGCGGGTTCTGCCGACAGCGTCAAGTTCGTCGATAAATAAAATACAGGGCGCGCTTTTCCTGCCCTGATCGAACAGATCTCGCACGCGGCTGGCACCGACTCCGACAAACATTTCTACGAAATCTGATCCCGACATGTGGAAAAAGGGAACGTCCGCCTCACCGGCTATCGCTTTTGCCAAAAGGGTTTTCCCGGTGCCGGGCATACCGACTAGCAGTACTCCTTTGGGGATCTTTGCCCCGATCTTGGCAAATTTCTGCGGATTTTTAAGGAATTCAACCACTTCTTCCAATTCATATTTTGCCTCATCCTGTCCGGCCACATCGGTGAATGTGATTTTTTCAGCGCTGTCCAGGTAGCGCTTGGCCCTGCTTTTGCCGAACGACAGCGCTTTGTTACCGGTTCCCTGGATCTGCCTGAACATGAACCAGAGAAAGAAGATCATAATTCCCCAGGGTAACAGCTGAAGTATAATGGCAAACGGTGAGCTGGAAGAACGTTTTCCCACGTGGGTCTTCACCTTTTTATCAAGCAACGGTATTAAGGTATCGTCCCAATAGGTTATGGTGGTAGTATAACGATGATTTTGATTGTCCTCAAAGGTTATATATTTATCATCGGTTATTTCTACATACTTAACATCGCCCTGTTCAACCTTTTCCTTGAACCATGAATACGGCTTTTCTTCAATAAAGCTATTATCGTTAAGGATGGAAAACAGCAGAAGAAACACTGCAACGCCAAGAATAATGAACAACATCAGGCGGTTGTTGAAACTGAATTTTGGTATCTGCGGCCCCTGATTGTCGTTCTTTTGCTGGTTATTTTTATTATTCATATTCAAATTATCGCTCCACTCGTTGTATTAAACAATGTAACACATTTTTATCTAAATTATCTTTCATTGCAACACCTATTCTAAAGAAGTTGTTTACACCAAACGGTGTTCCGATTATCACCACTACCCCCATTTCATCGACCAGTAATGGGATAAAATCCCTGTCCGCGGGAGGGATTTTCCGTTCATTAAACAGTTTCTTCAGCTTTTTATGTCCCCAACCGAAATCAATGCAGTCCCCCGGTCTGCGTGTCCTTAGAATCAATGGCTGGTTTATTTTTTCGGCTGTTAAAGAAAAATCCCGTTCCTTCTTTGCATCCGTCGTTACTACAAACCTGTAGTATTCTTCTTTAGTTTCTATAATATATTCATTGTCCGGCTTTACTTCTATAACATAATCTTTTTTTACCGGTACGACAACATCTCTTTCCAAAAAAAGCATCTGATCTTTAATATATACGATTAATCCGAAACCGCATAACTTTGTCTTTTGTGTCCCCGGACCGGCTGTTTTCAATAACGGTTGTAAAAATCGGAACGGTATCCGAGCTTTATCGTGGTCACTATTCTTTTTGCCTATCTCATCGATGCGGTTATAAAGTGAGTACAGGCGAATAATGGGCGGAGAGTGGAAAAACGCTTCTTCCGGTATGCAGAATCCGTTTTCCGTCCGCTTCCATACCAGATACTCCGCGGCCTGCTTTTGGATAAACTCATCGGCGTAATCGTTTTTTACCCTGAAACTTGAAAGCGCCCGCCCAAACCCCGGGAACACCTCTTTGATAAGCGGAATAAGACGGTGCCGTATTCTATTGCGCAGGAAACGCATGTCGGTATTGCTTGAATCATGGATAAAGACGGCCTTTCTGGCCGCAAGGTATACCAATATTTCACTACGCGAGCAGGAGAGTAACGGCCGGATAATGGTGCCTCTTATAGCCTTTATTCCGCGTAATCCCGGCGGTCCCGAACCCTGAAAAAACCGCATGATCAGGGTTTCCGCCTGGTCGTCCGCATTATGTCCGAGAGCGATGTAGTCACCTTTCCGTTGTTTGAGCAATCCGGCCAAGAACGTGTATCGTTTGCGACGGGCAACGTCCTCCAGGCTGCGTTTCCGTTTGCGTGCCTCAGCTTCCAGAAATCCGGGCGGGATATTCCCGATAAGAAGCTCCACCCGGAGAGCGGCGGTTACCTTTTTCAGTGTTGCCGTTTCCCTGTCCAATTCGGACTCACTGCGCAGTCCGTGATTAAGGTAGGCGCAGCACAGATCAAATAAAAACTCATGCTTTATACTGTGCAGACTGTAAAGCAGGGCCGTTGAGTCCGGACCGCCGGAATACGCGATGATGATTCGGCTGTTTCCCGGGATTTTCAAGTCACGAAAAAAGGCCCGTACTTTATCGGTAAATGCCTGTTCAGGATTTGCGGTTAAGGACATTCATCACCTTTTGCGGGGGTTCTCTTAAAAGCAATAAAACAGCTTCGGCCGCTTTTTCTATTGAGCTGTCAATCAGGCGACGTTCATTCTCCGGAGGCTCACTTAAGACAAAATTACTGACCTGGGATTTATACCGTGGGCGTCCTATACCAACGGCAATACACAACAGCGATGGACTTTTCAGATGCGAAAAAACCGATTCCAGTCCGTTATGTCCGGCCGTGGTCCGTTGGTTTTTCAGTTTACAGCTTCCCGGCTCAAGATCAAGATTGTCATATACCAGTACAAGGTTCTGAGGGGTTGCTTTTGTTTTTTTAAGCACGGACCTTACGATCTCTCCGGATTTATTCATAAACGTCAGGGGTTTCACCAAACAAATATCTTTCCCCTTGTGTCTTCCCCTGCCGAAAAGATAACCACTGGAGAGAAACGGTTTGCTTATTTTTATGTTAAGCAGTCCGGCGATCGTATCAACCGTACGAAAACCCGCATTATGCCGGGTATACTGATAGTTACTTCCCGGATTACCAAGTCCGATAACAACAAGCGGCAGTTATTATTCCTCCGTTGTTTCCTGTGCTTTTTCTTCTTCTGCTGCGGCTTCTTCTTCTCCGGAGACCAAGGCTTCTTCTTCTACTTCTTCCTCCACAACAGCCTTTACCTCTACCAGACAGACTACCTGATCAAGAGAACTCAACATTTTTACCCCTTCCATGGGAGGAAGGTCCTTGACGTGGATGGAATGGTGTGCCTGCAATTCCGAAACATCAATCTGAATGGAATCCGGCAGGTCTTTGGGAAGGCATTCAACCTCGACCTCATGCAGCAGATGCTCTAACATACCGCCTTCTTTTACCCCGATGGCTGTTCCATGTAAATGAATGGGGACGTGTGTCCGTAAGAGTTTGCCCTTTTCAATTTCATAAAAATCAATGTGGGTAATCTTCCCCTTTAATATGTCCTCCTGAAAATCTTTGATAAGTACATCGAACTTTTTACTGCCCATGTCCAGATTAATGATCACGTTTTCAGGCATATCTTTGAATTTTGAGACAAACTCATGCTCATCCAAAGAAATGGAAACCGGTTTGTTATGACCATAAATTATCGCGGGGATCTGACCGGTACGACGTAATTTTCGGTTCAAGCTTTTTGATTTTGCGGTTCTGTCCAGAACGGCGATTGTTTTTTTATCCATAATTAAAAACTCCTTATTATGCGAAATTGTTAGCTGGGACGGCAGGATTCGAACCTGCGTATCCCGGTACCAAAAACCGGTGGCTTACCGCTTGCCGACGTCCCAGGGTAATTTTTTTAAGCCCGTATTATATAAAAAAGCCATTACTTAATCAATAGGTGAAATCACCGGAAGTCGTGTCAGCGAAGTGACCGTAAAAACTGCCGGATAAGTTTTCCTGATGAGTTGACTGATTTCCCGTGTTTCTCTTTCCCGTGGAAACACGGCAAAAAAAGCCGAACCGCTTCCCGACAATCCCGCAAATGCTGCGCCCCTCTGTTTCAGTGTTTCCATGAGCGTGTGTGTTTCAGGGTGGTTCTGTAAAACCAGGGGAAGAAATGAGTTGGAAAAAGACCACTTGTCTACCGACTGTGTGGTATAGATATCAATCAGGTCCTCTTTCCGTATTCTGTATTCCGGTTTTTCGTGGATTTCCGTGTCATACAGTTCGTATGCGGATGCTGTGTTCACCCTGAATTCCGGTACAATAACCAGATATTTTACATCCTGTCTGGTCGCAATGGGGGAAATGTATTCACCCCTCCCTGTTACCAACGCCGTAGGCCCAACCAAAAAAAAGCCTACATCACTGCCGAGTTTCATCCCGAGTTCACGTAGTTCATCCGCAGACAGCGGCCCGCTATAAATCCGGTTCAAAGCGCGCAATATCGCCGCCGCGTTGCTTGAACCACCGGCCAAACCAGCGCCCGGCGGAATATTCTTTGTGGCGTGTACGTGTATCTCTCCCCGTATGCCGGTGGCATGTTGAAACAAGGCGGCGGCCTTGTACACAAGGTTTTCCGCCGGCGGTATCCCGCCGAATCCGTAAAGTGCTATCTTGCGCAGGCCGTCAATACAGGTCACTGCGAGCTCATCATACAGGGAAACCATTTGGAAAATGGAGACGATGTCATGATACCCGTCAGCGCGTTTTCCGGCTATTTCGAGATGGATATTAATTTTGGCCGGTGCCTTTACCGAAACGGAACCACAGGTCCTATTCAACATAATGACAACCGCGTGAGCTTTTGTTGGTTACCGCCGCGCGTACAATCAGTGTGGCGGTCAGCACGCTGTTTCGCAGCTCAATAATCCGGCGGGTGATCTTTGCCTGGCGGTAAAAGCGTTCAATGCGGTGGCTGAGATAATTCAGATCGGAAAGAGCCCTGCCGAGGCGTTTGCGGTTGCGGACAATACCAGCATAGTTCCACATGGTATTACGGATGTTCAGGATATCCTGGTGAATAAGCACCGGGTCAAACTCTTCTTCCGGAGAGGGAAACATCCAGTCCGGAATATTATCTTTCAGACCACCTGTGACGAACTGCGGCTGCGCAGAAATATCCAGACCGGCCTTGTATCCGAAAAACAAACCCTCCAGCAGGGAAACGGAGGCCAACCGGTTTGCCCCGTGGACACCGATGCAGGCGTTTTCACCTACCGCATACAGCCCCGGAATTGACGTTCTGCAGGCAAGGTCCACTTTTATGCCCCCGCAAAAATAGTGGGCCGCGGGGACCACCGGAATGGGCTCTCGTGTGATGTTGATTCCAACCTGTTTGCACTGTGTATAAATACTGGGGAAACGTTTTTTAATATTGACGTCCTTCATCAGGCGGGTGTCCAGCAGTACGTAATCACTGTCGGTTTCTTCCATTTCAATAAATATAGCCCGTGAAACCTCATCACGGGGGGCAAGGTCCTTGGCCACCGGGTTATATTTGGCCAGAAAGTACTCGCCGTACTTGTTCATTAATCGGGCGCCTTCACCCCTTAACGACTCGGAAATGAGAAAGCGTTTGACCTCACGGTGATAGAGAACGGTCGGGTGAAACTGGATGTATTCGGCGTTGATAATCTCCGCCCCGATCCTGTACGCCATGGCCACCCCGTCACCGGTCGCGCTGGTGGTATTGGAGGTGTGCAGAAACAGGTTGCCCACGCCGCCGGTGGCCAGGACCACCGCCGCGGCAAAGAAAATACAGACTTCATTGGCTGATTCGTTGAAAACATAGGCACCGATGACCCTGGTCGGCTTATAACGCTCCTGGAAGTCCAGGGAGTTGTGGCTGTTGGTAATAAGCTCCAGGACACAGTGATTTGAGAAAAAGCGGATGTTTTTATATTTTTTTGCGTGGGCAAGCAGTTCCCGTTCTATAACCAGGCCGGTCTTGTCTTTAACGTGTATAATGCGCCGTAGCGAATGCGCGGCCTCCTGCGTAAAATCAAGCGAACCGTCGCCCGCATGGCAGAAGGGCACACCGACCTCATTTATGAGGAAATCCTTGACCAGGGCCGGGCTTTCCGTTGCCAGTAATTCAACCGCCTTTTTATAGTTGATATGGTCACCGGCGGCAAGAATGTCCTTTTGTAATAGCTCGGGTGAATCCCCTGCACCTGCATACACAATCCCTCCCTGTGCGTAATGGGTGTTGCATTCATCCAGTTCGGCCTCTTTTGAAAGGACGGCAACCGAAAGCCCGTGTTTGGCGGCCGTAATGGCGGTGGTCAGGCCGCTGATGCCGCTTCCGATGATCAGTACCTGGTACTCAATTTTCCGGTGGTTATTCATGTACTGCTTCTTTGCCCTCGCTGATGTTTATCATATTCTGTAATGCCCGGTGTGCATTATTGCGGATATCCGGTATTATATCAATTTCATGAGTGGATTTTTCTGTTTCGATCTCCCGGACCGTTTGGTAAACATTCTGCAGGTTGGTTTTTGCCATATTACCGCAGAGTGATTTTTTTAATGGAAAAACCGTAATATCGCTGCGCAGATGCGCCAGGCGCTCGACAAAGTGCAATTCAGTGCCCACAAACAAAACATCTCCCGCCTCAGCGGCTTTCACCTGCTCCATAATTTGTGATGTGGAACCTGAAAAATCCGCGGCGGTCACCACTTCCGGGATACATTCGGGATGAACAAGAATCTTTGCGTATGGATAATTGGCCTTGGCTTTCATGATATCGAACAGAGAAAAGTTGGTGTGCACATGGCAATACCCGTCCCAGGTGATAAAGCGGGTCTTGTCCGGTGTATCGGGTAGAGGCTCATTCGCATGATAACTGAACAGTTCCGCAGCGCGGATTCCCAACGAGGCTGCGACATTTTTACCAAGATTCGCATCGGGAAGGAAAAATATCTTTTTCCCCTGTTTCAGAAAATAATCACAGATACGGGCCGCGTTCGATGAGGTACAGGCCGAACCATTATTGGTTCCCACGGCTGCTTTCACTTCGGCGGTGGAGTTTACATAGACAATCGGAACAAGTGAGTCTCCCATCAGTGACTTCAGATGTGAAAAATGCGTGTGAAACAGTTCTACATCGATCATATCAGCCATTGGACAGCCGGCTTGGAACACGGGCAGATAGACATGCTGGTCTCCCCTGGCTAAAATACGGGCACTTTCCGCCATAAAATAAACCCCGCACAGGACAATATATTTTGCCGATGTTCTTGCTGCCTGTACCGCCAATTTATAAGAGTCACCGACGAGATCAGCCTGTTCTACCACCTCATCCTTCTGATAATAATGGGCCATAATAAGCAGTTTTTGTCCCAGTTCTTGTTTTATCCGTTCAAGTTCTTGGGTAGTTTTCATGTTGGTTCCCGTTGTTCGTGTTCTATTTCGATCTGTAATGAAAAATCAAACGCTTTTACCGAATGGGTCAGCATACCTACCGAAATATAATCTACCCCCGTGGGGCTTATCTCCCGGATTTGCTGCAAGTCCATATTTCCTGAGGCTTCAAGCTGTAACGAACCCGCTGCGAGGGCGACGGCCTGCTTTATGAGGTCCGTATCCATGTTATCCAGCATGAGGATGTCGACCTTCTGGGTCAAAGCCTGTTTTACTTCGTCCAGATTACGGCATTCGACCTCAATTTTATAGCGTGAACCCCATTTCCGCCTTGTTAATTTTACCGCCTCGGCAATCGAACCGACAGCATCGATATGATTATCTTTGATCAGTATCATGTCATACAGCCCCATGCGGTGGTTACTCCCCCCACCCGTCTTTACGGCGTACTTGGACAGTTGACGATACCCGGGCATGGTCTTCCGTGTATCCAGGATGATTGCCCTGCCTCCTTCCATGGCGGCGCTGACCGCTTTGTGTGTCTGCGTGGCTATCCCGGAGAGAAAACTTAAGAAATTAAGCGCGGTTCGCTCCGCCCCCAGGACCGACCGGGCTTTCCCCTGAAGAGAAGCAATGTGTTCACCCACGGCGATTACTTCTCCGTCGTTGCGATGGAATCGCACTTCCGTATTCTTGTCGAAATAGCGAAACGTCTGTGCAAAGGCGCTTCGGCCTGCCAGAATCCCCGTATCCTTACTAATCAGACGGGCACTGCAGCGCTCATTGTCAAAGAGAGCGGCGGTGGTAATATCCCCATTTTCTCCGAAGTCTTCATGCACGGCAAGCTCAAGCAGTGCCTCCAGTTCATGATTTTGCATAGGCATATGATAAATAAATGTATTAGGGATGGCAAGTGGTTTACCAAAATAAGAAAATGTAAAAAATTAGCAAAAATAGTTGACAATTTAGTTCCCTACAGCTTAGATTGGAAGTGTGATAAACGCTTGTTTTCAAGGATAAAAATCTTTTGGAGGGGAAAGGGATAGGTTATGTTTTTTTCAAATCATAATGGCGAAAACACAACGGAGTTAGATGAAATATTCTTAATGAATCTTGATGATGATTATGATGATGAAGAGTACTATGATGATAATTTTGATGAGTATGAAGACGAGTTTGATGATGAATACGAAGAACTGGATGAAACGGATGATGATGATTATGAAGAGAGTTACGAAGAGATTGACAATGACATTGATGAAGATATAGAAGATGATCTGGATGAAGATTTAGATGAAGACGAATTGACGGATGATTATGAAGAGGATGATTATCTTGAAGATGAAGATTACGATGTCGATGATGATGTGGATTACGATGATTATCCTGAATGATAAACAACCGTGCTGTTGAACCAGAGTTTTTCCAGCTCATAGAACTGCCGTTGTTCCGCTCCCATTAAATGAATTATGAACACACCAAAATCAAGCAGTACCCAACCGCTTTCAAATGCGGATCGTTGGTTGTGAAATGCAGTAATACCCTTTGCGCTGACAAGTTGTGTTATCTCCCGGTAGAGTGTGGCAAGATGTCTGCTGCTTCTCACGGTGCTGATGATAAAATAATCGGTCCAACTGCACACTTCGGCCACGTCAAGGACAAGCGTCTTTTCCGCTTTATGATCTTCAAGCAGACGGGCAATCTCAAGCACTACATCGCGTAAAGTGGAATTACTTGCAGTATCGGCCATCAAAGTCCCTTCCCAGAATTATGCTGACGTCTATAGAGTTGTTTTCCGCACCATCCGTTTTGGTGATTATATTTTTACATTTAATGAGGTCGGCCACACGTTGGGCTATTTTTTTATTCCCTTTGCGGTCAATCACCACCGTATGCGCATAATCATGATTGTCGGCATTTCCAAAAGATTCGATTTGATATCCGAATTTTCGAAACAGTTTGGTGGTGTTCGTTGCCAGGTGATTAATATCTGTTCCGTTTAAAATTTCGAGGTTCACCGTAAGGTCTTCCTCGGTGATGACCTCCGCATTGGCAATAACATCAAGTGTATGTTGAATGGTGAATTTAAGGTATTCTCCTTCTTCCAACGGAAAAAGTGCCGTATCACCATTCGTGTTTGTCTGGACAATACCCCGTACACGCCTTGAAATAATATCGTTAATGCGTAAATTACGTAATTCTTCTATGAAAGCCAACAGTTCATTGGCGGTAAGATTACTTTTTATGATCTGATCAAGATAATGTTGGGGATCGGGTTTCCGGATCAGGGTATTGATTGTTTTGTCGGCAATTCTTTTAAGCAATGATTTTAAGAATTCCTGTTTCCGTTGATCCTGTTCGATATCCGATTCTTCGCTCTTTTTAACCAGCAGATAGTCTTGAGCCCTTTCACCGTCAAGAAGCATACTTCCTTTTTTGAAGATAAGATGCCTGTCGCCCACATCACTTTCAAGGGTGGCCCTGTTCTCAACGGTAATGCCGCCAAGCAGGTCTACAAGATGTGCAATATTATCAAATTTTATATCAAAATAAAACGGAATATCAAGGTTGGTAATTTTTTCGATTATTCGGATCAGTGAATCAACATCGGAAGGTTTATAAACAGTCTCGATTTTGGCATAACGATTGGGAGAGTCCCCTTTCGTCCAGAGGTTACCCGGAAAAAAAATAATGGCACCCTTATGCGTAACCGTATTATAAAGAAAAAGCTCAATCATAAACGATTTATCCTGCCTGGAAAAGGAAAAAAGCAGGGCGATATTCTTTTTATTATGGATTTTCTCCTCGATGTGATTGGAGCCGAGGAAAAAGTATGCCGCGATTACGGAAGAGGTAATAAGCAGAATAATAGAGAAAAGCAACAGAATACTTTTCGCCGATGTCTCAGATCTTTTCATGTAATTCTTCCCTCTCCTTTAACTGGTTGTATAGTTCCAATGAATCCGGAGAAATGTGATATTTTTTTTCAGTTAAAAAATCAAAAATAAGCTCAAGTACTTTCACCAGTGCCGTATCAAGCGGAAGCCGTAAGAGAACCCTGCGATAACGTTCCGCCAAAAAACCTCTTTTCGGTTCTAAAAAATCCGCCATAAAAATTATTTTTGCAAGCACACCCATGCGCGGATTTCCCGTTACATGAGAACGCACCGCTTCCAGGATTTCATTATCATTAATCCCGAGAACCTTCTGTAAAATAACGGCAGACGCCCGTCCATGCAGTAAGAGGGGATTTTGTTCTTCCAAAAGGGAAAATGGTTTTCCGTCGGCGGCTGCGTATTCTCTGATTACCCCCGGCGCAAACTCCCGTGTAATATCATGGCCCAATCCCGCGATCATTCCTTTGAACGGATCTTTATTATAGTGAACACATAATCTTTTGGCAAGCTTGGCGACCTGGATTGAATGGTTAAATCTGGAGGGCGTGAGGTGCAGCGGCAGATATTTTTTCAACCGCCGTATTGTTACCATTCTATGTATACAGTTTATGTGCCTGAATGTATTCATATACCCTGTTCGGTAATAAAAAGCGTATTGGTTTACATGAAGCAATTCTCTGCCTTATTTCCGAAGCCGAGATCGGAAGAATTTTGTTGTCAAGATAGGTATGAGGAAAAGCAAACCGGTGTTTTGTGGTGTATGTACGTTTGGCCACAATAAGGGTGGTTATTTCTGCCAGCTGCTCCGCCTTGTTCCAGATATGGAACTGATCCAGAAGATCATCCCCGATTATTAATCCGGGTTTGCCCGTTACGGGATATTTGTTCATTATTTCCTGCACGGTATCGATCATATAAGAAATACCACCGCGTTTAATCTCACAATCATCGAGCAAAAACGCACGGCTTCCCCGTAATGCCAGTTTCACCATAGCAAGGCGATGTTTGGTCGGTACATTGGCCGCAATGTTTTTATGGGCCGGTAAAAAGGCGGGAATAAAAATGATTTTTTCAAAGTCAAGGGCAATCCGTACCTCTTCGGCCAGGAACAAATGACCGTTGTGAATCGGATTGAATGTCCCTCCCATTATCGCCATGCGCATATTATATTTTCCCCGCCAACCTGAGGATTCTGTTTTTTAATTCCATGATCCCGAAACCCGTTACGGCCGATATGTGCAGTACAGGATGCGGTGCATAGGTTTGCCCAACCTTTTCCACAATATGCGGATCGTGCTGGACATCGGCTTTGGTAAGCAGCAGGAGACTCTCCTTTTGTACAAGCGTTTCCGAATAAGACTTCAACTCATTTTGTAAGAGAAAGAAATCAGACAAAACCGTGGGACTGCCGGAATCTATGAGATAGACAAGCGCTTTTGTGCGGGACATATGTTTTAAAAACTGCAGACCAAGTCCCAGTCCCCGGGCGGCACCCGCAATGATTCCGGGAATATCTGCGATAATAACCTCACTGTTTTTATACCCCATTACTCCCAGGTTAGGTATTTTGGTGGTGAAAGGATATCCGGCTATTTTGGGATGTGCGTTTGTCAATACGGAAAGCAGGGTTGATTTTCCCGCATTCGGCAGACCGATAAGCCCGATATCGGCAATAATATTCAATTCACAGGTTAATTTTTTTGCGGTGCCGGGTTTTCCCGGCTGGGCGTAACGGGGGGCCCTGTTGGTGGAGGTCGCAAAATGCCAGTTGCCCTTTCCGCCTTTTCCCCCCTGTAGAAATATCCACTCTTTCTCATCCGTGGTAAAGTCCTTAAGGAGTTTATTGGTACCGGAGTCTTTTATCAGGGTTCCCGGTGGAACAGGAATATATAAATTTTTTCCGCATTTTCCGCTTTTTCGACGTGACATCCCCGCTTGTCCGTTTTCCGCATAAAAACGCGGCTGCATTTTCAGATGGGCAAGTGTTTTTAAATTTTTCTTTAGGATGAAGATAACATCCCCGCCTTTTCCGCCGTCTCCCCCGTCCGGACCACCCCTCGGAACATATTTCTCCCTGCGGAACGAGACGGCCCCGTCTCCCCCGTTACCGGAGGCCACATCTATTATAACCTCATCAACGAATTTATTCACGTAATATAAAGAAAATAGAAATCAAATTATTTAATCGGGGAAATATGTATCAGTTTTCTGCCGCGTCGGGTGTCAAACGATACCAGACCGTCGATACGGGCAAATATGGTATGATCTTTTCCGCACCCTGCGTTCTCACCGGGAAAAAACTTTGTTCCCCTTTGCCGTACGATAATAGTCCCCGCCTGTACTTTTTCACCACCAAAGCGTTTTATCCCCAGCCGTTGGGAATGTGAGTCTCTGCCGTTTTTGGAGCTTCCTCCGCCTTTTTTATGAGCCATGCTTTACCTCCAGCTTTATATCAATATTTTGCGGATAATCGGATTTTAAATCCGAAAACCCGGTAAGCAGGAAATCGCTTATTCCTTTTATCCACCCGCGCATCTGATCGGGATATGAATCAAGTCTCAGTTGGATAATCCCGGTTTCCGGTGCGTTTGTTGCCGACAGCAGCTGTTTTTGCCCGGAGACCACGTGTGCGGCCGTTCGCACCAATGCCGTTGCCGCGGCGCACACAATATCCTCACCCTTTTTCCCGTATCCCGCGTGTCCGTTTACCTCAATATAAGAAAGACAATCTTTTGCATCAAGGTGCAACAGGACTCGTATCAACAGCTATTTTTCCGTACCGATTATATCGGTCACCAGTATTGTCGTAAACTGTGTACGATGTCCCTGTTTTTTATGGTAATCCTTCCTGCGTTTGTATTTATAGACGATTATCTTTTTATCTTTTGCGTGTTCTTCTATCTGGGCCTTTATTTTTACCCCTTTTACATAGGGCGTTCCGATTTTAATCTTGTCATTATCCGCCAAAAGAAGCACGGAATCGAATTCCACATTTTCACCCTTGGATTTTCCGATTTTATCTACATGTAATCTGCTTCCTTTTTCAGCCTTATATTGTTTGCCGAGTATTTCAACTAGCGCATACATTTATCTAACCTCTCATGAAATAATTTTGGAGAGCAATCCTACCACAATTAAAAAACATAGTCAAGAATTGAACGGTGTATGACGGCAATTCTTAAAATACCGAGTGTACTTCGTCTCCTCCACCGCCGGAAATGATCATTCCGAAGAATAATTAATCAGTGTATGTACTTTATAGCCGTTCAAAACGTTTTCATAATGTAAAAACGGCAGGCCGATCACCGCGAATATCGCCTCCAACGCCGCACCGCCCTGTTGTAAGAGCTCGGCAGCGGCTTTCAGCGTACCGCCCGTGGCGATGAGATCATCGATAAGCAGAATATTCATACCGGCTTTTATATCGCTTTTATGCACTTCGATCGTATCTTCGCCGTATTCTAAGGTGAAGCTTTTACTGTAGGTTTCACCCGGCAGTTTGCCCTTTTTTCTGATAAGAATTAACGGCACACCCAGCTTTAATGCGATCGGAGCACCAAAAATAAAACCCCTCGACTCGATCGCCGCGATCGCATCGATACCGGAACCACCAAACAGTTTCAGGGCACGGTCGATACAAAACTGAAAGGCCGGGGGACTGGTCAACACACTGGTAATATCATAAAAAAGAATTCCCTTTTTCGGAAAATCGGGTATTTTACGGATGGCACCATCCAGGTCAAATACTTCGGACACTCTTAAACTCCTTAAATTCACTCTCGATTTTTTTGATCCAACTCACAAGCGCGGTACTTCCCGTCCGGCCTCCTTCTTCTTTCAACAGCGGTTCATCAAAAAAAGAAATCCCGGTGTCATGTAATACTTGTTTAAAATCCTTAAGCAATGTACAGTTTTCACCGGTAATAAAGCCGGCCATCTTTCCGGAGAGGTTAACACCGGTAAAGGTTCTGACAAGTTCCGAAAAATCTTTATGGATGGATTCATCACCGTCTTTCAGTGAGGTCAATATCACAAGATCGGCAAGCGCGATATGTGAAATAAGTGCTTTACCGGCAGGGAGAACGCGGATTGAAAATAGTTTTTTATTTAAGCCGGTTTGCACATTTTTTACAACTGTTTCTAATGCCTTATCCGCAGGTGCATAAATAATAACACATTGATACATTGCTTCTCCTTTTAGCATTATTATAATGCGTTTTCACGGAAGGATCAATAATTCTTATTTTTTATTGCTTTTTTAAACAATGGAACCCTGGCGCTTGCCGAAAGATCGAAGGAAGATGTGTTACCCGATTTCAGTCTATGGAACGCAAGCCCCGCCACCATGGCCGCGTTATCGGTACATAAGGAGAAAGCGGGAAAAACAACTTCCAGATGCTTTTCGTCGGCCAACCGGCTGCGTAAATATGAATTGGCGGCAACACCGCCGCCGAAAACAACACGAGTTATTTTTTCATCATCAGCAGCGCGCAGTACCCTTTTTACCAGAATATCAATTGCCGTCTTTTGGAAAGCGGCTGCGATATTTTCCGGCGATTTCTCATATTTATTGTTCCAAAACAGATCGAGCTGATTGGCAACCGCGTTTTTTAAGCCGGAATATGAGACGTCATACCTATGGTTTCCTTTGTGCAGTGACGGGTGGGGAAAGGAAAAGGCCTTGGGATTGCCGTTACGGGCAAGTTTTTCGACGGCGACGCCGCCCGGATAGCCGAAATTATAGTATTTTGCCACCTTATCAAAGGCTTCGCCGCAGGCATCATCGATAGTGGTTCCCATGACCTGTATGGTAGCAATATCCGTTACCAGGGCGATAATAGTATGCCCACCGGAAACGATTACCCCGATATAGGGAAATTCAATCTCCCGTTCCAGGTGAGGGGCGTACAGATGTGCCCGAATATGGTTGATCCCGATAAAGGGTTTGTGCAGGGTAAAGGCAAGTCCCTTGGCGAAACTCAATCCCACCAGCAGTGATCCGATTAAACCCGGCTTGTGACTGACCGCGACCGCGTCAATCTGCTGCCGCGAAAGCCCGGACTTCCCGATACATTGCTCAACCACGTCGGAAATCCACTCCACATGCTTGCGCGAGGCAATTTCCGGTACCACTCCGTAGTACGGTTTGTGAATATCAATTTGTGAGGCGACAATATTGGATAGTATCTGTTTACCGTCGCGTACGATCGCGGCGGCGCATTCATCACAGGAGGTTTCCAGGCCTAATATGTTCATTTTCAGCGTTTCTCCAGAAACTGTAGTAATTCGGAAGCCGTTACCAGGTCAAATCCCTGTTTTACAAACAAGGGATACATTTCCAACAGTGTTTCAATCAGATCATCGTGTACATGCCCGATCAGTACGGCGTATCCGTGCTTGCGGGCCAGTTCCATGCCGTGAATAATTGTGGCCTTGATATGCGCTTTTCCCCTGTCATTATCCAGAAACAGATCGCGTGATAATACCGGAAGATCGTACTCAGGCGCAAGTCGGGTGACCACCGAGGCGGCGGTGGTTTTACTGTCCAAAAAGAATAATCCGTGCTGTTTGCAGTAGGCAAGCAGCAGCCCCACCACCTGGGCGTCGGTTGTGGCCAGGGACCCCATATGGTTATTAATGCCCGCGGCGTAGGGAACCGTCGCGATATCCTTTTCCAGGACGGATGTGATCTCACCGGGATTTTGGTTCACGGTAATCACGCCGGGACCGGGGTCTTCGTTGCCTTCGGGCTGCATGGGAAGATGCAGCAGTACTTCTTTGCCCGCGTTGTGAATCAGTTCCGCGGAACGCCGGCTGTATAACACCTGGGGGAGAACCGCGATCGTCAATTTCCCGGGGAATGTCAGCAGGCGTTCCAGTTTGGTCAGGTTATATCCGGCATCATCAACAATAATGGCCAGTTTTGCGGATACCGGTGCAGGACTCGGCGTCGTTTTACCTTGAGCGGAGGTATTGTCCGCCGGTGCGGGTGAGGTCGGACCTCCCCCTGCTGAGGTTATCGGTACCGGCTGTATGCCGGCACGTGCCCCTGCCGGCCATAAAATGAGTATACCAAGGAGGCAGGCTGCGATGATACAGAGGAATACTGCCGTTTGGGCAATCCGGCTTTTTTGGGTACGGGGATTAAACATACTGTTTTTTTTCATTGCTATGAATTTACTATTTTATTTGAATTGGTCAACCAATTTTAATTGAAGCTGTATTCCTTTAATTCCCGGGCCACCTTTTTCAGCTTTTTCAACGCCTTCAATTCAATCTGGCGTACGGTTTCCGGGGAAATACCCAGTTTTTCACCGATACTTTTCAGGGTATATTTCCTGCCGCTTAAGAATGAAAAGCGATACAAAAGAATCTGCTTTTCTTTATCCATAAGTTGCTCCAGGAATTTCATGGTTTCTTCTTTGAGGCATTTTTTCATTAACTGCCTGTCCGGATTATATGAGTTATCCTCGTATAATTCATGCAGGGTCAATGAGTCATCACAGTTTTCCTTATCAAAAGAGACGACGGTGTTCATGCAATTAAGCAGCGCTGTGACATCATCAACTTCAATCTTCATTTCATCGGCGATCTCCTGGATTGATGGCTTGCGCATCAGTTTTTGATAGAGTGCATTATAGACCTTGTTTATTTTACGCAGCTTTTCTTCTTTTCGATGCGGAAGACGGATGGTTCTTCTTTTATTGGAAAGTGCCCGCATGATCGCCTGTTTTATCCACCATGAGGCATATGTACTGAAACGAACATTTTTTTTGTAATCATATTTAGACGCCGCCTTGATAAGCCCCATATTACCGTCTTGAATAAGGTCCAAAAGCGACATTTCCGGCATCTGGTAATCCATTGCGATTTTTACCACAAGACGGAGATTGGAGTTAACCAGGGTATCCAGAGCGGCCTTATCGCCCTGCTGGATCCGTTTTGAAAGTTCTATCTCTTCAGCAAAGGTTAAAAGCTTATTTTTTTTAATTTGATTAAAGTAAGATTTCAGACAATCTGAGTTTTCAAGGTGTTTTCTCTTCTTTACAGCCATAGTGAACTCCTCTTACTTATAAATATGCAAGAAATGTGCCAATTTTAAAAAATTATAAATTAATTATAAATGCTTATAGCATAAAGAAATAAATGTACCTCTAGAGTGATGTTGTTTGGAAGAGGATATTAGTATACTATTTTATACAGTTTGTGGTAAAAAGATTACAATAATCAGTGCGAAAGCTGCTTATACATCATTTCCGACAGTCCGAAATTGGCATTTTCGGCCATTTTTTTGGCGTAATTGTCATACAGCATATCTTCAAATACCTCTTCTGTAAAACCGCCATGAAAAAGTTTACTCTTATTCACGGTTTTACGCATCACATTAAGCATTTGTTTTATGAAGATAGCCTCAAACTCTTTGCACACTTTATATAATTTGGATGATTTATCGATACCCTTTATGGAGGCTCCGGCCGCGGCCCTTCCCGCGCTTTTTTTCATAGTCTCAAGAGTTTTATTATTCGGCTCAAGCTGATACATATTGTGTACCGGTATTTCCATAAGAGTATCTCCCTTTTAATTAATTATTAACTCACCGTGCAGCGCACCTGCGTTATTAATTGCCTTTAAGATTCCAATAATGGTTTCGGTCTTTAATCCTATTTCTTTCATGGTCTTTACAAAATCGTCAACAGAAGTGGTTTCAGGAAAGACAAAGTTTGTTTTCTCACTCTGTCCCTCACCGGTATAAAATCCGCCCACCGTTACATCGATATTCTTATACGATACCGCTACCTTAGAAATTCGCACGTTCTCTCCCATAATGATCACTCCGCTGGTAGAATCAATGACAACCTTGGCGGAACTGTCCGGGGTTACGGTAAGTGACTCAATTTCAGCGATAAAAGAAATGATATCATCCCTTTTATCCTCAGGAATGGTGATCCGAATAAGTGAGGCATCAAGTGAGGTAATATCGATATTTTGATAATGGCCCTTTATTGCCTTGACTACCGCGGACGCGGTAGCAAAATCAGGATTACGCAGTACAATCGAGATGGTATTGCCCTGAACAAAATCAGAGACCACCTGCCGTTCAATAATCGCTCCGTTATAGATCTTTCCCACTGTTTTCACACTACCGCGTTCACTCGGGACCTCGACCTTGCCCTGTGCCACCGCGTAAATGGTATTATTGGCTGCTTTCAGCGGTGTCTGCAGCAGTATCCCCTGCTCCAGGCTGCGGGCATCACCAATACTTGAAATGGTAATATCCAGGCGATCGCCGGGACGGGCAAAGGAAGGAATGGTGGCAACCACCATCACGACGGCGCAATTTCTGCTTCTGATATCTTCGGGACTGATGTCAAAACCGAAATGCGCCACAAGATTGGAAACCGCGTTTTGTAACAGTTTGGAGTTGGATGAGTCCCCTCTTCCCGCCAGACCGGTTACAAGCCCGATACCAAGCAGCTGGTTTTCGCGCATTCCGCTTAAATACGCAATGTCCTTAATGCGGACGGTCGGCTCGGCAATTATCCCGGTAAGCAGTAAAAAAACAAAAACAAAGGTAAAAACAATTCTATTCAAGCTCAACCATTACCTCCTTGTCGGCTGAAATCGTCCCGCTGAATATTTTCTGAGTGTCCAGGGGTTTTACCGGTATACGGCTTCCAATGAATCCTCCCCCGCGCGCCTGCCCCCTGGTGGCAATTCTTACGTTTCTGTTTGTAAAAATGATGTTGACCATTTCACCGGAATTGATAATGTGTTTGGTTTTCAGTTTATCCATTGTGATAAATACGCCGGCGGGAAGATATTCACGGGCGATGTAATGATCATACGGCATGTTTTCCAGAAGAATGTCATCGTGTATTTCTGAAATATCCTTTTGCACAAAACTCAGGCGCGGCTGTAATAAGCGCTCATTTTTATTAAGCGACCGCTGTGGAACCGCCGCCCACAAAAAACGATGTATCCGTAAACGCACAACAATGGGAGAAACACCGGTGCCGAGTGTCTTGGTTCCAATCAATACTGTCTCTCCGGCTATATAACCGTTTGACATATTTTTATTCTGAAATCTGAATCGCAAGTGGGGGAGTGGAGTCAGATAATCGATATTCGGAAGTGAAAGTAACTCAATCTCCATTCTCCCTTCGCTGTGGTTTTCATTTCCCACCAGAAAATCGGCAAGTGTTTTGAAGAACCAATCCGCACCCTGCGGAACTAATGCCGTGGGAATACAGACAGTTTTTTTACCTATAATAATGAATGGACCATCATAATGACTCTGAATAGTTTTTTTAATAGCAGCGGCGGGGATAATATGCAGACGGTCGGAAGAAAACGGCAGAGGCAGAGAGAGGAGTGCCGCCTCTGTGTCGCCTCCCGAATTATTAAGATAGACGACATCCCGCAGGTAAAGTGTATCAGTTGAATATTGAATATAATCCTTTAAATAAATATTGAGTGAAAACGCGAGATACGGGACAAAGAAGAAGAGAGATACAATACACAACCGTTCAATTTTCCTGGTCCCCATAAGCTGCACTTTTATCGCTTGAGATTATTGGCCGTGGCCAACATGGAATCGGACGTTTGAATTGTTTTTGAGTTCATTTCATAGGCACGTTGGGCCACAATCATATTCACCATTTCCTGCACAACGTTTACATTCGACATTTCGAGTCTGCCCTGTATCACCTTACCCATACCGTCAAACCCGGGCCGTCCCCCCACAGCCTCTCCTGAGGCATTTGTCGTGATCAGGAGGTTGTCACCGATAGCCTGTAATCCCGCGGGATTAATGAAGCGAAACAACTGGATCTGCCCGATATCTACACGTTCGTTGGTTCCGATGAACTCAACCGAGACCCTGCCGTCCTGCGAAATCTGCAGGGAGTCGGGTTTCGCGTTATCGGGTATGATTATCTCGGGCATCACCCGGTACCCGTCAGAGGTAACAAGCTGCCCGTTTGAATCGATTTTAAAAGAGCCGTCGCGGGTATAGGCATACGAACCGTCGTATTGCAGAATGCGAAAGAAACCATCACCCTCGATCGCCAGATCCGCGGGATTTCCGGTATTCTGCAGGCTTCCCTGGTCGAACAGTTTCTGTGAGGCGGCCGCACGCACGCCGTGACCCACTTGGATGTTTGTCGGTACCACGGTAAGTTCGGTTGCCGGTGTTCCGGCAAGCTTTGTGGTCTGGTAAATAAGATCCTCAAAATCCGGCCGGTTCTTTTTAAAACCCGTTGTATTCACGTTTGCCAGGTTGTTGGCAATCGTATCAATATTAAACTGCTGACCGATCATTCCGGCGGCGCCGGTCCATAATGATCTCATCATACTCTGTTACCTCCTATACCCTTGCTGCATCATTAATCAATTTCCCAAGCAGGCTGTCCTGGCTTTGAATCAGTTTCTGGTTGGCCTCGTAAATGCGGTTCACCTCGATCATATCAACCATTTCACGAACCGAGTTGACATTAGAGCCTTCTATGAATCCACTTCTGACTTTCGGCCGCTGATTTTCAGGTACGATCTGGGCCTCACCGGAATTACCGGTTGACTGCCAGTAGGAATCACCCTTTTTTTCCAGGTAGCGGGGCTGCTCAAAATGCACAAGTTTAAGCCGGTCCACCCTTTCGGTACTGTCCCAGGGATTCCCGGTAACGGAAACCATGCGCTCATCATCGCCGGCAAGGCTGGCGTTTTGGTAAACAACCCCGTCTTCATCGATAATAAAATTATGTTCTTTCAGCTTGATCGGACCGTTTTCCCCCAGAACGAAATCGCCGCTTTTAGTGACAAGATACCCCTCAGGGCTGATAAAAAAATCGCCGTTGCGGGTATATCGTTCGCCGTCCTTTGTGCCGACAGAGAAGAACCCTTTGCCCTGCAGGGCAAAATCAAGGTCGCGGCCCGTGGGTTTCAGGGGGCCCTGGTCAAATACCGTGTAAACCTCGTTTAACTCAACTCCCGTACCAAGTTTTCCCACGATCGGAGAGGTATCAACCGAGCCCATATTGAAGCTGTACACTCCGTCATCGTTCATCCGCCTGATTAACAACTCAGGAAAGGATTTGAATACCGCTTCATCGCGCTTATACCCGTTTAAATCAACATTGGCCAGGTTGTTGGCAATCGCATCAAGTCGGTGCATCTGGGCAATCATGCCGCTGGCACCGGTAAAAAGCCCTCTGATCAAAGGAGCGCCTCCTTACTTTCAATCTTTCAGTTACATTATCGGACTGCCGGGATAAAGCTTAATGTGGGAATAATTAATAAATTGTTTTTTCAGAGTGCACCGGGAATAATCTCAGGCGCCGCAGCAGCGTTTGTATTTTTTTCCGCTTCCGCACGGGCAGGGGTCGTTACGCCCGACCTTGGGTTGAACACGCTTCACCTGAACGGGCCTGGTCATGGTCTGGGTCTGCGTTTGTGCTTGTGAAGCGGCACCACCACCACCTGCCATAACTCCGCCGAACTGGCCGAACTGACGATGCCTGGCCTCGCCCACCACTCTTCTCTGTGCCTGCTCCGGCACGGTTTCTTTTGGTTTGTGGGTGACTGACAACACCTTCTTGGCTATCTCAACACGAATATTAATCAGCATCTGATCGAATATCTGGAACCCCTCTAGTTTATACTCCAACAGCGGGTTTTTTTGGCCGTATGCCCGTAAACTTACCGCTTCCTGCAAAGCACCGAGGCTTTCCAGGTGGTCCTGCCACTTGGCGTCGATATAGCGCAGGTAACCGTAGCGTAGATAGGCATTAAGATAATCCTGCCCCAGCTCTTCCTGGATTTGCAGGAGGGAGTTCTCAAACTCGGAAAGCAGGTATTCAAGCATTTGTTTGGCATTAAAACGCCGCAGTTCTTCATCGGGAAGAGACGGGGTATAGAAAAACTCTTCCTTGAGTTGGGTAAGCAGTTTGTGCAGAGACGCGTTGGTCTTGTCTTTTTCATAAAAATACTCATCAATCAGGTCGGATACAAGTTCACGCGCGGTGGAAAGTACCCGCTTATATAACTCATGATCGTTCAGGATTTCATCCCGTTTGGAATAGATATATTTCCGCTGTTCGTTTAACACATCATCATATTCCAGCAGGTGCTTGCGTATTTCAAAGTTGCGGTCTTCAACGCGTGTTTGTGCTTTTTCAATCGCCTTATTAAGCCATGGATGAAAAATCGGTTCGCCCGGCTTCATTCCGATACGCGACATAAGGGATTTCAAATTGTCTCCACCGAACAGACGCATCAACATGTCATCCAGTGAAATGTAAAACTGGGACGCGCCCGGGTCTCCCTGGCGTCCGGACCTTCCACGCAACTGGTTGTCGATCCTGCGCGATTCATGACGCTCGGTCCCCAGAACGAAAAGCCCTCCCGAATCTTTTACCTCGTTATAATCATTCTGCCATTTCTTATATTCCTCACGGAACAGGGTGTTGTATTTTTCGGGGTTTGCATCATCACTATTCTTTCGCTGCGCACGGAATTCCGGGTTGCCGCCCAGTTTGATATCGGTTCCGCGGCCCGCCATATTCGTGGCGATGGTGACCGCACCCTTGGAACCGGCCTCCGCGATGATCAATGCCTCTCTGGCATGGTTCTTGGCGTTTAAAATCTCGTGTCGAATTCCCCGGGAAACCAGCAAACGGGCAAGCGCTTCGGATTTTTCAATCGATACCGTACCGACAAGCACGGGCTGGCCCTTTTTATGCAGTTCCGCGATATGATCACAGATGGCGTTGAACTTTTCATTTTCGTTCAGAAAAATCACATCATCGTTATCATAACGGATGACCGGACGGTTGGTGGGAATAACCACAACCTCAAGCTCATAGATTTTGGCAAACTCTTTGGCTTCCGTATCGGCGGTTCCGGTCATACCGCAGATTTTATTGTATAACCTGAAGAAATTTTGAAAGGTGATGGTTGCCAGGGTCCGGTTTCGCTGGGCAATCTTGATCCGTTCCTTGGCCTCAATGGCTTGATGCAGTCCGTCGGAATAGCGCCGGCCGTGCAGGATTCTTCCGGTGAACTCATCGACAATCTCAACCTTCCCGTCTTTCACCACATAGTCAACGTCTTTTTTGAACATATGGTGCGCTCTCATGGACTGGGTAAAGTAATGAATATATTCAAAGTTCTCATCCAGAAACAGCGAATCCTTGATGATTCCGCGTTTTTTTAACACATCCTCGATTTTATTCATGCCCTGGTCGGTAAAGGTGACCCGTTTGTTTTTCTCGTCTATCTTGAAATCACCGGCCGGTTCTTCCGGGTATTCATCGGTTGCCGGGTCCTTTTCGCATTCGGTCAGTTGGTCGACAAGTTTATTGACTTCATAGTATTTATAGGTGTCATCCTCCGCCTGCCCGGAAATAATCAGCGGGGTCCTGGATTCATCAATTAAAATAGAATCGATTTCGTCGATGATACAGTAGTTTTGACCGCGCTGCACCTTATCTTCAAATCGAAGGCACATATTGTCACGCAGATAATCAAAACCGAACTCATTATTGGTCCCGTAGGTGATGTCCTGCGCATAAGCGTTTTTTCTTTCGGGGATGGGCATTTCCGGAAGTACCGCACCGACGGTTATCCCCAGATAGTCGTATACCGGGCCCATCCAGTGCGCGTCCCTGTCCGCCAGGTAGTCGTTGACCGTGGCGATGTGAACGCCCTTCCCTGTCAGCGAGTTCAGATACGCCGCCGTCACACTGGAAAGCGTCTTACCTTCCCCGGTTTTCATCTCCATGATTTTTCCCTGGTGCAGGGCAATTCCCCCCAGCAGCTGTACATCGAATATTCTTTCGCCCAAAACCCGGCGTGCCGCCTCCCGCGCCAGGGCAAATGCCTCGGGCAAAAGGTTGTCAAGCTGTTCCCCGGAAGCAAGGCGATTTTTAAATTCCGCGGTTTTCTTTTTAAAGTCCTGCGGATCAAGTAACAGCATTGATGATTCAAATGCGTTTATTTTTCGAAGCAAGGGCACGAATATCTTCAGATCTTTCTCAAATTTCGAACCCAGGAGTGCGTTTAATATTTTTTCCAACATGCACACAATGTATCTCTTTTTATGTCAGGGGTCAAGATTGCAAACTGCTGAGATTGACAAATGATGTACGTGCATAGTAGTATTTATCCAGATTATGAACATAAAAATATCTATACTATTTTTTGCCGCTTTACTGTTTATTTTTTCATGCAGCAATACCTATCACCTTTCTACCCTGCAAACCGAAGAGTTGTTCAGCATTCCGATAGGAACAATGGAGGATCAGTTTGATTTCTTCATAAGCAACCGGTCTCCCTTCATCGCCGAGAACCTTATTTTTCTCAACGACCGGCTGTTCTATGTGGTGAACGGGAATGCGGCCAAGGTAATGCAGTATTCACCTTACGGATTTCTTATGCTGCTTCTTTATAATCCGAACTTGAATCCCACCCCGGTCCTGTTAAAAAAGGATTCAAAGCCTCAGGGCAATAAGGTGGCAAACAGAAAAGCCTCCGAGTATCCGTTCATTGATCCGGGAGTAGTAGCCGTTGATAAAGAGAAAAACATATATATCCGGGACAAGGTTCCCGAGGCACAGTATGTAAAAGAAAACGGAACAGTATACACCAATATCATCGAAGTGTTTTCGCAAAGCGGTGAGGTCAAGAAAACAAAAGAGAACGGCAGCTATGTCATCGGCAAAGAGGGTATTGGGGGGACACCCTTCCCTTATATTGAAAATATGTATATTACCGCCAATGATGAGCTTGTTGTTATCTGTCGTACCGCCAAAACCTGGCAGATTTATTGGTATACCGCCTCTCGTGATCTGGCATATGAAGTGGAAATAGATACCGGGCATATTCCCGTACCGAAGAATAAGGATTATATTCCCAGCCTGGAGAAGATCGTTCCCGATTATCATAAAAAGCTGCTTTATGTCATGGTATCCTATTCACAACGGGTAATCGATAAATTTACCGGGATGGTAGAGCGGGTGAAAAATGTTGAATCGCGCGTATTTAAGCTGGACCTGTTAAAGGGAAAATACAATGCAAACTCCATTCTTGTTCCGAATGAAGAACAGGGTGAAAGCGGTCTGTTTGAAGGGAAAAAGAAGATTGATATTTCCCTCTATGAATTCCTGGGTGTCAGTGATTCGGGGTATTTTTTCTTTACCAAAATGAAGGACTCAACAACGTATTATCTGCTTATCCTGAATGGTGCCGGTGAAACCGTTAAAAAAACCAAATTTCAGATTGATGACACCGATCTGGTCTACATAAACTTTGCTCTCTCCCGAAAAGGAATACTCTGCGCTTTGATTATCGAAACATCACAGGCCAGGGTTGTTTGGTGGCGTAGTGATAAAATAATCGAGAATAGAAGCAATGAAACTGGTTAATTCTCTCCAAATGGCGAAAATTGATCGGGAAACGCAAGAGCAGTTTGCCTTTCCCGCTTTGCTCCTGATGGAGAACGCGGGCATAAAAATATATTCCTTTATAAAAAAGAATATTTGGAAACAGAAAGAACTTCCGCATACCTGTGTAATCCTTGCCGGAAAGGGAAATAACGGGGGAGATGCGTTGGTTATTGCCCGGCAGTGCATAGACGACCTCAGGAACGGCATCCATATTATTCTTGCCGTCGGCAGACCTGATGAGAAAAGCTTATGCGGTATTAACCTGAAAATCTGTAAATCACTTGGTATTCAGATCATTGATTATCAGAAAGAAAAAGGCCTTGCCCATAAACTTATCTCATCGTGCGACTGTCTGATCGACGGTATTTTGGGTACCGGTATCTCTGCCGAGGTACGTCCGCCGCTCGCGAATCTGATAGAACACGCAAATAATTCCCCGGCACTGCGGATCTCGATTGATGTGCCGTCGGGGATCGGAGACGCATTTAAATCCGGTTTTACCGCCTTCAGGGCGGAGCATACCTGTACGGTGGAACTGCCGAAATCCGCCCTTTATCTCCCCTTCGCGCGGCCCTATTGCGGTGACATTCATATCATAAAGATCGGTTTTCCAACGACGCTTACCACGAAAGAGGCGTTTACGGGAGAGCTGCTTAAATATGATGATTTTTTCAGGCTACTTCCTCAAATCAGGCGTGATGTGCACAAAAACAATCGGGGGCATTGCGCTGTTTTTTCCGGTGGAGTCGGAACCACCGGAGCCGCATATTTATGTGCTACCGCAGCGGCGAGGACACGTACCGGGTTGGTAACGGTTTTTGCGGATGAGACCGTGTATCCGCTTTTGGTACCGAAATTCAACTCGGTTATGATCCGTCCATTGGGTTGGATACGGGAGCGGCTGCCTGAATTGAAAGCAAGGTATTCCGGACTGTTGATCGGCCCGGGTTGGGGTACGGAAGATGAAAAACAGGAGATTCTGGGAGATTTGATCGACTCCGGTATTCCCGGTGTCATTGATGCGGATGGTATTACCCTGCTTGCGGAGATAATGAAAAAGCGGCAGATACAATTTAGGGCAAACATGGTGTTAACGCCCCACCCCGGCGAATGTGTCAGACTCTGCGGAGGAAAGGTGGAAGAGCTTTTAACCGATCCGCTGCAGAAACTGATTCCGCTAAGCAGGCAGCTGAATACGCCGGTTATCATGAAGGGACATGTGTCATACCTGGTGACACCCGACAGTGATTATTATATTCTTGATGGAATGAATCCCGCTCTGGCAACCGGAGGGTCCGGAGATGTTTTAGCCGGAATAATTGCGGGTTTTATCTCTTCCGGTGTGGAAATCATTACCGCCTGCCGGTTGGGTCTTTTGCTGCATGCCAGACTGGGTGAATATATCGCCGGGAAAAACGGATGGTTTCTGGCCGAGGATCTGCTTCCTTACATTTCTTCCGCAGTAAATGCCGATGAGGAGAATGCAATTTGGCAATAGATGATAAAAAAGACGACCATGATGTTCTCCATGTAAAAAAAGATTCATCATCCGATACGCATTATTATTACAGCAGAGCCGAACGGCTGTCTCTCCCTTCCGCATCAAAACTGCACGAAAAATCCGGAAAGAAAAAACGAATCAGATCTTCATCCGTGATTATTATACTTGATATTCTGCTTATTGTTATTGCGTTTATTCTCTTCCGGCTTTTTCTTTTTGGCCCGGCAAATGAGGTGACCGCGCATGGTTATAGGTTCTACCTGCGCCAGATTGTGTCGGAAAACAATATTGTAGTAAGTGTCACCGCAAAAAAGACCGATACCTCCGACCTGAAACTTCCCACTGAGGCAGAGGTCCGTTTTTCGTTGGCACCGGGTAATGATTCCAGCCGGACGGTACTTGCCCTCCCCGAAGAGGCGGGGGCGGAACATATCACCCGGGTGAGATTTCCCTTGACGGGAGAAGAAAAAAAAATACAAGCCCTGGTGATCCTCGGCACGGAATCATTTAAACTGAGCCTGCCGATAAAAAAATAAATCCAATCAGCAATATGCATACTTTGACAGGCAATTTTAAATTTGTTCGGTTGTTTTTCATAATAGAAAAACCATTTTCTGCTTGATTTGCCATGCAAGGAACAAATTTAAAATTGCTGAAATCCAATTGACGACACGTCCCAAAAGATATATATTTTTTAATGAATAAGGAGTGGAGTATGCAGATTTATTTTCTTTCTATTGTGGTTAATATCATTATCAGTATGATCCTGATGTCAGAGGATTTTGGAGAGAAAATAAGCATTTTTAAAAAGGTTGAGAATGCCTTTCAGGGAATGAGTAAAAAATTCCTTCTGGCGTTTTCAGCCATGCTTATCGCCTTGATCCAACTTGTTGCTCCTATTGAAGGCATACCGTTTCTGGGGGATTTCCTCCCCATGGTTGCGGGATTCAGTCTGGGTGGCGCCCTTTTGCTGACAGCAATAAAAGAACGAACAGACGTGGAAAACCAGGCGGTAGACAAACTGGAAAAGGTTATGCTTCATTACAAGGGTTTTATCGGTGCGGGCGGTATTATTGTGTCCTTTTTGCACTTTATTCTTCCCACGCTCCCTATTCTGTAAAGCACAGTACGACAGCATGTTACATTGCCTGCCGAAACAAGTTGATACAAGTAATTCTCATTTTTAACGATTATATTGTAATCTCTCTAAAACAGTGTGTATCTCAAATGCTGTGGAAATGTGAAAAATGAGAATTACTGAGATTACGCCGGTTTCGTTTTTTCCTGGAAATGTGAAAGAATAATTCCGAATCCGAAGATCAACGCAATATATACAACAATCGCCCCAAGAATATATAAGATATTGATTACCGGTGCCAGGAATTTCAAGCCGAGCATGGATAAAATAAAGGCCAGCACAGTGAATCCGTTGATCAAGAGATACCCAACCACACCCGCAAGATATAACTGGGCAAACCCTGATTGGTTTTTAAAGATCATGTTTCCTATTCGTACTGAAATGGCGCTGAATCCCATATAGGCACCGACGATAAGCAGGAGAAACAGCAAGGGAATAAGAATTATCCCGACCGATGCGACAACGAGCAGCAGTACAAGGATCGGGAGTATAATAAACGCCAAGAATACAATGAGGATGGAACGCTTCCAGTAGTAGGTAACACCGTTCACCAGCGAGTTTAAATTGTTCCGGCCGATGCTGGCATAGACAAAAAGAAAAAGAAGAAAAATGATCGCACTGAAAATGGAAAAATGCACGGGGAATGATTTAATCGGTTGTAATGAGATCAAAAGACCCAAAAGCGGTATATGAATATCGGGGATGGCCTGTTTTGTGCCGCTGACGAACACCGATGAATCCGCGTATACCGAGCCACCGAGCGCAACCACATTTCCCGTAACAACCGAATTTGAGCGCAATACAATATTGGCGTTAAAGGCCCAAACATCGCCGTTAACTCGTCCTGACACGATAATCGGGCCGCCCATGCTGATAATATCACCCTTATATGATCCGGTTACTACAATCTGTTTTCCATAATTCAGACCGGCGTAGGTAAGAAATGCCAGACCGTTCATGGATAAGAAAACACTGTCTTCATCGGTTTTTACCACAAACCGTATGGGAAGAATTTTCAGAGACTGTTTTTCCCCTTTGGGGAATTCGATAAGGTCAAACTGAATGTGAACGGGGCTTTTAATCTCACTCATGCGAAATCCGTCACTCCTGACCTCCGCATATGCCGTGACGAATGTGAAAATTAAAATGAGAATTATAATACTGATGACAAGAATCTTCATAAGGTTTTCCTTTGTCCTGATATAATCATATTATACGTGCAGTCCGCCCCGGCTGCAATTCATTTTTCTTTTCATTTTAAATATATCAGCGGATTTATGGCCTTGCCGTTCTTAAAAATGGAAAAATGCAGGTGCGGACCGGTTACCAAGCCGGTAGCGCCCATGAATCCGATGCGCTGTCCCTGAGCCACGATCTTTCCCTTTGAAACCAGTATTCTTTTCAAATGGCCGTAAAGGGTATGAAATCCATCGCCATGACTGATGATGATAAAATTTCCGTAAATATGATCATACCCGATTTTTGACACTTTTCCCGCTCTTGAGGCAAATACCGATGTTCCCGGCACATTGGCCAGGTCAATGCCGCGATGCAGTTCCCTCCGCCCTGTAAACGGGCTGTTGCGCCAGCCGAAACCGGAGGTCAGCCTGCCCCGCGTGGGAGAAATAAAGAGGTGTCCCAGTATACCGTTAAGCTCTTTGGCGCTCAGTGTGGCACCGGGCAGGAAAAGCTGCTGTCCTTTTGTCAGTACGGATGTGTCCAAATGATTCCAATCCAACAGGTTATTAAGCGATACATCGTATTTATTTGAAATCATGCTGAGTGAATCCCCTTGTTTTACGGTGTACAGCAGTCCATTGTAATTGGGTATGGTCAGTGTGGTACCGATAACCAGCGATCGGGCATTCCTGATATTATTAAAACCGATAATGGTACCGATATTCAGTTTGTATTTCTGGGCGATTCCGGAAAGCGAATCGCCTTTTTTGACCTTATAAACGATTGTTTTCAGATTTTTTAATGGCGGAGACATTATTTGTTCCGGCTCCGGCTGTGTATAATAACTGCTTAATTCATCCTGCAGCAGGCTTACCATGGTTTTATCCTGTTCCGGGAAATCAAATTCTTTTAACTCCCGGTTTTGTGGAAAAATCGGAAAACATAAGGAAACCAGTACGGCAACCAGCGTCAGGCTGATGATGAGAGCGATGAGCCTTTTCTGCGGCAGTTTATGAAACAAGGATGAATGGTCCTTGTTTCTGGGTTTTTGCGGCATGAGCTTCGGATGAACGATCAGTTTGAATGAGACCGGTCGACTTTTATGTGAGTTTCTTTTTTCTACTCTCTGATGCAATGAACTAACCAACATACTTTACCTCACAAATCATATCGACATAATTTCCGTTGCATATTAATATTATATCCATGTTGATGGATAAAAAAACGCGCTCAATCCTGCTGATGATTATGGGCCTGGCATGTGTGATGTTTCTGCTTCGGGTATTTTTTATTGATATTATGAGTGTGGCGGGGCGCTCGATGGAGCCGACACTTATGCCGGGAGGGCCGCTGCTCATCGATAAACTGTATTATGGGTTGATGATCCCCTTTGGAAATCACTCGTTGATACAGTGGCATAAACCGGCGAGAGGTGATATAGTAGTATTCTTTAATGACTATGATGATACCATCACCGTAAAGAGGTGCCTGGCCATAGAGGGCGATCCCATAAAAACAGAAAACGGACAACTCTTTATTAATAACAAAATATTACCGTTAAAATATTATCAGGAAATAAAATGGAGAGCATATAATGTGGTCCCACCGGGATACATTTTTGTATCGGGTGATAATCTTAACTACTCTGTTGACTCACGGGAATACGGATTTATTTCCATCAAAGCAGTCTTGGGGTGTGCGATGTTCGTACAATAAGGAAGGTTCTTGCAATGCTCGATAAGCAGGGGAAAAGACGCTTTTATATTTACATTTTATTTATTGGCGTTCTCGCGGTCATTCTGGTGATCAATCTTTTTGTATTGATGATTTTTTCGCCACAGCCTGAAAATGATACACAGCAGGCGAAACCGGTTGTGGAACGGGGCGCCATTCTTGACAGAAACGGCAGACCGCTTGCCATACAGACTCAGCTGTATTCGGTTGAGGCATGGATTCCGGGGATTGAGGATATTAAGGAAACCGTCTCTTTGCTGTCTCATGTCCTTGATATCAGCGAAAATAATATTTTTAACAAATTGCACAGTACCACCAGATCGGTCTATATTGAGCGGAAGATAAGTACCAAGAAGTCCGAACAGATCCGCGAGTATAAAAAGCAGGGGAAGTTAAAGGGGATTCTTTTACGCAGTGAGTACGGTCGTATTTATCCCGAACAGGAGCTTGCCTCTCATGTTATCGGCTATATCGGGGTGGATAATGTGGGACTGGAGGGGATTGAATACTCATTCGACAAACAGCTTTCTCCTGACCCCGAAAATTCCGGGCAGACTGAAATACACGGTAATCACGTGGTACTCACTATTGATATCAATATCCAGTATATGCTTGATAAAATCGCCAAAGAAACCCTAAAAGAGCAAAAAGCGGATTCGGTCATGATTCTGGCTATGAACGCAAAGAACGGGGAGATCCTTGGGTATTCGGCTGTTCCTGATTTCGATCCCAATGAATTCCTCAACTATAAGAAATCGGATTTAAAAAACAGGCCGCTTACCCAGGCCTACGAACCGGGATCGGCATTTAAGATATTCAGCCTGGCCTCTATGATGGAATTGGGTGCATTAAGCAAATACGACACCTTTGTCTGTAACGGATATTACGAAAAGGTGCTTGCCGACGGCACCACTATCAGGATTGGTTGTTCCGGGGTACATGGGGTGGTAACACCGGAGTTAATATTAAAATACTCATGTAACGCCGGGGCGGCATATGCTTCGGATAACGCAGACAGCATTCTTTTTTATGAAAAATTAAAGGACTTTGGTTTCGGCGAAAGAACCGGTTTACCCCTGCCCGGGGAGTCATACGGCATATTTCACGAACCGCATACCTGGTCCGCGCGCTCCAAGCCGACTATTGCCATTGGTCAGGAGATTTCGGTTTCGGCGGTGCAAATGATCACGGCGGCCACGGTTTTCAGCAATAATGGAATGCTGTTAAAACCCCTGATTGTAAAGAAAATAATTTCACCGGACGGTAAGGTGTTAAAAACCTTCGGACGGGAGGAGGTCCGCAGGGTTGTCTCACCGGAGGTTGCACATGAAATACTCCATGAGATGATAAGCGCAACCGACAGCGGGGGTACCGCCCATTCCGCACGGCTGGCAGGTATTCCGGTGGCGGCCAAGACCGGAACAGCGCAGGTGGCTGATCCGGCTACCGGGCTGTATTCGCAAAACAGGTTTGTGGCATCGATAATCGGGTTGTTCCCGGCAAATGACCCACAGTTTATTCTCTATGTGGTTATCCGGAATCCAAAAGGCAGATGGTATTTCGGCAGCAGAATTGCCGCACCGGTATTTAAGCGGGTGGCGGAAGAGATACTTTCCTATTATGATATTTACGGAAAAAAGGATACGGTAATAACTCACAGCGGTGAACTGCATATTAAAAAACCGCATCCGGTCAAAATAGGTTCCAGCCTGCCCGATCTGCGCGGCCTTCCAAAGCGGCTTATTCTTCCCTTGTTTGAGGCGGGAATAACCGTTTATATTGAGGGAGAGGGTTATGTTGTTGCCCAGGATCCACCCGCGGGAACTCCGGTAAAAAAAGGCATGAGGGTATATCTGAAACTTCAATGACATATTTCGAGCAGAACCTTAACGCATTGCTTAAAAATAACTCTGGGATAAGAAAGGATTTTATTTCGGGGATACAGCCGAATCCGGATATAACAGTAGAGGATACGGTGTCCGGAATGCCGACGGCATTATACCGTGACAAATATATTCACAGCCGCCATAATCCTTATAAAGAAGCACAGAATGTAATCGCCTCACAGGTGCCGGCGAAGGTGAGTCTGTGCATATTTTACGGTATCGGCCTCGGGTACCTGCCCGAAGCTTTCAACGCAAAATATCCGGAAGTACCATGCCTGATAATTGAACCCGATATTTCGATGTTTGTGAAAGCTTTGTGGGCACGTGATATGACAAAGATTGCAGCCTCTCCCCGTATTTCTTACTTTGTCGGCACGGAGCCTGAACAGGTTGCAATGGTGTTGGAAAACCATTCGCTTTCTCATGTTCATATTGTGAAACTCAGGGCCATGTTCGAAAAGGACAAAGAATATTATCAGCATATGGACCATACCATCGAATATTTTTTAAAAAAACGAGAGATCAATAAAAATACCTTGCAGCGTTTCGGTAAACTTTGGATCAGAAATCTCTGTGCGAATATCAGAAAAATCGCGGAAGCACCGGGAATAAAGCATTTGGCGGGAAAATTTTCAGGATTCCCTGCCCTCATTATTGCCGCCGGTCCTTCTCTTACTCCATTGCTCCCGTTGTTAAAGGATTTGACGGATAAAATGCTGGTTATTGCGGTGGACACCTCACTGCATGTTTGCCAGGAGAACGGGATCGATCCGGATTTTGTCATAGTTGCCGATCCTCAATACTGGAATACCAGACACCTGGATTATGCCCGTCCCGGCAATTATATTCTCATTTCGGAATCCTCAACACATCCCAGGGTTTTCAGGCGTATACAAGCTCCGGTTTATATGGGAAGCTCGCTGTTTCCCCTGGGCAGGTACCTTGAGGGGGTTGTGGGGGAAAAGGGGAAACTGGGCGCCGGGGGATCGGTTGCAACTTCCGCCTGGGATTTTGCCAGGATCATCGGTGCCGAGCCGATTGTAATGGCCGGCTTGGACCTGGGATTTCCGGGTATGCAGACACATTACCGTGGAAGTTATTTTGAGTCGCGTTTTTTTACTATGAGCTCCCGTTTTATACCCATAGAGCACATGTCCTTCGCTTATTTATATCATGCGGGTACAGCCATGGTACCGGCAAACAATAACGGTACGGTATTAAGTGATCAACGGATGTTGGTTTACCGCTATTGGTTCGAAACACAGCATCAGCTTTATCCTCATCTGGATTGTAAAAACCTTTCGGAAAGCGGCACGAAGATAAACGGGATTCCGTTTTGTGATTTTCATGAACTGCTGCAGCTTGATACTATCCGACCGCAGTTAAAAGCTGAAATGGACCGGTTAAAATCAATGACCGCCGGTCCGGTCAACATCAATATACGAAAGTTAAAGACTGCATTAAATGATCTGATTTCAGAGTTGCGGGTGTTAAAAAATCTTGCGCAAAAAGGGGTGGAATATTCTTTAAAATTTAAAAATTGTTTAACAAATAATGAAGACCTTACTGATTGTATTACCCGCCTGAATAATGTGGATCAAAAACTACTCTCTGCGGCCTCAAAAACGGTCATCGGATTTTTATTGCAGCCGCTTATTAATGAAATTACAGACACACAATTTACCGGCAATAACCGGGAAATGGTAATAGAGTATTCAAGAAAAATATATACGGAAATCGGGTATTCGTGTGACTACCATTTGCAAATCCTTGGGAAAACCGTCTCGGCACTCTAATTTTTTCTTAAGTTATTTTATAATACGCCGACGTAATTAAATGGGGAAAGATATTATTCCTCCCCATTTACAGGCGGTATGCTCTTGACGTCCAGGCATACCGTTTTTTTTTATCTTACATAAAAGAAATGACGATTTAGATAGTCTACCCTGTCTCTGGCACGGTCCGCATACATGCTTTCAGGATAATCCGAGAGTATTTTTTGATAATAATAACGTGACTTTTTAAAGTTTCGAAAATCAGTTTCTTTTTCGTAAAGCGATCCCAGAAGATAATAGATTTCATCAACATTATTACCGAAAGGATAGGACTGCATATACTCGTTTAATAGTTCCAACGACAGCTTGTCCGCATTACGTGAGGTAAAATATTTGGCCAGTGACAGAAGTTCATCCTCTTGCGGCACGGTATTGTTATTGAATAAATAACGCATATGGGATACAAGACTATTGAAATTATCCGTTTTCATATATGCCTTGGAAAGACCGGCAACAGCCGGCTTTTTATACGTATCACTCCCATTAATGTTCTTCTTCCAGTAATGGATGGCCCTGCGGTAATCCTTTAAAAGAAAATAGATGTCCGCCAGTCTGTTATTGAGAAAGGAATCGTCTCCCTGGTATTGTTTTAAATATTCCGTTAATGCATTGCGATACTGTCCAAGTTCATATAATTTATTGGCGAAGCTTAAATCTTTTACTATTTTTTCTGTATCGTTTGCAATCGTACTATTATCCATAATGGAGGAAAACTCATCCTCGGTCACAACTTTAACCGTAATTGATTCTTTTCTTATCTTACCGGCCGAATTATCCTGCAACTGGAATTCCAAACCGAAAGCACCGAACTCATCCGCTTTAAAGGTAAAAAGGGTTTTCTCGGCCTTACTGTCTTTGGAAACAAAACTGAGCCCGTGTTCAGCAGTATCATCGGAAAAACCGGAAAATATCCAGCCGGGTTTATTAAACACTATCTGAATATCATCACCACGGCGTGCAAATACGGTTCGTTTGTGTGTCGGCTGCATTTCACTTTTTACCTGGGTTTCATACTGTGCCGGTTTTGTGTCCGCGGCAACCCCCGGGGCGGCGGAGAGATCTTCCGTAGGCTGAGGACTTTTCCTGACCGGTGCCGGCCGCGGAACAGCCGGTTTGTCTATAATTATGTTCTTTGGCGGTTTAATTGTTACAAGCGGCTTGTTTATTTTCGGTTTGGCCG
>CAZWKE010000007.1:43728-48788 GCA_964634205.1 uncultured Spirochaetaceae bacterium
ATGTTCTTTGGCGGTTTAATTGTTACAAGCGGCTTGTTTATTTTCGGTTTGGCCGTATGATTAACGGAAGCAGGCGAAGTTTGCGGTACTTGCGGTAAATGCAGACCGTTTTTATCCACCTCGGGTGAGGCAACCGGTGCTTCAGCCAGTATATTTTCTTTTCGGTCTGTATCTACCTCCGGCAACGGCAGCCGCTTATTAATAAGCCAGATATATTTGCCGGCGGATTTGTCCGGATGCCGGAGCTCGCATATTTCATCCGGCCGTTGTTCTTTTTTATTCAGAACCGTGCTGTTTCCGGTAGTAAGACAGGCACTGACAAATACAGTGTATAAAATAAATAAAGGAATAGCAGCAAACTTATACATATTCCCCTCCCCTTATCGTATATTATGGAATATCTGCAAATAACTCCTCTATATATGTATCGTTCTGTTTTGAAAGAATCTCAATACTTATTTTTCTGGGTGAAATCCAGAAATGGTTGATCTGTTCACTGCCCCAGGAAGGAAGTACCTGGTGGAAAGAGTAAGACTGCAATTCTTCAGTCTGTTTCCATGTATCGGGAAGCATAAAATCAACCGTCGCGAGGCTGTCCGGTTCTTCTGTTTTTTCAGGCGTATTTGATACGACGGGAGCGGCGGCTTCCTGTTTGGGAAGTGTTGTGATAATGACAATAAGACTGATTATAAAGGCGATGACCGCGATGATTATGATATAGTAAATAAACACGCGCTTTTCTTTGTCATCCGTATAAAAAAAGGACTTAAACATAGACCTCTTCACTTTTTCGGTCCTGCAATTTTATGGTTATCAATTTGGAAATCCCTGATTCTTCCATTGTAATACCCAATAAACAGTCGGCACTGGTAACTGTTTTCTTATTGTGGGTGATGACCAAAAACTGTGATTTACCCGCGAACTCTTTGAGCATACTGACGAATTTGCCGATATTTCTGTCGTCCAATGCTGCGTCAATCTCATCCAATATACAAAACGGTGAAGGTTTCACCATATAAACGGCAAACAGCAGGGCAATAGCGGTTAAAGACCGTTCTCCACCGGAAAGCAGGGCGATATTTTCAAGTTTCTTTCCGGGCGGCTGTACTAAAAGCTCTATACCGGATTCCAGCACTTCATTTTTGTCAAGAAGTTTACACTCAGCCCTTCCCCCTCCGAACAACTGACGGAAGATACTGTTGAAATTCTTTCTGATAACTTCATATGTCTCGATAAATCGCCTGGTGGATTCGGTTCTGATTTTTTCGGTTATTTGTACAAGATCAACCTGTGCCTTTTTCAGGTCGTCCAGTTGGTTTTGCAAAAATTCGTAGCGTTCCTTAACTTCGGCATACTCCTCCGGAGCCATCAGGTTAACCTGCCCCAGATCTTTCAGCCGGTTTTTCAGGAGCGAATTCTCCTGCCGCATTTCTCCCAAGGATTTGTTCACTGTGTCCATTTGGGTGCCGTAATCATTCAGATCACGCGAATATTTTTCTTTGAAATTTTCATGGAGGTTTTTTATTTCAGCGTTGATCTCCGCCAGCATGACATGCAGTTCCTCAACCTGCCCCTGGACCTTTTCAAGTGATGATATTTTATTCTTGAGTAATTTTTCATTATCAAGCATGAATGTATTCTTTTGTGTGATCTCCTTTTCCAGATCCGATATTTTTGATTTCAAAGATGTTTCTTCCTGCTCGACCTTCTGTTTTGCATCCTGTAAGTCGGTGACATTTTGGGAAATCGAGTTAATGTTGTTTTTGGTCTGCTCTATTTCCTTCAGTGTCTCCTGTAACAGATGTTGTTGTTCATCGATCTCATTACGTAATCGTGTAACCGTATCCTGAAGTACGCTTTTTTGGGTATGTAAGGTTGCCCGGTTCACCCGCAAATCCTCCAGGGTTTTTCGGTACTCTTCAATTTTTTTATTCAGAACATTAATTTCCTGCTGCAGCCGGCTCATTTTTCCGCGGTTATCACTGATCTTCCTTAAAGCGTCGCTGATCTCAGCATCAATACCACGTTTTTGCGTAATAATTCCATGCGGCGCCAGAAATTCGTCTAAAAAAGCGGGGGTTGCTTTTTTATACCGTGTAAAAATCCGCATAAACTCATCTATTTTTAAGGAAAGCTGATTAAACATACTCAGAAGCGAGGTAAGCGCAGGGGATTTCAACTCACCCATATTCACCGCATCCTCAATTATGGAAGTTTTACCCTTAATTTGAATACGGATGTATTCCAGGATTTCATCCAATGATTTTTCGATTGCGTTCTTTTCCTGGGCGGAATATCCGCTCTCCTTTAAGCTTTGGTCCATCTGGGTAACGATATCATCGGTAATCTCCCGCAGTTTATCCCTGAGTTGTTCCAGGCGCTCGTCAAGGTCACGATTCTGTTGCTCCAGTTTAGCTATCTGCTCCCTGTTGGTTTTAATATTAACCGTGGCAAGTTCAATATCATGTTCAAAATCAGCAATATTTTTATCAATATCCCTGACCTGTGTATTTAAATCAGAGAGCGCCGTGTGCTTTTCTTCTTTTTCCTGTTCCAACCGTTCGATTTTTTCCCTGACGCCTCTCCCCCGGTTTTCATCCTGGTGTATTTTCCGTTCAAGCTCAATTCTGCGTTCGTTTAGGATTTTTATCTGGGCGTCTTTATTGTTTTTTTCGATATCAAGCCCGTAAAGCTTCTTCTGAATATCGATAAGATGGGTTTCCAGGGTGTTCACCAGGTCGAGGTTTTCTGAAAGCTGGGTATTGATCTGATCGATATCGCTTTTAATGACGTCCCGTTCGGAGGTCGAACCGCTGAGTGAATTTTCCTGTCGTTCTTTTTTTTCGATAAAATTCTTCAATTTCAGCAGATGTATGTTCAATTCGACCTGGAAAATGCTTTCGGTAATGTCACGATACTGCTTTGTCTTGTCGGCCTGTTTCTTCAGGCTGTCGTGGCTTCTTTTTACCTCACCGATAATTCCCTCGATCTGTTTTAAGTGCTGGCGGGTTTTTTCAAGTTTCTTTTCAGCCTCGGTTCCTTTTACTTTATAACCGGTAATACCGGCCGCTTCTTCAAAAATATAACGACGTTCTTCCGGCTTGTTGGAGAGAATCTGGTCGATTTTGCCCTGCTCCATGATGGAATAGGCGCTTTTCCCGATTCCAGTATCGAAGAAAAGCTCGCGTACATCCTTTAATTTTACAGGAGTATTGTTGATCAGGTATTCACTCTCCCCGGAGCGGAACAACCGCCGTTTGATGGAAATTTCCGACATTTCAACCGGGAAAAGGTTGTTTGTGTTGCTGAGAACCAGGGTAACCTCGGCCACATTCAAGGCCTTTTTCTGCTCGGTACCGTTGAAAATGACATCTTCCATACGGGTTGCGCGCAGATTTTTCGGGGCCTGTTCCCCGATTACCCATTTTATGGCATCCAGAATATTGCTTTTTCCGCAGCCATTGGGTCCCAGTATTGAGGAAATCCCGTCTTTAAACTCGATTTTGGTTTTATTGGCAAAGGATTTAAATCCGAATAGTTCAATGCTTTTGAGTATCAAATGCCGCTCCCAGTAACAGGTATTGAATGCATCATACTATCACCAAACAATATCAATTGCAATATACGGATTTTAATCCGGGATTTGGTTTTAACTAAATTTTTACCGGTAATTCTTGTAACCATATAAAATTTATTTTGTTTCTATCTATGAAATGTAAATACGGTGCGGGAGCTTGCAAAAGAAATTTTTTTTTGATACTATGCACCGTTCATTTAAGATTTAATCACTATAAGGAGAATGGATTGCGAAGCAGAAATGTCAAATATACTATTGTCGTTTTCATTTTATCCTCATTCTTAATCCTTCCGGCGTTCGGCCAGGAGAAGGACACCGGCCCTGCGAAGGAAAAACAGAATACACCTCCGGCTGCCACAACATATATCTTGGGGAGTCAGAATATAATCTTACATCTGGGACCGTTCATTCCCCTTTTTTTTAATAATCTGTCCGCAGGGACAGTGGAGCCGTCGAATTTATATATCGGTATCCTGTTCGGTCTGCAGTGGCAGGGGTATCTGTCAAATGAATGGAGCGTCGGTGTGGAGCTGAACGGGACGCTCTCCTTCAGTCCGAACTTCAACATTCTCTGGTTATTACCCGTCGGGGTAAAAGGCACGTATACGATTCATCTGCACCCCTTTGAGATACCGATTTCACTAACGACCGGTATTTGCCTGGAAAGTTTTATTGATTCAACAAGAATAGATTTTTTCCTGAAACCGGAAATCGCCGGTTTTTGGAAGATAGACGCAACGTGGGGAGTGGGCTTGAGTGTCGGTTATCTGTGGGTACCGCAGCTTTCCAACTCAGACCAGGAAAATGTACGGTCCGGGCAGTCCTTCTTGGGGAATTTTCTACAGGTAAGCGCTGCGCTGAGTTTTTATTTCTAGAGGAGAGAATGCATGAAACGAGTGGATTTTTCCAAAAGCCTTAGAGGGCTTTTGTTGTTCATACTGCTGTTGGCGGTATTTTCCTGTTCCGAAGGTGATTTTACGATTTTTTACCAGGTGGTCAATGAAAAGGCGATCCAGGATAATGATTTGGAAAATACCATTGGTGTCTATGGTATGGCAAGAGCGGACCTCACCGGCTACGGCGGAACCGCCGACCGCTACTATATCGCAGCCGGTAAAATCTTTACCCGTGAGGTCGGATCGAACAACTGGGACAGTGTCTCGAATCAGACACAGAATGATGAAGATCTCTGTAACGGTATTGCCCTGCGGGGTTCGACCCTTTTCGCGACTTTTTTCAAAGTAAACAGTTCAAGCTCGGGGTTGTACTACCGTGACCTGGACGCCAGTCTGGCCGGTGACCCCAAACATATCACCTGGACCAGGGCAGCTGCTCTCAATGCCTACCAAATAGGTAAGATAAAGGTGGTAAACGGTTTTCTATTCATTTCTGTGAGGATAGGAACTGACTATTCATTATACTATTATGATGGAGGTTATCATCAAGTGAATCTTGGCGGTTCAACAACTTTTGATGAACTCGT
>CAZWKE010000007.1:48888-101914 GCA_964634205.1 uncultured Spirochaetaceae bacterium
TAGAGGATGATGTGTGGTTCACCAAGTTCGAACAAGTAGAGGATTCCGGCGTACCGACGGTCGATATGGTAGTGGTCGGCAGCCGCGGTGCGGGTTTTTATGAGATTAATGAGAACCAGGGTGTTAATGATATTGAGCGGTTTGCCAACACTTCCAAAAATGAACTGTATGCCGGTTCCGTGGGGTCATTCTATATGGATAGTTCAAACTATGATTTTTACGTTCTCACCCTTGGATCAGGATTATGGCGCAGTGAATTAAAGGACGATAACTGGCAAAGTTGGATCTGGGAATAGATTAAAAATGGGATTTTTATTTGTCGCTTAACTCAAAGGCGCCGATGTCATAGATCGCCTTGGCCCCTTTCGGATTGGGGCGCGGATTACCGGCATAATCCGTACTTGGTCCCTGAAACTGCTGCGTATTTACGTCTATCCCGGCATCAACACAGCGTGATGAGGGCCGCAGTTGGTATAATGTGTTCTGCCCGCCGGATTCAAAGGTATCATCATAGGCTTCATTTATATTAATATCCACCGTACCGCCGAAAGGAACAAGATCATAATGGTTTAACTCTTCGATTGTTTTGATTGTTGTCGTAATAGCCGTATAATTCTTCTTTCCCGGAATATTGGCATATTGTAAATAGACTTCCCACCCTGAAATATTGTTGGCCAGCAGATAGAACGGTTTTTCCTCATTACTGACGATATACAGGGCGGTCCCGTCGGCGGGTTCTTTGCGGCTGATAATATTGTTGATCAACAGCGGGTACACGGACCCGCGAATAAAAATCCCCGCCGTAAGATTACTGCCGTTCCCACCGATAACGGTATTGTTGATCCACCTGCTTGCGGAATCCGTCAGCATAAGATTTACACAATCGGTGGACTCACCTCCTACTATGATATTATTGCACCCTTTTCCCGTTGTCTGTTCAAGCTGTACGCAATAGTAATATTCCAGGGCTTTTCCCGCCGAAAGGTATGAGTCGCGCATGGTAATTTCACCTTGGTAGGCATACACACCCTGCACTCCGGACAGGGCGCTTAAAATAAACTTGCATGAAGATATTTCAAGCTTACTCGCGAAAACACTCACCGCCTTCACTTTGTACGGGTTCTCGTCGGCAATGAATGTATTGTGTGAAAGAGAAACCTTTGAGTTTTTCCCCAGTATACACACACTCTCCCGGCTGCTTACCCCTGTTTGTAATGTTGTGTCCCGCAGTGACAGGTTTCCTTTTTCTATGATGATCCCGGTAAGCTTTCCCCCATGTCCCGGTTTAATAGTTAAGCTTTCGGCGGTGATCGTGGATCCTGAGGTTCCCGCAACGGCTGAAAACTCATCACTGCCGCGGCCGCCGTTTATTTCCATCCGGGCCAGTACCATGGTGGAATGGATCCCCTTAAGGGCAATACTCCTGTTTGGGCCATTCGCATTGATTATCGTATCGGCCATCTTCAGGGTGCCGTCGCTTATATGGACGGCGCTGCTGTTATAAGCGGAGGAATACTCTATTGTGACCTTCTCACATGACAACGTTCCCTGTGTTACCCGCAGGATATCCGTAAAATGGCGGTGTACGTCTTTAATGTCGATCCCTTTGAGGGTGAGTTTGGCATTATGCACTGAAAACATGGCATCACCGTTTGCGGCCGGTTCCCAGGATTCGATGATTACCGCCCCACCCTCCTTATTATCCTGTTTCCAAAATGCGCTCCCAAGGATCTCCACATCAAACGCCACCTTAAGTGTGGAATCAACAAAATAACGACCGCTGTCGGCATAAATAACCTTTTTACCGCTGATTTTCATGTAGTCAAGCGCCTTTTTCAGGCTGCGAAAAGGTTTTTCTCTGTTACCTTCGGCATAATCACTCCCCTGCGGAGAAATATAAATACCGGAGTCCAAGGTAATAAAATCATCGGCGGTCTGCTGCCCTGCCGCATCCTGTGAAAAAAGCAATCCCATCGGGAAAAGTAAAAGAAAACATAGTTGCAGCATTCCAAAAATATTTCTCATGCCTTAAATCCCTTTGTTTTTAAGAGATTAAGCGCCTGTGCCAGGCTTTTATCCTCATTCAGATCACACGCATCAACCTCCTGCGAAGTTAAATCCTGCAGTTCGTGGGTCAGGTAATGAATCCAGATATCATCATGGGGGTCCTTTAGGACAAGCTTGCGGTAATAAAAATCAGGGGTAATGGGGGGTTGGGTGGAAATATAGGTGCGTTCCTTGTAGTCATGTACGGCTATTTTTATTTCCGAGCGTTGTATCCCGTTACTCATGATGACGTCGACCAGATGATTTATGGTAGTCCCGGTATCAAATATATCGTCAACAAGCAGTATTCTGTCTCCCTGTCGTAAATATTCCGGACTGTAGGTCCATCCGTCTACCTTGACCGTGTCACGGTTTTTGATGTCACGGTAAGATCGTGCCACCACAGCGGCATAATATACCGGCCGTTTACCGGTATTCAGTATTTTGAAGTATTCACTGAAAACATTACCCAGTAATGCTCCACCACGCAGCAATACATAAATAATATCGGGGATACCTATCTGCCGGTATATTTTAAAAGCCAGTTTGATCGCATTATTTCTTAACTCTGTACAGGTAATAAACTCTTTTTTCACCTAAAAAAACCTTCGCGGTGTTACCGTGAAAGCGTCATTGTTTCTTCGCTGTTATTGCGCAGCACGGTAATTTCCAGCTCCTTTGCTTTCTTATCGTTCAGAGAGCGAAAGAAATCGAGCATTGTTTTTACGGGATTATCGTTTATCTTTAAAATCACGTCCCCGCTTTGAAGGCCGGCGTAAAAGGAAGCGGTACCCCGTTCGACAACCGTAACCGCAACTCCCTGCACACTACTTTTCAGATCATATTTTTTCCGTATTTTTTCCGTCAGCGCGTGGACAACTATTCCCGGCCAGGACATTTTTGTGCGGTTGGAAACAAGACGTTCGGTGGGCCGTTGTTCCAGTTTGAAGCGAAGTGTAATCACATCGCCGTAACGAATTACCTCAAATTCTACGGGAATACCGGGGGTGATATCACTGATAATCATGGTCAGATGGCGATCGTCCCGGACGTCTGTCCCGTTTATTTTCGTAATCAGATCACCGGGTAACAGGCCGCCGCGTTCCGCGGGCGAGTCTTTTATCACCTGATTAATAAAAGCCCCTTTTTTGCCTTCGATCTGAAGTTCTGTTGCGGTTTGATTTGTAGGAACACGGGCGACGGAAACACCCAACCAACCATACTGTGCCTTTCCTTTACTAATAAAATCCTTGATTGCTTTTTTGGCGTTATTTATGGGGATGGCAAATCCGATACCGATACTTCCCCCGGTAGGACTGGTAATCCAGGTGTTTATACCGATAACCTCTCCGTCGATATTAACCAGCGCGCCGCCGGAATTCCCGGGATTGATCCCCGCGTCGGTCTGAATGAAGTCACTGATATTGTAGAGTCGTGAATTATAATCAAGCCGACGACCAAGGGCACTGACGATGCCCGCCGTTACAGAAGACTGCCACCCGAAAGGATTACCGATAGCCAAGACCCAATCACCAACCTTAAGCTTGTCGGAATTTCCTAAACGCGCTACCGGTAGATCGTGATCACTTTTAAACACAAGCAGGCTGATATCTTTCCGTTCATCCTCCCCGACAATCTCCGCTTTATATTCGGTTTTATCGGCCAGGGTTACGGACAATCCCTTGCTGCCTTTGACAACATGGTAATTGGTCAATACATAGTATTTGTCTCCGATCCTATCGACAATCACTCCCGATCCCATACCATACTGTTCAAAATTATGCTCCTTGGGTGTTCCGTCATCCTGTTCAGGGTCATTAAAAAAATAGTCCCATGGCGCGTTCTTGGATACAATGTCCGTCACATTTATATTTACCACCGCGGGAACCACGGTTTTGGCAATTTCCCTGAATGAACCCTGCAGTTCGAGCAGCGATTCCTTTCCGGAACCTCCGGGTCCAAAAAGACTGTTGCAGGAAAAAATAAAGAGAAATATAAAAACAGCCGCAATCATACTGCCGATATGTATAGGGCCTTTATAAGCAATCCTTTTCATGGTATTTACCATACCCCCTTCTACTGTAAATATAGCTTACTATAAATAAATATACTATATTTTTTTTTAAGTTACATGAAATTCAGGGTATCGCTGTAAGAATTTCTGTATGATCATCTAAAATCGCTATGGTATGCTCAAAATGAGCCGAATTCTTTCCATCCGCGGTGATCACCGTCCAACCGTCTTCAAGCACACGCACCTGCCATGTGCCGCGGTTAAGCATCGGCTCAATAGCCAAAACCATGCCGGCACGCAACTTTTTATTGGGACCGGCCGCCGGATAATTAAATATCTGCGGGTCCTCATGCAGGGCGAACCCTACCCCATGACCGCAATATTCACGTACTACCTGGAATCCATTCTCCTGGGCATGTGAAAAAATGCCCAGAGAGATATCTCCGATCCGGTGTTTTACGCTGCTGCCTGCAATACCCTTTTGCAGGCATTCTTCCGTGACCCGGATCAGTTTTTTGTTTTCAGCGGTGATTTCACCGATGCCGTAGGTTTTCGCAGCATCCGCGATGTACCCCTTATAGGTTACCCCCAGATCAATGCTGACAATGTCCCCTTTACAGAGTTTTCGGGAACCGGGAATACCATGGATAACCTGGTTGTTGATCGAAACACAGAGGGAGGCCGGATAATTAAAGTAACCGAGAAATGTCGGGGTTGCCTGTTTTTTGCGAATAAAATCATGGGCTATACTGTCAAGTTCACCGGTTGTAATATTTTCAGTAAGATATGCTTCCAAATAGGTCAAGGTTTGGGACAGGATATGCCCGGCGTCGCGTATTCTCTGTATATCGTCATGGCTTTTTAATTGGATCATTATGCATTGTTCTCGATAGCAACTTATTTTTTTTGCGAATTTTCCTCACGTTGTGACGTACCGGCGGATTTTTTCCCAAAGGAATTAAACTCCTCTTCAACATTTTTACCGAAGGACTCTTCAATGAGTTTTTTTATACTTTCAGTTTTCGAACTGGTAATCGATATTTCTCCGTGGGATATAACACCCTCTTCGACGTTCAGTTTGGGAGTTTTAATATTCCCCAGAACCTTGCCTGATTGAACCAGGTTTACCTCCTCAAGGGCATGGATATTCCCGATGAGTACACCGGCAATGGTAACACTGCGGGCGGTAATATCGGTTTTTACCTGTCCGGATGGACCGATAATCAGCTGATCATTTGTTTTAATCTCTCCTGAAAACTTCCCGTCAATACGAATCGAACCGTTCACATAGAACTTGCCTTCGAATACCGATCCCTCACCGATTATACAGTCGGACATATCATTTACTTTACTCATGAGTACTCCTTGTTTACCTTAACTATCGCCTGGAAATAGTATCATTTTATAGGGTGCACTTCAAGTTGTTTTAACAGGCGGAAGGCTTGTGCGTTTTTGGGATCCAGCTCCAGCGCATAGCGAAACTCCATTTTTGCACTTTCCATGTTCCCTTTATTAAGATTAATGTTCCCCAGTCGTGTTTGTACTTTGGAAAGTACCGACTCATAGCCGTGGAGGTTTTCCCGTTCAAAATAACTCACAATCTGTCTGAGTTGGTCTTCCGCGGTCTTAAGGCGGCCGTTTCTCTCAAGTACAACCGCGTAATTATACCGCACCCGCCAGTTCTCATGCAACAACAGGCTCTGTTCCAGAAGTGTTTCTGCTTTTGTTGTGTTACCGTTTAATGCCTGAATTACTCCCTTTAAGTGCAACATCCAGGGAAGATTTGCCTGGTTTGTCGCTTTTTCGTATTCCGCAACCACATGGGACGCATTTTCCGATTCATTCGTGGCTATAAGATACCAGGCCAGTATCTGACAAGACTTGGCGTTGCCCGGATTGCTGTTAAACAGCTCACGCAGTTTTACTCTATATTGGTTTGAAGAGATTTCCCCCCATTCCAGGTAAATTCGGAGAAGGTTTGCCTGGAAATCGTCGGGGTGCCGGTTTAAGTAGGCGGACAATATCTCTTCACCTTCGGTCTTATGCTTGTCGCTGTATAAAATCTTCACCAGTGTAAGGGTAATCTCTTTGCTGTCGGGAAACACCGCCTGTGCTTTCTGCAATATTTCCAAGGCAGCAGAATCATTATGCTTTGTGATGGAAATAAACGCCAGGTTGACGTAAGGAATCGCCGAATATCCGGGATCGGTTTGAATGGCCTTTTCATAATAGAAGGCGGCATCTTCTATCCGGTCCAGGCGCAGATTGATGTCACCGATAATTATTCTGATATCATTTCTTTCGGGCTCCCGACGCAGCACCTCTTTCAGACGCAGCAGAGCCGCTGCGTATTTTCCGGCATCATAAGCAAAAAACCCGGCCGGTTCGTTGAATTGATTGTGCTGGAGATACTCCTCACTGATAAGAAACGCTTTATTATAATTGCCCTGCCCGGCGTAAAGCAGTGCAGCGTCAAGGTACAAGCGAGGTTCATCAAACCGCGAGGCGGACCGGATAAATGGTTCCGGCTTTTTTGCGGATTCAAGGTTTAGGAGCGGATTTTTTTCTCCGGGAACATCGAGTCCGCCCCGCAGAATTGCTTCGGAGAGAAATGAAGCAATCATGGGATTGTTCTTAAACTTCCCCGCAATTCTTACCGCCGAGTCTATATCCCCATATCGCAGGCAGGCATAAATTACCGCACCGGCAAGCTTCTCATTTCCGCCGATATGCGCAAATGCTCTCAGTGCATAATCCCTGAACTCATGAAAATCCTGTTTCAGGACGGCGATTTTTTGGAAGCGCTTCAAAATCTGCAGATAGTCTGAAGCGGTATGTGCCCGGCTGAAAATACGGGTTAATGATGATTCTGCTTCGGAAATATTGGCATTAACGATAAATCCGTCGACTTTCGCCATTGTTGTCCCGATGTCCTTTGTGTTTTCGGTACTTGAAAAAAATCTGATATAAAGAAATACCAGCAGCAGGCAGAGGCCGGCGAACGCAGCAATAGCGATGATTAATTTACGTACCAACAATTTGTTCATTGTTTCAGGGGTTTATGTTTTTTACAAACTCCGTCAAGGATACCATTAATGAATCTGAACGACTCCTCGTTGCCGAATTGCTTGGCAATATCAATTGCCTCATCGATGGTAACCGAAGCCGGGATATCGCTTTCAAAAATCAAACAGTAAATACTCATTCGTAATATCGCCAGATCCACCTTGGAGACCCGTTCAAAATCCCAATGCTCAAGCTGATTTTTGATTATCTCATCAATAAAACCGATATTTTCAATAGTGCCGCTTATAAGGATATGCGCAAAAGCGAGTGTATCCTCCTGCAGTTTTTTTATGCGGTCCTCTCCCATCCATGAAAAATCACATAATTCACCTATTTCCTCTTGTGAGAAGTCGTAGCGATAAAGAGATTGAAATGCCAGTATTCTTCCTTTACGTCTTGAGCCCATTCTTACCAGGAAAGGTTTTCTTCCCAAATTTTTATATCGGCTTCCTTGCGCAATTCGTTCGTTGTTTCTGCAATAGCTTTTTGCAGATTCTGTGCCTGTTTTAATTGAGTGAGATAGGCTTTGATGTACTGTCGCACACTCATCGCGTTTTGCGGCGGTATTTTATCATCCAGATTCAATGTCTTGAAAGGGATTTTTTCCAACACAAATACAATATGGTAGCCGACGTTTGAGGTGAGTACATTACTTACCTGTTTTTCTTGCAGACTGAAGAGTTTATTGAAAAAATCAGCACCGAATATTTTTTTACTGTTTTCATCATCCCGCCGCAGCAAGGCAGGGACCATAGTACCGATTTTTTTCTGTCCGCTTGAATCAAAAATCTCCCAATAATCGTCAAAACTACCGCCGTTTTTAAGTTTATTATCTATTTCTTCCGCCTTTGCTCTGGCATCTTTTTTTTCCTGCGCGTTTAATCCCTGCAGGTTGATGAAAATATGTTTAAAGCGGATCATCTCCGGTGAAGTGAAGTCCTTGCGATGATTATTAAAATAATCCTCGACCTCCGTATTACTCGGCTCGGCAATGTTTTGGAAGTAACTTCTCTTGGCCTTCCTGACGTATTTGTCCGCTAACTTCATTTTCCGCACCTCATCCTCAAACTCATTTAAGGATTTTCCCTGTTTTTTCAGCAAAGCTACAAAATCATCCTTGGTGATCTTTCTATTCAGCTGGCGGGAAATGTTTTCTATATATTGGTTAACCATGGCGTTGATTTCAGTATCGGTTACCACAATATGTGCTTTTTTGGCTGCCTGGATGATCAGTTTTTCGTCAATGAGTTTATTAAGCAATTGTTTTCGTTCATCCGCGGTCAGTTTACGCTTGTAATTGGTCTCAAATAATGTAATTATTTGTTTAAACTGGTTTTGACTGATGATTTCGCTTTCATTAAGATATACAGAAGCTACCGGCTTATCGATGGTTTGAGCCGAGAGATAATTTACCATTAACAAAAGTACACTCAGGATTAACCCTAAACGCTTCATATTCTTATCGTCTCCCTTAAAATATTGATTCCACTTTTTTAAACATCAGAAGAATACAAATATATTCACTGCACGTCAAGTACGGTTGTTTTCAATTCGGAATTCGCGCCGAATCCTATTTTCTCCAGCAGTTTTTTGGTGCCGGGCATTCGTTTATCAAATTTAAATGCTCTTTCAAAATAATCAATTGCATTTTGTCTTTGTCCCAGATTTACGTAAATTTCAGCAATCTTCTTACAAAAAAAGGCTTTGTCTTTGTCCGCAATATTAAGCGACAGCAGGTTTTCCACCTGCAAAATACACCAGTTTTTCGGTTTTTGTTTCTGTAGTTTTGCCGCAACGATAAAACGCAGCCGGTCTATGACTTCTTCGATAAAAAAGTGAAAATACGGCTTTTTTTCCTCTTCAATCACCAGTTTCTTAAACAGAAAAAAGGCTTTCTCATACTGTCCGCGGTTTTGAAACTCTTCGGCGAGCAGAAATATACAATCCCTGTAATCACCGTCCGGCAAATAGTCTTTCAAATCAAAATCCTCGAATGAAAGCTTTTCGTAGAGACGCACGGCATCCTCATTATGACCGTTGAGAATATCATAAAAGATCAGTTTCGCCTGGGAATACAGATCCTTTGGGGTATTTTTCAAAAATTCACGATAATTAAAGCGCGATATCTTTTTAAAGGGAACGAATTCCCGGTCATACGCCTTTCGCTTTAGGGGATTGCTGAGAACGCTATAGGCCAGAAGCAGCAGCCGCATCTGCTCTTCGGATTTTTTTTTATCTTTCGAGTTTACGTCCGGATGGATCTTTTTCGCCTTAGAGCGAAAAGACTCTTTGATTGTCTTGAGTGAGGAATTTTTCGCCACACCAAGAATCTCATAATAGTTCAACATGTTCTCTACCGTATATTTATACATTGTCATTACGCTTTTTCATTTATTAAACAACAAAAGGCAAAGAAAGTTTCATAAAACTTTATGATATCCATAGAGTTTTTTCATGAAACAATGGAGCCGGCTATTTTAAATATGAAGCTTTTTGCCTGCTTCGAATGCCTCATCTTTTTGTGAAAAAATCAAAGAGTTTTTTATCAACATCCCTTCTTTTTCCATGGCCGCCATGAGATTCAACAATGCTTTATTGGTTCCGAAAGTATTCTTTATGACAAAAGCTGAAGATTTTTTTCCGGTCATCGAACCGGCCTGATTGAGATAATGGGTAATCTTTTCCGATATTTTGCCGAATGCGGATGATTGTTCGGTGCCCAGGACGATATAATTAAAAATAAGCAGTTTTTTATCACCGGACTCGTTTACATTGATGCATTCGACCTGGTGACCCTGGGTTTCAATACCTTTTGCCAGGGATTCCGCTATCTCGGTAAGCGTTCGATTATTTTTATCAGACAGATAAACAACTGCTACCCGCATATCCACTCTTTCTTAGTACCGGAGACCGGACTTGAACCGGTACAGCTTATGAGGCCGGGGGATTTTAAGTCCCCTGTGTCTACCAAATTCCACCACTCCGGCAATTAATACGTATATTACTATTATACAAAGAAATTAGTCAAGCCACGGCATTCTCATTACACCAATTATAAATTTGCCGGCCATTGCATCCAGAAAGCGGCAGTTCAAATTAATTCACAATCGGAATAGCAATTTGGAATTTTGTGCCCTTGGACTCTTTACTGAATACGCTGAGACGACCTTCATGAGCGTCGACGATACTTTTTACGATACACATTCCCAGTCCGGTACCGCCGCTTTTTGAATAAGAAAAAAACGGTTCGAATATATTTTTCAAGACCTCACGACTCATACCCACACCCGAGTCAATAATCTCAAAAATCAATGTTTTGCCTTTGTTTGATACCTTGATCTTCAGGATACCGCCTTCCGGCATGGCTTTGCGGGAGTTATCCGCAATATTATAAAGCATGCGTAATATTCTTTCTTTGTCCAGGAGGACCGGACCGTCAAAGGTCACTTCACTGGAGACGGTTATACCCCGGGCTTTGAATTTTTCATAGATCGATTCCAAAAATTGTGTCATCAGTTCATCTAATTTGACAATTGAAATGTTTAATCGCAGCTCACCTTTTGAATAGTCCAGCAGCTCATTTGCAATATGATTGATCCTGTCCGCTTCATTCACAATTTTTCTGGCGCTGGTTTTTGAGCGTTCGGTATCATTTGCGTTTAAGCAGATCATCTCGGCATAACCTCTAATCACCGAAAGCGGATTACGAATATCATGAAGGATAAGTGAAGAAAACTTCCCCACCGCGGACAGCCGTTCAGCCCGCAGGAGTTCCTCCTGAGCCTCCTGCAGCTCTTTATAGGCAATTTCAAGTTTCCTGTTCTTTTCCCTTAAGCCCTCCACAAAACTTTCATTGCTTTTCCTTACCATGGCGGAAACCGATTTCATGATAGACAATGCGATTGAACTGTTTTCTTTGATAATGCGTTGAAAATCATCACGGTAGATATAGAGCAACTCGGTTACTTCCCGGGCAATGACCGTGGCACTGCGGGGAAGCTCATCGACAAGGGCCATTTCGCCGAAAAGGTGGCCCGGCCCATGCACCGCAAGCAGATCAGGTTCTTCCAGGGAGTAGTCTTTCCAGACCTCTACCGCACCGGAAAGAATAATAAAGAAACGGTTGGCCTCGGACCCCTCTTTACAAATGATATCACCCGTATTCACCGTCTGCCGGTGGCAGACATTCCCGATACTCTTAATTTCTTCATCCGTAAGCCCGTTAAAGAAATAGACATTACGAATAAAATCATAGTGATTGTGACTGTTATTCTTTGCTTGCATACAACATCTCTAAATACTCTTTGGTATTTTCAATCCGGGCATGACTGATAGTGCATTTGCCTTCCAGAATAACCCCGTCCTGAATAATGAGCTCGGGGGTCTTGATGTCACCCAATACCCTTGCTGTGGAAAGCAGGAGTATACGTTTTACCGCCGTAATATTTCCCATCACAATGCCCTTGACAATGACACTGGTTGCATATACTTCAGTCTTTACCCTGGCTTTGGGACCGATTTCCAGCTGGTCGACATGAAGCACCTTACCTTCGAACGTCCCGTCAATTCTCAGATTTCCGTTTACGGCAAATCTTCCTTCAAAAACCGAATTATCTCCGATACTGGAGTTTACTTCCAAACCGATATCCACTGCTACTGCTCCTGTACAATAATTTCAGGAAGGTTTAAGTATACTATGACCTCCCGGGCATAGGTGTTCAACATTTGTAGGGTACTCTGCACACTATATCCTTCAAGATAGCGTTCTCCCTCAATGAACTCAAAACTTATCGTATCATCCTTATTTAAACATTCTGATCCGTTTTTTTCAATATTATTCTTAAGTTCATCGCTAAATTTTTTAATTTTTTGAAAAAATCGGTCGGTTTCAATAAGCAAAATCCTTCTTCGTTTTAAAAGCCGGTTTTTAATATCCAGTAATGTTCCCTCAGTATATTTCCCCTGTTCAATAATAATAAGTTGTTCTTCAAAATCATCCACTCGTTTGCTTAAATCCTGATAAAGGTTGTAGAAGCTGTCCCGTTCAAGGGAGTATTTAAAATCAAGCTTGATTTTTCGTTCCGTCAATACGGGAAGAAACTCATTTTCAAAGCAATAGAGAATGCGGCAGACACTGTTGATCTCACTATCATCAATATATTTCTCATTAAAAAGGGAAAGCATTTGATTAAGAAGGGGAAAATGCTTAAATTCATCCTCATTCTGTGGTTCTTCCTGTTCGTCGATGATTGAGAAAACATGTTGTAGTTTTTCACGATAGTTTTTTAATTTGATAAGCTCTCGTTTTACCCGTTGTTTCTGTCCCGCATTCGTACTTGTTTTCAACACCACTTCGTATTGTTTAATTGCTTTATTAATCTGTCGCAATTCCTGGATCGGATTCTTTATACCTTCTTCCATATCGCAATTATACTACGAAGGCGCTAAAAAAAAAAGCCCTCAAAAAAGAGGGCTTCTGTTTTTTATTCAAAGATATCTCACCAACCGTCATCCATATCATAGCCGGCCTGTATTTTTTCCCGGCTGGCCTGGGTGAACAGATCGGTTTTTGCGCTCAGATCATCAAAGTAAATATAATAGGTGCCGTACGCCTCGTTCTGATCACATTCGATCTTAAAACCGAGGAATTTTATGCCTTCTTTTTCCGCGAAATGATAATCGGACTGGACGATTCGCGGCGGGATGGCCACGGTAAGTTCTTGCCAACCGGAGAAATTTAGCTTTCCCACGGTGAGTTCCCGCTGACGTCCGTAATAATCCCCAATGACAATTTTAAGCACATGATTATAATTTCTGCCGACCACCCAGACCGAAATTGATTTTGTGGTCCCGGGAATTGGCAAAGGTCTTGCGGGTTTGATGGAAAATGAGTTTGCCTGGCGGCGGTAAAAGGTCACCTTTACTCCAAGTACGTTCTGACCGACCCCGCCCTTTCCCTTCTCGGCTTCGAGGCGGGCTTTATCTTTGGTTTCTTTTTCCACCGGATTACCTTTACGGGTCATAATACGAATAATACCCTGGTCCTGGGACATGATTGCATACCAGAAACCGGCATCTTCCATCTTATCGATGGTAACGGACTCTATCATCTGTTCGGCCACGTCTTTACCGATGCTTTCATCGGCAGGGGTACCGGTGTCCGTCGCTTGTGAAAATACGGGGACATTTATCAGCAGTAATAGTAGTGTTATTATGGATAACGTGTTCGGGCTTTTCATTGATTATCCCCTCCTTTGTTTTGCCAGAGCTTCTGTATATAATTTGGATCCGCCAGTTCATCTCCATCAAAACGTGTTGCATACGTATCGGTCAGTATTTTCAATTGATCAAAGTATACATAGAACTCATCAACCTTTTCCTGGGGGCGCGTCCAAAGGACGAATTTTGTCAGACGGATCTGCTCATTCTGCAGTAGATGACGTTTAGCCTGTGGAATAGACAGTGAAACCTTGGCACTGAGATTTTTCCAACCCACGAAATTTAGATTGCCGAAGTTCAATGTATGCGGGATGCCTTCGGAATCAAGGATGTGCGCCTCAAGATAATAATTATAATTGGAACCCCACACCCAGATATCCATGGCAAGAACATGTCCCTTTAAGGGGATCGGTTTATACACCAGTTTCCCGTCATCTCCCTTGACCGCGGGAATTATCTCCAGATAATTGTATCCCCGGCGTAAAAATCCCGCTCGTATGCCCAGGCTGTGCAGGTCTTTTGTTTCCACGTTTCTACCGAACAGCGAATTGGGCCAGGTATTTACATATTCATACTTCAATATGTCTTTATCCACGAACTTGCTTCCCTGGACGATCCATTGTTGGGTAGAATCAGGATTATCGAAATTCGCTATAACGATGGTTTCGAGATTGAAAACCGTTTCTTCAGAAAACGTCATAAAAACGCAAAACAAACCAATGAGAATTAAAAGATATAGGAGCACTCTTTTTTTTACTTTCATTCTCTTCTCCTTAACGGGGTATAGACACACCTTACTTAAGTTGAATTATATTTCGTGACAATACCTTTGTCAAACATTTTTCTTTTTCAGTGTGCTGTGTTTTTTCGAAATAATATGGAATTATTTAATTCAGCGGGAGGTTTTATTGCCTCGCCCCAGTATATTTTGCACGGTATACTGATGTCTTTTCCCGGGACCGGACTAAATGGATTTTCTCCGGTTCTCATAAACTGTAACGCTGCCGCCAACGCAGACGGAATATCCTCCTCTATTGAAAACAACAGGTGGTCACCGTATTCCTGCAGGTATTGCCAGTCTTCAATGATATAATATGAATCAAGACCGACTATTTTTTCTATGCATGCCGGGATCAACCCATACACTTTCAAAACAAAAATCCGTACGTTTTTTGAGAAAAGCGCATCCACCGCCCTGACCGCTTCAACGCGGTCGTTTGGGTTTTCCAGTGAATCAAGCAGTAATCGATCTGCCGGTTGTCCCTGTAAAAATGCGTTTTTAAAGTTTTCCACCTCTTCCCGGGCTTTGTCTGTTTCGTGGGAATAGATAATGCCGACGTTTTTTCCTTCCAAATTTTCATACATATAATAATACGCCGGACCAAGGAGTGTTCGCAGGATTTTGCCCGCACGGGTGTATGCTTCCTCCTGATCGAAATGCAGGCTGATTACATGAGGGGCGGTGAATGTAAAATATTCCGATGCACCGATCACCACAAACTGTTTATCGGTATAGTCCTTGGCAACCGCATTCACCTCGTCGGACATCAACGGACCGGTGATGATCAGTTTTACCCTGGGGCCGGATGCGGCCCGGGTCAGTTGTGCGGTATAATCTTGTTTGGAATCAACTATAATCAATTTAAAATTGAAACCCGAATCAGCACAAAGCTTTTCAAGTTTCTGTTTCAGATTGGTTTCACGGGCAATCAGGTCCCACCAGTATTTTTCCGCAAAAAACACCGCATTATTGCGCATATTGCAGGAGAGAACAGTACTCAGCAGCAAGAAAAACAGACATGCAAAAAATATGATTCGTCTCATTGTTTGTGGTAGTTGATTTAACCACAGATTGATCGTATTGTACAGCAATATTGTTCATTTTATAAAATACTTGACATATGGATTGATTCCCAGCATATTATCAGAAATACCAGAAAAAGGAGTATATCATGATTCACTACAAGGATTTAGGACTTGTAAATACCAAAGATATGTTTCAGAAAGCCATGCAGGGCGGATACGCGATTCCTGCCTACAATTTTAACAACATGGAGCAGCTTCAGGCCATCATTTTGGGATGTCTGGAGAGTAGATCTCCGGTGATCATTCAGGTTTCCAAGGGGGCCAGGGATTATGCCAACCAGACCCTCCTGCGTTATATGGCTGAGGGTGCGGCGCAAATAATTAAATCATCCCCCCACCCCATCCCGCTTGCCCTGCATCTTGACCACGGCGATACCTATGAGTTGTGTGTTTCCTGCATCGAAAGCGGTTTTTCGTCGGTAATGATCGACGGTTCGTCTCATCCCTATGAGGAAAACGTGGCCCTAACCAGAAAGGTCGTGGATTTTGCGCATAAATATGATGTCACTGTAGAGGGCGAACTTGGTGTCCTGGCAGGAATTGAGGACGAGGTGTCACATGAAAAATCTCATTATACTGATCCGGATGACGTTGAAGATTTTGTTAAACGCACCGGGGTTGACAGCCTGGCAATATCAATCGGGACCTCACACGGCGCATATAAGTTTAAACTGAAGCCCGGAGAAACGGTTCCTCCGCTGCGTTTCGATATTCTGGAGGAAGTGGAAAAAAGAATACCGGGATTTCCTATCGTACTGCACGGTGCATCTTCCGTTGTACAGGAATATGTAAAAATCATTAATGAAAACGGTGGTGATCTTGAGGGAGCCGTCGGCGTTCCGGAAGACCAACTGCGCAAAGCGGCCAAATCCGCGGTATGTAAAATAAATATCGATTCTGACGGCAGACTTGCCGTAACGGCAATCATCCGCAAACAGATGAAGGAAAATCCCAAAAATTTTGATCCGCGCAAATATTTGGGACCGGCCAGAGAAGAACTGAAAAAGATGATTATTCAAAAAAACAGAACGGTTTTAGGCAGCGCGGACAGAGCATAGCATCGTACATGCTGTAGTAAGGCGGACCGGTTCGTTGTTGGTCGGGATGTAATTCAGTTCTGAAGGATATCCGGAGTTTATGAAGACATGGACGTCATGGCCTTTGTGAACTCCTCGATATCCGTTTGTATTCTCCCTGCTTTTTTATTTACCTGTCTTTACAGACATAAAATAAGAAAATTGATGCGGCAAGAATCAGTACGGTTGAAAAAACAGCAAGAAAAATAAGTTTTGTCACAAAGAAAACAGTGGTAAAGGTTATGATAAAAGGCAAAAGGATAAGCCCGGCCAAAAAGGCAAAACGAAGATAACTTGTATCATTGATAAACTGTACCAGGAAAATAGTGGCATATACTATAGTTGATATCCTCAGCAAGGGTAATAAAAATAGGATAAAAAGGTCGAATTTCCCAATATTTTCCGCAAGATCGATAAACGCAACCAGGCTGTAAAATCCGCTTAAAAATATAAATGATTCAAAAATATTTTCCTGCTGATTGTAGGCATCGGGAATCCCCTTAAACAGGAAAAGACCACCCAAAGCCAGTATGAGGTAGAGCAGATGATCACTTACAAGGTGCTGGAGATAGAGCCCCCCCGTTGTATAAGAGACGGGGAAAAAGCTTTTTATAATGAAATAGAATATCAAGGCTATGAAAAAACAGATAATCCCCTTCAGATATGTGAGTAGCGGCAGGGTAATGGCAAACCGGTCCCTGTAATAGTAGGTAGTGATCCCGAGCGAAAAAAGTGGTACTGCAAGTAATAAAAATAACGACATAATCTTTTAGCAAAATATCAATTTCAAAAGGTTTGTTCAACTAGTGAAATGAAATTAATTGTATTAATAACGGGAAGCGCTAAAGCAACTCAAGATCGTAGCGGTCTTTGGTCCACTGCCGGAGTTTATTTTCACCGTCGATCAATCGCTTTATCCCTATTTGCTGTTCGGTATTAAAGGCATAATGCGCCAGACTCTGGTAAAATAAACCGGTCTTTTCATAATATGCAAGCAGATAACCCAACAGCTCCTTGGGGGTAGGATTATCGTTTTTCATCGATATTTCAGAAAACGGCCTCGGCATTGATATTTCAGCCGGTTCATTAGTTGAATCACCGCTCCCGACGGAAGCCGACAGTAATTCTTGCAGTTGCAGTTCATGTTCTTTTTCCTGATCCGCTATGGCCGACAGGAGTTTCTTTAATCCGAATGTTTCTGTTTTTTTACTATAGACACGGATATAATCGTGTACCACCTTTTCATTGTTTAAGGCCGCGTCAAGGTAATTCTTAAGGGAATCCGGCATCAGTCTTCTCCAATAATTTTAACGAATACCACTTTACTTTCTTATAGTTCTTTGATAAAAATTATAACACATTGAACTCGGTGGGTCAAAGCGTTTTGGGCAAACCCGTTTTGTCTTTGACTCTTTGTACAATGAGTGATATAGTTAAGATTTAATAGTCTAATATATTGTTTATAGAAACAGCCTATCAAACAGAAGGAGGTCGATTGGCCGCAAGAAAGAACAGAGTGAATGAAATGATCAGGGTCAGTTCCGTCCGTGTTATTGATGAGAACGGGGACCAGAAGGGTGTGATGCCTACGATTGAGGCTTTGGGCATTGCCAGAGAGATTGGGTTGGATCTTGTCGAGGTATCTCCCGATGCGAATCCGCCTGTATGCAAACTGCTGGATTACGGCAAATACAGGTTTGAACAGGAAAAGAAAATCCGGGAGTCCAAGAAAAAACAAAAGCAGATCAAGCTTAAAGAGATACGAATGCAGCCTAAAATAGAAAAACATGATCTGGAATTCAAGACAAAGCATATCCGTGAGTTTTTGGAAGAAGGCAACAAGGTTAAGGTTACCATACGGTTTCGCGGAAGAGAAATGGCACATACGGAGTTAGGCAGAAACGTATTGGAAAAAATTCTGGAACTGATAGACAGTTCTTATAATCTGGATGTACACCCCAAAATGGAAGGGAAATTGATGTACATGCTGTTGAGTCCGAGTTCGAAGAACAAGAAAGGATAAATATCATGCCGAAAATGAAGACCAGAAAAAGCGCCGCCAAGCGCTATAAGATTACCGGTTCAGGGAAGGTCCGCTATAAAAAGCAGGGATTACGTCATATTCTTACGAAAAAAAGCACTAAGCGAAAACGGAATCTGAGAAAAAGCGGTATTTTAAGCAAGGCAGAAGCACAGCGTGCCAAGAAACTTGTAACAAGGAAATAAAGGAGATATATATGCCCAGAGTAGTTACGGGAACAAGGAGACACGATCGCAGAAAGAAGATATTAAAGCTTGCAAAAGGGTATTGGGGAAGAAGAAGCAAGCTGTTAAGAACAGCCAAGGATGCGGTGGCAAAGGCCCTCTCCTATGCCTATCGGGATCGTAAACGGAAAAAAAGAGATTTTCGTTCGTTGTGGATTGCGCGTATTTCAGCCGCTTGTAAAGAAAACGACATCAATTACTCACGCTTTATGAACGGACTGAAAAAATGCGGAATAATCATCAACAGAAAAGCATTATCAAATTTGGCCATTGAAGATCCCCAGGCATTTAAAACCATTGTCACATATGCAAAAGAGCATATGGAGAAAAAAGGAAAATGATTACATTAGAACAAATTCGTGCCCTAGAAAATAAAGTAGTGAACGCGATGGAAGTGATACAAAAACTTCAGTCAGAGAACAATACACTTCGCAGCACCCTGGAAAAATCACAGAAAAAAATCGATGATCTTGAGTCTATGGTTAATGCGTTCAAAGCGGATCAGGATGAGATAGAACAGGGAATCGTCAACGTTCTAAGCAAACTCGATGAACTGGAAGATACGATTAATGACTCCAATGCGGAAGCTGAAGCACCGGTCGCAGAGACAGATGAAGAAGTGAGCGCAGAGACCAATATCGAAGAGTCCGATAACGAAGAAACTGATCTTGATGAAAATTCAGAAAGTACAGGAGAAACAGAAGTAGAAAAAACCGTAGAACTGTCGCCGGAAGACGAGGATACCCCGGATGACTCGGATGAAGAAGAAGCCGAGGAAGAGTTAGATATTTTTTAGGCAGTTACGTTGAAAGAAAAAAATCAGTTAAAAGTCACCCTGCTCGGTACTTCGTTGATGATCCAATCCGACGAAGATGCAGAGCACCTGCAGGCGGTTATACAATATTTTGAAAAAAAAATAGATGAGGTAAAAAAACGCTTGCCGGCAACCGAACCAATCAAACTGGCGGTTCTGGCCGGGTTAAATATCGTCGATGAGTTATTAAAAATCCAAACTCAGGTTAGAACGCAACAGGCCTCCGCTCACGATTCAGTTAATGAAGCGGAAGAGGTAGAACGCATCACTCGGAGAATGATCCAAAAATTAGATAACATCCTCACTCCATGAAAGCGTGTTGTAACCACACCCCTGGGTACAAACAATCAAGCTGGCCAGCTTGTTGGCAAGCCTACAGCTTTTTTTCAACGGAAAATTATTAAACAGGCCATAGAGGAGACCGCCGGCGAATGCATCCCCCGCTCCTGTTGTATCGGTCGCCGCAACCACGAAACCGTCACAACGGGCCAGTTCGTTATTTGCGTAATAAAACGCACCGTCTTTACCGGTTTTCATTATAACAATAGGGGCAAAATCCTTTACGCTTTTTATTACCTCCTCGTATGCGCTTTGTCTTCCCGCCAGAATTGAGTATTCCTGATAATTCCCAAACAGCAGATCAACATGATCGGGTATCCATGATAAAAATTCATCGCGGTAACGCGAGACGACAAACGGGTCGGCCAGATCAAAAGAAACAGAGACATGCTTTTCTTTGGCGGTTTTTACCATATTTTTTACAAGCTGCTTTTGATTCTCCGTGTCCCATTGGTATCCGGTAATATGAAGAATGCCGGCCTTATCGATAAGAGAAAAGTCAACATCTTGGGCGGACATGGTTTTGCAGGCACCCAGGCTGGTCAGCATTGTTCTTTCCGAATCCGGGGTAACAAGGATAATCGAAGCGCCGGTTGATATATTCTTCACTGCAATCTTATTGCCTACTCCCATAGCTTCAATGTCTTTAATATACGCGCTGCCGATATCATCTTTTCCTACCGCACCGATAAACACGGGGCGGGGGAATCCCCTCCCCTTGCTTAAAAATGCAAAACCGCGTAATGTGTTTGCGCAACTGCCGCCGGGAGATAACCGGGGTGCGGGTAATGTTTTAAATACCCGTGCAAACCGCTCCTCATCGATAAGGTTCATAGTTCCCGGTTTTACCTGTTGAGCATCCAGAAAACCGTAATCCACATGAGAGACAATATCCATAAGCGGATTTCCGACACCCAGAACGGATATCTTCTTGTTTTTATCAATCATTTTATCCTCTTACATTGACATTCGATTATTGAGCCACTATACTCTACTTATATAGATTTTACTGATATGTCAATCATTACAAGCCAACAGCTGAAAAATTATTATAGCGATTATAAAGATATCGAGGTGAATTTTAATACCCAGGTTATCAGTGCCACCGGACTGCTGGCGAAACAGATCTATTTTAAATGTGTTGGTAATCACTGGCCGTGTGTAATCTATTCTTCTTCCATGTCGAGTGCCAAGATTATCGCCAATCTGAACGTTTCTTTTTATGATGCAGTCAAGCACGCCGACAACCTTATTCAATTACGCTTCGCCTTTAAACGTCCCGATAAAAGCGATCCACTCACTTTTTTCATTGCCGCGAAAATAGCCGGATTTACCCCCTATGGGAAGAAAAAGGGTGATCTCAACTTCATCTCCCTGAATTATACCCAGAAGCCCCCCAATGATCTTATCGAAATACTGGGTATCTTATTGGAAGCAAAAGAGAGTTCAAAAAACCGACAAACGGAGCGTATTGTCATTACCCCCGAAAGCAGCCGGGTACTGGGGCTGAAATCAAAGGATGCAATCGTATCGATAGATAAAATTCCCCGCCGCTGCCTTATCCGTGATATTGCCTTTGGTGGTGCCAAGATAATCCTGATTGGAATAGCAAAATTTCTGATTGACAAGTCGATTGTTTTGCATGTGGCATTTGAAGATGAAACCGAGACGATGGCTTTGCCAGGTAAGATAATAAGAAATGAGGAGGTTGCGGGCAGAAAGGATCTGACCGCCCTGGCCATCCAGTTTGACGATGAATCCCTCCCGCTGACTTTTAAAATGAAGATCAGCCAATATTTCAAGCAGATGCATAAGAAGTATGATCATAGTTAATGCTTGACTTTTATTTTTATTGTTTTTAAATTCCCTTTCAATGGAAGAACCACATAAGCACCTGAAAGATATAGGGTTTATTACAATTCCCGATAATCTGGCAACCGGAGTAAAGGAGTTTACAATCGCTCCCGATATCAAACTTCCGGTTGAACTTGGGCCTGACAAGTTATCATGGAATACGGCGAACATAACCTGGGAAGCCATAATAGCCGGTATTCTGCGCGTCCTCATTGCCGATCCCGCATATGAGCACGCATCGTACTACAGGAAGCTGGTTATTACGTTAAAACCGAATATCAAGCATGATTTTACCGAGGCCGGTATAATTAAGGCCAAAAATAAGGACTTTCCGGTTGCCATAGAGATATTTGAGGCTTTACACGCACTTTTCCCCGGCTGTGCGGTAAGTGCATTAAATCTTGCCCTGGTGTATGAAGACGCTTCGGAACAATATAAAAAAACCGGTTCGGATATTTTTGGCGAATATACGGATCGTGCCTTTTCGGCATATAAACACGCGTTGCAGTGTGACCCTGAGCTTGCGGAAATATATTACAATATGGGATATTTCTTTTTACGCCAGGAAAGCTTCAAAAAAGCCAAAGAACAGTTTTCCCGTTATCTGGAACTGGAAACAGACAAAGAGAAACGCAGGCACGTTGAGAAAATTATTGGTGATTTGGAGTCCCTTTTACAGACGGACAATCTGTTCAAGGAGGCATTCGATAATATTTCCATGGGAAACGAACAGCAGGGAATTGAAAAAATCACTGCCCTGCTTGAAAAAAACCCGGATTTTTGGAACGGCTGGTTTCTCCTGGGCTGGGGTTACAGACGACTGCGACGGTTTCCCGAAGCAAAATCCGCCTTTTTAAAGGCACTTGAAAAAACAAAACCCAATCCGGACCTCCTGAACGAGATAGCTATAACCTGTATGGAGTTGGGGGATCTTGATCAGAGTGAGCAGTACCTGAAACAGGCTCTGAAACTGGAACCCCACAACACAAAGGTAATTTCCAACCTTGGTGTTGTGGCCTTAAGAAATGGATATCAAGAGCTTGCCGAAGGATATTTTAAGACTGTATTGGAATTCGCCCCAAAAGACGAAATCGCCGGACAGTTTTTAAAAGAAATTCAAAAAAAATAAAAAAAGCTTAAGTTTTTAAGTTCTCCGTACCGATACACTGAATAAGGACAGTTTTTGAGTAAAAGGTGGTAAAAGGCTTTTTATGGTACTTATCCTTTACTATCGGTAGAAAACTTTAGCGCCTTTAAAGGATAAGTAAAATAAAAAGTTGCTGCTATATCGGTATGATATAGTAAATGAGAGCAAGGATGCTCTCTTTCGAAATGGTTTCAAGGAGGAAACTATGATAATCAACCACAATATTAGCGCAATCTTCGCTAATAACAGGCTCAAGCAGAATGACCTTAATCAGACCAAACGCATGGAAAAGCTTTCATCCGGTTTGCGGATTGTAAGAGCAGGTGATGATGCTTCAGGTCTGGCCGTCTCCGAAAAGATGCGCTCGCAGATTCGCGGTCTGAATCAGGCCGAGAAAAATGCCGAGAACGGCATCTCTTTCATTCAGGTTGCCGAAGGCTACCTGCAGGAATCCCAGGATGTACTGCAAAGAATACGCGAACTGGCTGTACAGGCATCAAACGGAATTTATTCCGATGAGGACCGTATGCAGATCCAGGTCGAGGTCTCACAGCTCATCGACGAAATCGACAGGGTTGCGTCTCATGCCCAGTTTAACGGTATGAATATGCTTACCGGTCGTTTTGCTCGTGAAACCGGTGAGAATACCGTATCCAATTCAATGTGGTTTCATATTGGGGCCAATATGGATCAGCGCATACGTGTGTTCATCGGGACAATGACTTCGTATGCTCTGAATGTAAAAGAGATCGGTAGTGACGACATTCTGTCACTACAAACACCGGATGGCGCAAACAGGGCCATCGGATCCGTAGACGTTGCGCTTACCAAAATAAGCAAGCAGCGCGCGGACCTTGGTGCGTACCAGAACAGGCTGGAATACGCCGCCAAGGGTCTGTCTGTCGGGTCGGAAAATATGCAGGCTTCCGAATCTCGTATTCGCGATGCCGATATGGCGCATGAGATGGTGGAATATACCAAGGATTCAATCCTTGTACAGTCTGCCACCGCTATGCTGGCCCAGGCAAACACAAAAACGCAAGCAATGTTGCAACTTCTGAGATAGCGTATTAGAATAGAAGTTGTAGTAAACCGTTTTTGATCTTTGAAAAACAAACCTTCCTGGTTGTTATGCCGAAGGCGAAAGAGATTCCCCGATCGAATCATACATGATCGGGGGAATCTCTTTGCCGACACGAAACGGGAACGGTGAGCGGAGGGAAGCGCGATATCTTTCCGCTTTTCGAATGTGTGGGCATAATATGAAAAGGCAAAGGATGCCTTTTATAATAAATCAAGGAGGGTTTTATGATTATAAACCATAATATAAGTGCCATGTACGCCAACAGACACTTGAAATTCGTCGGCTGGGCTCTCAATAAAGATATTGAAAAGTTGTCCTCTGGTCAGAGGATCAACAAAGCCGGTGATGATGCATCCGGTCTTGCGGTATCAGAAAAACTGCGCTCACAGATCCGCGGTTTAAACCAGGCTGAAAGAAATATCGAAAATGGTATTTCCTTTATTCAGACCACTGAAGGATATCTGCAGGAAAGCCAGGACATTCTCCACAGAATGAGAGAATTGGCTGTACAGTCTTCAAATGGTATTTATAGTGATTTTGACCGTCAACAGATTCAGGTTGAGGTTTCTCAGCTGATCGATGAAGTCAACAGGATTGCATCACACGCTGAGTTCAACAGGCTTCCGCTTCTGCAGGGTGATTTTGCACAAAATGCACCCGGAGGCAGGGAGATGTGGTTTCACGTTGGCGCCAACATGGACCAGAGAATCCAGGTTTTTATTGGCACAATGACCGCACAGGCATTGGGTCTTGAGCAGGCACAGGGACAGGCCCAGGGCAGAACAAACATTTCTGATCCGAACGCGGCGAACCAGGCTATCGGTACCGTTGATGTTGCTTTGGATAAATTATCACGGCAACGTGCCGATCTTGGCGCCTATCAGAACAGAATGGAATATGCCGCCAAGGGAGTATCTGTAGCCGCAGAAAATATGCAGGCAGCCGAATCACTGATTCGCGATACGGACATGGCCACCGCAATGGTACACTATGTCAAGGATCAGATACTGTTACAGGCAGGTACAGCGATGCTGGCCCAGGCCAATACAAAGACTCAGTCAACCTTGCAGTTACTTCAATAAATAGAAAAAAACATACCGTTCCCCAAAGAGGCTTCTGGACGTCGTCTCTTTGAAATTAAAACGGATGACAGGGGGGCCGCGCTCTCCCCTTCATCTATTTCTCTTATAAGGAGGTATCCAATGAGTTTTGAAATACCTTCAGTAATGAACTCCGGCACATTAAAAGATCATGTGCTTACCGAACAACAAGCAAAAGCGAATGTAGGGAAAAAGCAGACAGCGGAAAAAATCAAAGAACAAGATTCACACAAAGAGATTCGAAGTGCATTAACGACACTTGAACAGGCCGCGAACATATTCAACAAAAGACTGAAGCTACGTGTAGATGAGGACATTGATCGTGTAGTGGTAAAGGTAATCGATACTACCAACAATAAGGTGATCAAGGAAATTCCGCCCGTAGAAGTACAACGCATGCTGCTGCGCATTAAAGAAACCATAGGTATATTATTTGACGAAAAAATTTAAGTGCGATACGGAACGAACTGATAATTATATTATATGTCTGACATAAATATCCCCGGGGTAAAAAGCAATATTAACACGGAAAAAATGATCAAGGCGCTTATGGACGCCGAGCGCGTGCCCTTAAAGCGCATGGAAACAGAGGTCGACCGCTATAAAACCGACAAAAAAACCTGGCAGGATTTGAATGTTGTCATTTCACACGTTAAAAACAGTGCCAATAAGCTCTGGAGTTTTAATAACCCTTTTGAGGACAAAATTGCCAAAAGCAGTGATGAGTCCGTCCTTACCGCGACAGCTACGCGTAAAGCAATTGTTGATAAGAAACAAATAACAGTAAAACAGGTGGCCACCGCCGATCGTTTTTTATCCGGCTCTCTTAATACGGAGTTTAAGGTTGACGCGGGGACCTATCGCTTCCGTATCGGAAAGGACGAGATATCCTTTTCATTCCCCGGCGGCACGGTGAATGAATTCGTCTCCATGATAAATAAAAAAGGCAAGAATCTGCTGAAAGCCTCTGTGCTGCGAAACACACAAGACACCCAAGTCGTAGTAATCGAATCACTTAAAACCGGCAAAGAAAACAAGCTTGAGTTTCTTGATGACGCAATTAGTTTCGGACTCAAGTCCGGTATGCTGAAAAAAACCACTACATCAAGCCTCTCGGTACCTCTTCGCAGCGAAGCAATAAAGCAACTTGCATCTCCCCTTACCGCCGGAATGTACTCAATACAGGAAGGGGTGTTGTCGGTTAATCCGTCGGTGAAACTGCAGATACCGATTCAACCCAGCTTTACTCTGAACCAGAATATGGTTCTGGAATACGAGGTAAAAACACACCAAATTGCACCGGAAGAATTAAAAGAGATCACCCCACCCTCCGGTCCGGAAATTCCCGACACCGGGTATATAGAACATAAAGGAATAAGGATTTACAGTGAAAAGTCCAAAGTAATTACGCCCGAACAGAAACAACCCGAACCTGCCAAACGCGTGGATGATATGAACGTCCTCTCCTTTAAATCTCAGGGTAACGTCATCTCTCTTCCCCAATTAAAAGACTCTGAGAATTTTATAAAAGTCCAGATCCCCATCGGAAAACTGGCCCCCAATATAGAGTCTTTCATTATTCAAAACAACAATACCAACCGCAGTATTCAGTTGAGAAACATCACCATCACAGATCCTACGGTTCGCGGCGGTTATGTCGCGGCAAATCCCATCTCCCAGGCCGGTGACGCAATATTGGAATTGAATGGTGTTGAAATTGTCCGTGATAAAAACCAGATAGACGATCTTATCCCCGAAGTTACAATAAATTTACTGCAAAAAAGTGATAAACCGATAGATCTTTCTATTGAAAGAGATGTAGATGCAATAAAACAGGATATTATTGCCTTTATCGGCAACTACAACAGACTTATCACCGAAATTGACATTCTGACAAGAAAAAAGGAATCGGTGATAGACGAAGCCACCTATCTTACGCCTGAAGAAAGAAAAGACGCGGAAAAGCGTCTCGGTATATTACAGGGTGATATCACTTTGATGAACCTTAAAAACAGCCTGCAGCGTATAATGATGAATCCCTATAAAACCGATGGAGACAGGAACATGGTGCTGCTGGCGCAGCTGGGCATATCCACCAACGCCGCAACCGGCTCAGCCGGTTCATTGGATAAATCACTTTTACGCGGATATCTTCAGATTGACGAGTCTAAACTTACCCAGGCTCTGAAAGCTCACCCGGAATGGGCAAGGGAGCTGTTCGGTAACGATACAAACGGAGACCTGATTGTTGACACCGGCGTGGCGTATACCGTGGAAAATTACCTGAAACCCTATATCAATACCGGGGGAATCTTCGAGACAAAAATAGCTACAATAAATTCACAGATGTCACGGAAAAAAACCGAGATCAGAAATTACAATGAGCATCTCAAGGATTATGAAGCCAAACTGAGAAAAAAATACGGAATGATGGAAGGTATGATAGAAGAATTACAAAAAAGTTCACAATCATTGAAAAATCTTAACCAGGGTAATAAATAATCGCAAGGAGTAAAAACAGTGAAAATATACATGAACGGGCAGGAAATGGATTATACATTGGAGAACGAAAACAATATCATCGATGTAATCAAATCGATAGAAGACTGGTTGAAAAAATCACAGATGCTTATCACCAAGCTTGATCTGGACGGCAAACCGTATACATATGAAATCCTTTGTCGGGAAAAAAATATGAAAATCGACGCGGTAAAAAAAATGGAAATTGAAGCCAATCATATCAATGATGTGCACCTGGTCCAGATTAATGCGGTAATGAAATATTTAAAAAAGGCAACCGATGCCCTGGATAATAGCGATGCTGATAGTATGGAAGATCTTTTGAAGGATTACACGGATATTCATTTACTTTTATGCAGTATCTTCGGCATCCGTGATATCGACGCTTCGATACCCGAACTATTTCTGCTTGATAAAATATTCGCCGGAACAACAGCGGGGATGGTTCGTTCCTGGATACAGGAAAATAAACAGGAAGCTATGGATGCCATTTCACAAATAACGATAAAACTTCGCCTGTTACAGAATGAAATAACCAATCCGCTTGTCACTCTTGGTGAGGTAATTCAAAAATTGAAAAATTCTCAAAAAGATATCAGCAATGTATCTGTTTTATTGCAAACGGGAAAAGACAGAGAGGCTATGCAGATTATCGTTAATTTTTCTGAATTGACCCAGAGCCTATTACGTATTTTTACCAATATTCAGTTCACCAAAATATTGCATGATCTGAAATTTAAAAATAAAACATTTGATCAGTTTTATACGGATTTTAATAAAAATCTTCACGAACTCATAGAGGCTTTTGAGAAAAAGGATCTGGTGCTGATAGGAGACCTTCTTGAATATGAGATCGCCCCGTCTATAGAAGAAATAATTGATGTCTCTGAAAAACTAACCAAGAAAAGCGGAGAGGTTAAAGAATAAATTTCTTTGAGTTTTCTTCGGCTGATTTTGCCATTTCTTTCTTTTTTGATTGGATAAGATTTAACAACCCGTAACCGAACAACAATCCAACCCAGACAATAATGGTCAGATATACCGGAATTTCCCTGGGAAGAATAACCGTGGTAATCGCGATAATGCTTAAGTATGCACAAACGGAATACATAACGAAAAGGATCTTTTTTTCACTTAATCCCAAGGCCAGCAGTTTATGATGGATATGCTCCTTGTCCGGAGAAGCGATGGATCGCTTTTTCTTAACCCTGCGAATAATGGCAGCGGTTGTATCGATAATGGGTATCATCAGGATGGTAATCGGCACCAGTAGACTGGTAATTGATGCCGAACCTGATATTCCCAGCAGCGGCAGAACCGCAAGAATAAATCCAAGGAAAAGGCTGCCTGAATCACCCATAAATATTTTAGCCGGCGGAAAATTGAATTTAAGAAATCCCAATACGGCGCCGAATAGCGCAAACGCCACTATGGCCGGCAGCACCTGTGGTGTAGGTTGGATAAGGGAAATAATACCCATAGAGAGCGCCGCGAAACCGGTAATACCTCCGCATAAACCGTCCATACCGTCAACAAGGTTCATCGCGTTGGTTATCCCGACTATCCAGAGGATGGTAATCGGATATTTGATAAAACCGAGATCAATATCACCCAAATATGGGAGACTGATTGTTGATACCACGAAGCCGCTAAGCGTTACAATTCCGGCCGCGACAATTTGAATGAAAAATTTAAAAATGGCTTTTAGATCATAAAAATCATCTACCAGGCCTAAAAAATAAATCAATGAGAATCCGATAAAAATACTTACATATTTCAGATCCAGCATATGTGTAAGTGAATTATCTATAAACAGATTAAAAAATAATGGAACGGTAATGATACTCAAAAGAAACGCCAGAAAAATACCCACACCACCTAAACGGGGGATAAGTTCTTTGTGTATTTTTCTTTTTCCCGGACGATCATACCAGTTAAACTTATGCGAAATATGAATAATGGCAGGCATAAATAAAAATGAAAATAATAATGCAGTAAAACCTGTTGTTATAATTAATATCAGTTCCATTATCTACTTCTTAAGTATATCACAATATACTAAATATTTCTTACTAGCAAACATAAGATAAAAAAGCAACTGTGTCAATTCTTTAATCCTTTTGGTATATAGAAAAATCACATTTTTTTCTTTTGCTGCTCAAAAGCCTTTATATTCTGAAATGCCTGGTTTATTTTCTGGGCAATCTCCGTTGCGGTTTTAAAACGTGCCGGATCATTGGCAAACCTGTCGGGATGATATTGCCGCAGGAGATTTTTATGCGCTTTCTTTACCTCTTCGAACGGTGCGTCAAAGCGAACTTTCAGAATTGCGTAATCCTGTCGTAAGGCTTCTTTCATGTGCCGAATTCGCTGCCGACGGGCGTTTTCCCGTGCGCTATTCTGTGCGGTGCGGGGACCCTCCGGTTTGGGTGTATTTTTTCCTTCTCTAAGATATTCATCCAACTCATCCCATGCATCCTGCATATCCGGGTCGTAATACCGTCTTTTGCCCTCCGCATCGGTGGAATAGTTTTCATCCCCACGGAACAGCGAGCGAAAAAAAGACTCGATACTGTCAAAAATGTCAGGCATAGTGTATCCTTTAATGATAGCGATTAGTATAAACTTACTTGAAAATTACTACAATGACAATAATATAGCCGGATCAGGTATTTTCCTCTTCAAAGTAATAGGTTCCGGAAAATACATATGCCGCTGGTCCGGTCATATAGAGATGGTTGGTTTTTTCATTCCATTCGATAAAAAGATCTCCGCCTTTGGTATGCAGCGTTGCCTCCCGGTCTGCAAATCCGTTAAGAGCGGCGGCTACGAGCCCCGCGCAGGCCCCGTTTGCACAGGACAACAACTCCCCCTCCCCTTTCTTCCATGTTCGTATTTGAATATCTTCCCTGCTTAATATTCTGATGAAGCTTACTTGTATTTCGCCGGGGAACATGGAATGCCGTTCTATTTTTTTTGCCAATGAATGCAGTGAAACATTAAAATCCTGCAGGAAAAGTATCGCCTGTGGTCCGTGCACAAACAGCGGGGTGAGAGTAAACTCCCTGTCGGAAATAATCACCGCGGTGTTATATTCTTCCGCACTGTGTTCCTTTAATGTTTTTGTATTTGACAGATCATACGGCTGTTCGATATCAATGCGCAAATTGAAGCTGTCTATAATCTCCGCATGAATATCAGTATCACCGCTTTCCAGTGACAGTTTCTTTTCACCTGCCAGACCGGAGTCGTAAATATAACGACCCACGCAGGCGATCGCGTTACTGCAGGGGTCCTGTTCCGAACCGTCTGAGTGAAACATGCGGATTCTTACTTTTTGTCTTTCGCCCGGGAGGACCAGGATCAATCCCCGGCTGCCTACACCAAAATACCTGTTACTGATTTCTCTGGCAAATCCGGATATTATTTTTTCTTCCGGAACAGCCTGCTCCAGGCAGTTCATAATAACATAATCGTTTCCACTGGCCTGCATTTTTAAAAATTGAGCTTCCATGTTACTTCTCAAAAAAAAGTTTATGCAATTTTTGTACCGCATCCTTGTATTTCTTCGTAGGAACCACCAGTGACAAATTCGTATCTGACGCTCCCAACGATACCATATTAATGGGAATGTCATGCAGACATTCGAACACCCTGGAGATGAAGAGCGAATCCCGCCAAAGCTCCTGCCCCACCAGGCAGATGATACTCATTTCGGTTTCCACATTGACATTGGCAATACCGGTCAAATCATTGGTTATTTCGTCCAAACGGTCAAGCTGATCGATTGTCACCGAAACCGATACTTCCGAAGTGGAAATAAGGTCGACCGCTGTTTTATATTTTTCAAACACCTCAAAGATCTTTCGTAAGAAACCATACGCCAAAAGCATGCGGGATGAGGTAATATTAACCAGCGTAATCCCTTGTTTGAAGGCAATGGCCTTAAGCCCGGCACTTTTATTTTCAGAGGTTATTTTTGTTCCGGGTGCCGCCGGATTCCTTGTGTTTTTAACGATTACCGGAATGTTCTTGTTCACCGCAGGTTGAATGGTTGAAGGATGAATGACCCTGGCGCCGAAAAAGGCCAGCTCGGCCGCCTCTTTATAGGTGATTTCCGGAATGGTAAAGGCTTTGCTGACCACACGGGGATCTGAGGTCATGATACCATTCACATCAGTCCATATCTGGACCTCTTCTGAGTCCACGGCGGCACCGATAATGGTTGCCGTATAATCAGATCCACCACGCCCCAGAGTAGTGGTAATTCCGTCCACAGTAGAAGCGATAAACCCCTGGGCCACATACATTACCCCTTTTTCCGGTTTTATTTGCCCGCGTACTCGTTCATTGGTCAACTCAAAAATCGGGTAGGCATTGGTAAAGTTATCATCGGTGATTATAAGCTGACGCGAATCCAGGAGAACCGTTCGAATGCCGAGTTGCTGAGCCCTGCAGGCAATTAATAGGGTGGAAAACCGTTCCCCGAAAGAGAGAATGACATCATTACTGCGCAGCGTTCGCTCTTTTAACAGGCATAATCCCCTGGAGATGGATTCCAATGATGAAAAATACTGGGTAAGGGTTTTCAGGCAGTTTTCCCTGTTTGCGCCCTTCAACAGCTCTTCCGCTTCTGCGATATGTCGCTCCTTTAAATCCTTTATCAACTGCCTTGCTTCGCCGTCCTTGCCCTGTTCCGAGAGATAGGCAATATTCTGTAATGTATCGGTTACCTTGGCCAAGGCGGAAGCGATCACTATCGGTGATTTATCCAATGATCCTTGCGCAATGGCGATTACCTTATTGATATGTTCCGCGTTTTGAACCGACGTTCCGCCGAATTTCATTACTATCATACGGTACTCTAATCCCTTTGCTGTTTCTTTTTCTGAATGTAAAACCAGATTTTCCATGTAAAAATGATAATGTCAAGTATAGTGTGATTTTAATTTATGGGAAGAACCGCAATTTCCGGAAAAAAAAGCCCCCTCTTGGGGGGCAAATACTAACTTCATGCCTTGTAAGCACTAAAGTATAAGCGTCCGACCGGGATCGAACCGGCATCTCCAGCTTGGAAGGCTGGGGTAATAACCATTATACGACAGACGCCTGAATTTCAATTTTGTTGGAATATACTATTTTGTTTACAAAAGGTCAAGCTTTTGGAGTCTCTTGACATTTACCGACTCATAGTTACAATTACCGTGAAGGAAGGGTACCATGAAAGTGAATACTGTGTTTAAAATCTTTATCGTTATCTGTTTCTTGCTGCCGTTGATTTTCAGTTGCCGGGACACACAAGCAAAAACATCCAAGGGTCCGCATATAACATTCGAAAAAACTGAAGTCGATCTGGGTAAAATTCCGCAGAAAGGTAAGTTTGATTTTTCATTCAAATTCAAGAATACAGGGAAGGAAACATTGAAAATATCTTCGGTAAAATCCAGCTGCGGCTGTACAATCGTTGAAAAGGGTACCGATACGCTGCAGCCCGGTGAAAGCTCCGAAATAAAGGGCGCCTTCTATTCGAACCAATATAAGGGCAGGCTGGTTCGCGCCATATCGGTGAAATCCAATGATCCGGATAAACCCGAGGTCATCCTGTACATCAATTCGGTGGTGGAAGAACCGGCAAACTGAAATATTTATTGACTCTTCTCTGCGTTTTTTTTATGCTTTAATTACTTATGAAGAATGGAAAATATGCATATTGGGATGCGTCCCTCCCCGTTTCACAGCGTGTCGACGATCTGCTTTCCAGAATGACGCTGGATGAAAAAATCGCCCAACTCCAGGCACGTTGGGGATTCGAGGTTCTCGGTCCTTCCGGTTTGGATAAAAAAAAGCTGGAACAATTACTGCCCCATGGAATAGGGCAGATATCACGTATTGCGGGAATGCTGATGCTGCCGCCGTATATATCCGCCTGGCTGATCAACTCCATTCAACGCTATGTAGGAAAACATACCCGCCTGGGGATTCCGGTTATTGTACATGAGGAATGCCTTTCCGGCCTGCAGGCCAGAGACGCTACCAGCTTCCCTCAGATTATCGGTCTTGCCTCAACCTGGGAGCCGGAACTGGCCGGCAGAATGACCGATGTAATTCGACAGCAGATGCGCGCTGTGGGTGTCTGCCAGGGTTTGTCTCCTGTTTTGGACATTGCCCGAGACCCTCGCTGGGGCCGGACTGAAGAGACCTATGGTGAGGATCCGTACCTGGTGGCGCGAATGGGCGCGGAATATATTCGCGGTTTACAAGGCGAGGATCTGCGGCAGGGGGTTGTGGCGACCATAAAGCATTTTATCGGCTACTCAGCCTCAGAAGGCGGTCTGAACTGGGCCCCACCCCATATTGACGACAGAGAACTCCGAGAGGTATTCGCCAAACCGTTCGAGGCGGCGATACGAGTTGCCAAGGTAAGATCCGTCATGAATGCGTATAATGAGATAAACGGCGTACCGTGCGGAATCTCCCGCGAGGTGCTGCAGGGTCTTCTCCGGGAGAAACTCGGCTTTGAAGGCTACGTGGTGGCGGACTACATGGCTGTGGCGACGGCATATACCTATCATCACGCTGTCGAAACAATGCAGGATGCCGGAGTTCGCGCTTTGCAGGCGGGACTGGATACGGAGCTTCCCACGGTGGAGGCGTATGGGGACCTGCTGAAACAGGCGGTCGGTTCGGGTAAAATCGATGAAGGGACCATTGATATCTCGGTTAAACGTATCCTGAAAGCAAAATTCGAACTTGGGCTGTTTGAAAATCCTATGGTCAAAATAAGAAAGATCAAGCCGTTATATGCCCGGCAAAGCAGCCGTGACCTGGCCGCGGAGATAGCACAAAAATCGATTGTGCTGTTAAAGAACCGCGACAACCTTCTTCCCCTGGATAAGGATATCTCCTCGATTGCGGTTATCGGCCCCAATGCCGACAGCATGCGTAATATGCTGGGGGATTATTCCTATTTAAGTCAGTTGGAAGGCGTGCTTGATTTTCTACTGAATCCCAATACGGTAATGACGGGGGAGGTATCGGCACAGGAGAAAAAACAGGCCCTGCGTTTTTATAAGGAAATACTTGAGGCCGACGATACCGAAGCGTTCGCTAAAAAAATCTACGGCGGTCCGACCGTTTTCGAAGCCGTTAAACAGAAAGCCTTACACAAAGACATGGTCCGTTACGCACAGGGCTGCGGCATACTTGATCCCTCCGAGGAGGGGATACCGGAAGCCGTGGAACTGGCCCAAAACGCCGATCTGGTAATACTCGTGGTGGGAGACCGCTGTGGTTTGAAAAAGGACTGCACAAGCGGTGAGGCGCGGGACAGAATCGACATCACGCTGCCCGGTGTCCAGGAAAAACTGGTGCGGTCGGTAGCGGCAACGGGGAAACCGATTGTCCTCGTTCTGATAAACGGCCGCCCGGTATCATTACCATGGGCCGCCGAACATATTCCTGCAATCATCGAGGCCTGGGTTCCCGGAGAACAGGGCGGAAACGCCATCGCTGATATACTCTTTGGTGACAAATCCCCCGGCGGCAAGCTGCCGATAACATTCCCCCGGTGTGTGGGACAGATTCCGGTTTATTACAACCGCAAACCCTCCGGCGGCAGATCAAACTGGCACGGTGACTACGTTGACTGCCCCACCAGTCCTCAATATGAGTTCGGTTATGGTCTGAGTTATACACGTTTCAGCTACAGTGAACTCAACATTAGTCCGGCAAAGGTTGAAAATGGCGGTACGATTTCCATCAGTTTCCTGGTTACCAACAGCGGAGATCGAGACGGAGATGAGGTGGTCCAGCTTTATGTACACGACAAAGAAGCGGACGTCACCCGTCCGGTAAAGGAGCTTGCCGGGTTCAAACGTATTCACCTGAAAGCCGGGCAGCGCGGTAAAATCGAAATTTCTATTACTCTGTCACAACTCGGGTTTTTAAACTGTGCCGGTGATTTTGTGGTGGAACCGGGTACTATTGAGGTAATGATCGGAAGTTCATCACAAGACATCCGCCTGCGGGGAGAGTTTACCATAACCGGAGATACCGTAACTCTAACCGACGACAAAAGCTTTTTTTCAGAAACCGGCGTAACGCTGTTATAAGCGATTCATGCCCGTTTGCGCAGTATCAGTAAAAACAACACCAAACCGAGCGCATAACATCCCGCCCCCACCAGAAAGGTCATACTGAAACCATAGGTTACCGATATCAGCAGTGACGCGGCTGATCCAATTGTGGAAAAGGCCCCGCTTATCCCGAACAGCAGGGAGGCGTATTCGGCCGAGGTATTCTTTTTTACGATTTCCAGTGCATTGGGGAAAGGGATTCCCATCAAAAAAGTAAGCGGCATTATTAAAACGGCCGAAGCAAAAAGCTTTCCGCCGAAATCAAGCGCAGCCAGTAAACGAAAGATATCATCCAGAAACAGGAGATTTATTCCCAGTAAAACCGGAATAGCCAAAATACAAACGGTAACTATTTTTCTGGGGAAATACCTGCTCGCGAAACTTCCCAATCCGCTGAAAAACAGCAGCCCACCCAGCACCACAATGAGCGAATAGGTGGGAGAGCCGATAAAGCGCTGAAATTTCTGCATTAACACGATCTCCACCAGCATGTAGCCGAAACCGATTACCGCCACAAAGAGATTGGGCACAAGCAATGACATTTTGTACTGTCGCAGTTTTGTAAGGATAAGCAGCACCACCGGAACAATCAGAATCAGACTCAAAAGTACAACCAGCCCGAAGATTTCTTTTACCTCATTTCGATTTTCATATACATTATACGGAAAAGGACTATCGTCACGTACGGCGGCCAGGTCCAGTTGATACGGATACCCTACCTCATCCAGTATTTTTTTCAGGCGGTATTGCTCCTGTCCGTTCATGCGGGAGTACGGTAGCCAGAAGGTGTTGTATTTGGTCCTGTTGAATTTGGACAGCACAAAACTGACGTCATCACTGTCCTGTATTTTTTTTATGATGGACGTAAAGAAGGTGTCGGCCGGAAGACCCGACGGCATTTCAATACGTTCAGTCTGGTCTTTCCCCGTAATAAAGCGTTCCAAATCGGAATTCGTCCGCCGAAATGGTGAGTAGAGGAGTCTTACATTATCATAATAACCGGTTTGGATCAGATGGTTGATATAGCCGTCGAACTCGCGCACCTCATCACGGGTAAACGGTGTGCGTTTTATCGTAAGGGTACGAAAGGCGTTCCCGCCCTTTGAGAAATCCCAACTGAACACATGAATGCACTCATCAGGATGTGTTATTCCCATTTCGCGCATTGCCTGTTTAATGGTATTAAGAAATTTCAAAAAGAAAAAATAGGTACGCCGGTTAACGATTATCTCTTCATACACAACATATCCGCTTTCGGTGATTTTATGTAATAGCAGTTTCGTGCCTTCTACCGTATGAAAATGTTCGGGACTCAAGGTGCAGATGGGTCCGTGTTCCATATGTATGTTCATCAGCGAGATGATATCGTAGTGCTCATGGGTGTTCTCTAAGAATGACCGCCCTTCCCCTTCAAAAACCTCCACATCATCGTAGGGACGGTGGGCAAAATCAGCAAACTGGGCGTGCTCGCTCATGGTACGCAGGATAATCGGGTTTATTTCTATACCGCTTACCCGGGCATCCGGCAATCGCTTGCATGACTTTACAATACCGTCGGCGGAAAGGCCGACGATAAACACTTTCGGGCTTTGCTGACTCGGTATGCGCGGGACACGCGGATCATAATACGCCCCGTTATAACTGTCGATCCCGTCCAGAATAACCCCATCTACGGACATAAACATATAGTCATCATCACCCGTATATTCAATCCTTCCGAGCATGTTGTCTTCCGAAAGCATAATACGCTGGGGCGTTGTAAAGGCTTTATATAACTCATGCAGCGAGCCGTGATATTTTATATCGAAATTCAGATCGAATGATTCAAAATGCCCCAGTGCAGTCAACAGGTATTTTGCCCGCAGTTTGTCATAATCCGAACAGTTCAACCGATAAATATCATCGTTCTCATCCTTGGTATAAACACGCTTTAAAAAGGCTTTGTCGTAGTTTTTATCAAAGGTCATGTCATATTTTGTTTCGATCTCCGGTACAAGCTCGTATTCAAAGACATCGGCTGGTATTGTCTCCGGCGAATCAATGGGAGTTACTTTTTCCAAAAAAGCAAAAGGGAAAAAGGCAAAACGCGGTCTGAATCCCAATACACGAAGGAAGTAATCCGCACGCTTTTTGTCGTACGAGTCTGAGATGAACCGGTAAGAGCCGTCTTCCTGTTTTTCATATACTTGCCGGAAAAACTCAAGGGTGTAATTCTTTTTATAATCGCGTATGTTATCCGGTCCCATTTCCGCAAGTATTTTATCTTCAAAAACGGCGGCCGGAATGACGGCGGGAACTTCCAGGTTAGCCCCGATGAATCCTCCCAGCCAGAAAAAAAAGATAAGACAGATTATTACCGCAGGAATCTTTATCAACAGATGAGGTATTTTTAAGCACAAGAGAAAAACGGTAAGGATGGGAACAAACATCAAAATAAACAGGCAGTTTTCACTTTTAAATATCGGGACCATGAGTATGGGGAAAATGATGCCCAACGCCGATGAGATAAGATTGGTGAAATAAACGCTGTTTGAATTCCGTTTGGAGAAAATAACCGCAATAATCATGGAGGCAAAAATAAAGGGCAGAATGAGAAAATACGGGTACTTTAGCGACCCGATATCGAGTATGTTATAATATGACAACACGATAGAATAAAACAGACCGAGGCTGGCCACAGCCATGATTATCTCGATTCTTATTTTATGCAGATAGAATCCCAGAATACTCCCCGTCGCAATTCCCAACATGGCGATGGAAATAATAAAGGTTGCGTTCAGGTAGTTGGTGGCGTACAGCAGAACATGAAACTGGATGGTTTCAAAGGCAATGACAAAAAAAGAGGTAAGGAAGATGGCACTGAAAAATATGACCGAATCCGGCAGCTTCAGCCACGAGGGGGAAAGGAGTTTGTTTCCCTGCCGGATGATCCTCCCGACATCCTGCCTGAGCCCGGAAGATTCTTCCCATGTCGATGATATTTTACCGATGACCGTTCCGGTTACCCTGCCGACGGTTTTATACACGGTTGTTACCGTGGAAACTACGCGCTCTGCGGTGTTCTGTGGTTTTCTCTTGTTTGAGAGTTTTTTCCTTTTTTTCATAAGCTGTTGGTCCAGATCATAGGTGTTTTTATGAATAAGGTCAATTAAATATTTAAAAGGAATAAAGTAGTTGAAGAAGAGGATTAATTGGGATATAGTATACAAAATTATACTCAATTTTCAAAAGGATGGCAAAACAGTATGGGTTTACGGGGAGAGATTTTTTCTTCAAGAGCGGTATCCGGCCGCAGAACCTACTTTTTTAACGTAAAGGAAAACAGAAACGGTGATCTATTCTTGAACATCGTAGAAAGTAAGAAAAACGGGGAGAATGATTTTGAGAGACATTCGCTGATTGTTTTCCATGAGGATCTGGAAAGTTTTTTAGGCGGTTTTCAAAAAGCCGTGGATTTTGTCAAAACAAAACAAGCCTAAACCTTATTCTGTAATTTAAATGATTTTCTGTGAATAGGGCATATGCCGAAGTGGAAAAGCTTTTGTCTATGTTCTGCGGTGGGATATCCTTTGTGCTTTTCGAACAGATAACGAGATTCAATTCTGGCATAACGCTCCATCCATAAATCCCGCCCGGTCTTGGCGATTATTGAGGCGGCCTGGATGGCGGGGATATAGGTATCCCCTTTCACCACCGCCCTGCAGCGGAGTTTGACACGGGGAGTAAACTTTCCGTCAACCAGGACGATGTCCGGTGTTACGGAAAGTGCCGTCAGTGCCCTTTCCATGGCCAGGAGCACCGCAAAATGAATATTATATTTATCAATTTCCTCGGGCCAGGTCCAACCGACCGCCCATGCCGTGGCCTGTTTTTTAATGACAGACGCGGCCTGCTTGCGGAGGTTTTCACACATTTGCTTTGAGTCTCTAAGGCATTGAACAGGAAATTTTGCGGGAAGCACTACGGCGGCGGCGGTCACCGGACCGGCCAATGGCCCTCTGCCCGCCTCATCCACGCCGCAAACAAGTTCATTAAGCATGGTATTCCCTCTATGGAAAATCGAAGGATCGTTTGGTCCATTGAAAAGGATTTACGGCAACCCTTCCGATCCGCATCTCCCAATGCAGATGCGGTCCCGTGGTCAGCCCCGTGTCCCCCATATAACCGATGAGCTGACCTTTTACTATTTTACGTCCCGCTGTTACCATAAGTTTTCTCATGTGGGCATACATGGTATGAAGGCCCTGACCATGATCAATGATTACCGCGTTACCGAATAAATGCAGTTTTTCAGCCAGTGCCACCGTACCCGTATTGGCCGCGTATATAGGAGTACCGGCCCGGTTGGCAATATCCACACCGCCGTGGACACTGTATACCCTTCTGTTAAAGACCCGCTGCTCACCGAAATGCGAGCTGATGTGTCCGGTGGTTGGTTGGACAAACGACTGCTGCCAGAGTTGATCGGCGGAATAGGTGGTAAAAACGGCGTTTATTTTTCGGGCATCCTCCCTGATCGACTTAACATCGGTAAACAAACCTGCTTTACCGGGAGTAAGCGTGATGGCCTCCTTGTGAAAACCGGTTTTCTCGATATCCACAGAAATATCGAGCTCACTCCTGTTCCCGGCAAGATCAACCGCTGTCAGGTGCAGGGGAAATTGTCTGGCCACCTGCAGTACCGGAATACCCAGCAGACATCTGTAACTTTTATGGTTGCTGCCCCTGGGGAAGAAACGAAGCGTCTTATCGAAAAGTTTTCCGGACAGCTCTTTCAACCGCTCTCCGGCCTGCACGAATAAAGCCAGTGTGTTTCCCTGGCGGACGACCGGATTTCCGTCGGACATGAAAAGTGACGGGGGCGTCCTGTCGATTAGAATCTCATACCGGGTATAATTTGTATGGGTGAAAAGGGAGGTGTCCGCCACCTCTATGTGAAGGACATATCTTCCTTCGTGAAGCCCGGAGGAATCAAAGCGAAACTCCTTTGCTACATCGTGTGAATGGCCGTGCCACGAGTCAATCTGCTTTCCGTCCAGAAAAACGCCGATTCGCCCTACAGCAGACTGTTTGTCATATGCCGTAACCTGAAATGTCACCGCGGCATTAAAACTGAGTGAATGGTTCAGTCCGCTTATTTCCACCTGGGGTGCCTGGGTGTCACCCAGCCACGGGGTGAGGCGGACCAAAAACTGCAGCACCACTAGTAACAAAATAAGGCCGTAGCATATACTCAAGAATATGAGGCCGGCTTTATTGGCGGATATTTTCCGGAAAAAGTTCACGCCTACCTTTGTAATTCGATTGCCGGTAAAAGTCAATAAGTGAAAGCTCTTTTTAAGTACTTGCATCTTTGTAAAATATTTGTATGATAGGCTCTTACACATCAAAGCAATATCTTAAAAGGAGAACACCTGCGTTTTGACTGTTTCCCTGTTTCTCTGGACCGCATTATGGACCCTGCTTCCGATTTCCGAATTACGGGGGGGACTCCCTTTGGCCCTTGCCGGCGGCATGCCCGGTCTGCTGGCCTATCTCTACTGCGTGGCACTCAATATCCTGGTGACCCCGATTGTTTTTATCTTTCTGCATACCCTGCATAAGCTGTTGCTGCGCCGGCAGGCATACTCCCGATTATTCGAAAAGCTGATAGAGCGTTCCCGAAAAAAAGTGAAAGCCAAGGTGGACAAATACGGCTACCTGGGTCTGGCGCTTTTTGTGGCCATCCCTTTGCCCGTCACCGGGGCCTATACCGGGGCCATGGGCGCCTGGATCCTGGGTATGGACAAGAAAAAATCCTTTGCCGCCATCGCCCTCGGCGTCTGTATCTCCGGGGCGATCGTCTATACCGCTGTACAGCTCGGCCTAACCCTGTTCTTCAAGAAAGTCGTCTGATTGTTATGCCTGTAAATTACTCTGCAGTACTCAATCCTCATCAATGCAAGGCGGTGGAAACAATTAACGGCCCCCTGCTTATTTTGGCCGGTGCGGGGTCCGGCAAGACCAGGGTGATCACCTATCGGATCGCCCACATGCTGCAAAAGAAGATTCCCCAGAAATCCATTCTTGCCGTTACCTTTACCAACAAGGCGGCGCGTGAAATGACCAAAAGGATCAGGGACCTTACCGCAAGAAAGGTACACCAGCTGACAATATGCACCTTTCATGCCTTCGGGGTAAAGGTATTGCGCGAGTGGGGAAAGAAACTGGGATATCGTCATGATTTTACCATTTATGACCAGACCGACAAGCTTTCCCTCATTCGTGAGCTTGCCGTGGAAAAAGGGATGTTCTCCGACTCGTTCGATTTGTATGTGATCTCCGACTTGTTTTCCGCAATCAAACACTCCCGCAGGCAGTGGGATGATGAGGCCGGCGCTTACCGGGGCCTGTTTCATGATTATAATGAACACCTGAAAGCATATCAGGCCCTGGATTTTGACGACCTGATCGTGCTTCCGCTGCAACTTTTTCATGAATTTTCCGATGTGCTGGAAACCTACCGCAACAGATACCGCTATATTATGATCGATGAGTTTCAGGACACCTCAATCAGTCAGTATGAATTTATCAGGTGTATTGCGCAGAACCACGGAAATATCTGCGTGGTCGGGGATGATGATCAGTCGATTTACTCGTGGCGAGGGGCTAACTATGAAAACCTGTTTCAGTTTGAACAGGATTTCCCCTCATACCTTGAAATCAAACTGGAGCAGAACTATCGCTCAACAAAGACCATCCTCACAGCCGCCAACAACCTGATTGCGCATAATACCAAGCGTAAACAAAAAATACTCTGGAGCGGTCTGCCGCAGGGCGAACTCATTTCAATCTATATGGCTGCGGACGAGAAAAGCGAAGGTGAATACATCGCCCGCACCATCCGTTCTCTGGCCATCAGGCAGAGTATCACCTATGACGCCATCGGCATTTTGGTGCGTACCAACCACCTGACCCGTCCATTGGAAGAGGCATTGCTGCTGCATAACATACCGTATACGGTTGCCGGCGGACAGAGTTTTTACCAGCGTAAAGAAATAAAGGATATTATTTCCTATTTAAAGGTTATCGCCAATCCCGATGACAACATCAACCTGCTGCGGATTATCAATCTTCCCAAGCGGGGTATCGGAAAGCAGGCGGTACTACACCTGTTGGCCCTGGCGGAGGAACAGTCGTGCTCGCTCTATTCGGCAATGTGTTCGCTACCCGGGCAGTCTGCAGAACATTTTTCCAAAAAAATACGCCAGGCGGTTTATGAGTTTACGGAGCTTATCGAACATTTTCGCAGTGCGATGGGCGTACCAAAGAAACTTGCCTCGGGCCTGCGATCACTGGTCGACCGTATCGATTATTTTGCCTACCTGCTGACCCAGTATAAAAAAGATACGGCTGCCAAACGAAAGTATATGAATATTGAAAGCCTGATCGGCTCTCTGGCGGATTATGAAAATGATCCTGACAATCTTGATCCCTCTCTCTATGACTATCTGAACCGGATAACCCTGTTAAGCCGCGACGATCTTAAGGAGGATGAAACCGTACAGAAAATCAACCTGATGACCGTACACGCGGCCAAGGGCCTGGAGTTCGATACGGTTTTTATTGCAGCCTGTGAACAGGATATTTTTCCCCATTCCCGCTCATTGGGTGAGGCGCAAGACGATGAGGAGGAGCGCCGGCTTTTTTATGTGGCGTTAACCCGTTCCAAACGGAAGTTGTTCATTACCTCCGCCGGTTCACGCAGAAAAAAAGGAGAGGTATGCGAGTCTCTGCCCTCACCTTTTCTTGAAGAGCTTCCTCCCGACATTGTTGAGCACGCAGAAGAAGAAAAGATTGTTAATGATAACGAAGCGGCGCATTACTTTGATCAGTTGAAGAAAAACTTCAGCTGACCCCGTTATCCAGGCTGTAAAAAACAAGCCCGGAAATCGGCTTGGGATAAAAATGCGTGGATTTCCGCGGCATTTTTTCATTATTATCCGCAATGATAATAACGTCTTCAAGGCGGGTGGAATTGAGGACCAACGCCACCTGCATTCTGCCGCTGCGTACACTCTCTATGGCTTCGCCAACATCCTTGGTGTATTCGATGTTCGTCTGCAGGGAAAGCTGTTCTTCAGTGATTCCCACTATCTTGTTCAGAAGAAGGGTATTAAGAATATTCACATCCAGTCGTTTCCATTCCGATGAACTGTCGATCTGAAACATCTCTTCATAGGCTTCGGCATCCTTCAACGTGGCCAGGTAGTAGCGGTTCATGGACATGATATAGGCCCCGAACTTGTGTTCTCCGTTCTCCGCGGCGTTTAGATCGCGCAGCCAGCGTCTTCTGACCTCGGCCTCATCCTCATGGGTAAAGGGATAGGATTTGACATGAAAATGCTCCTGAATTTTATTGTTCAACTCCGCAAGATTGGAGATGTTCAGGCTGTGCAGCATGCGGTGGGTGGGAAGGATGGTGAGTCCTTCGTGCTCGGTGTTGACCAGGAACATCATGATGAACTCCCACGGCGCATTGGGTCCGGCATCCGGGTATTTCTTGCGCATCATGTCCCGGATGTTCAGCATGGTCTGATAACGGTGATGGCCGTCGGCAATGTAGATTTTCAGGCGCTGCATCGTCCTGGAGATAATCTCACACTTTTCGGGATCAACAAGCCGCCACAGGCGGTGGCGCACATTTATCTTCTTCTCCAGATAATCGACAATTGGGGAGTCCTCCTCGCATTTATCCAGAATGTTGTCGATAATGTAGGCTTTATCGCGATAAATACCCCAAATATACTCGAACTGGGTATTGGTGACCTGGGTCAGCTTAATCCGGTCCTCAACCGGTTTTTTCATTACCTTCTCATGAGGCAGAATGCGCTTGTTTTCATAATCCTGCAGGCGGACCGCGCCGATAAAACCCTTTACCTTTTTTCTACCGATTTCAGGAATATCGAACGCCTGTTCATAAATCCAGAAAGACGGCCGGTCGGCCGCGTGCACAAGGTCGGCCTGCTTCCATTCGTTCAACAGGTCCCGGGCACGGGTATAGCGGTTGTTGGTTTCCGTATCTCCGGGTTCAATCTTGTTCAGAATCAGCCTGATTACATTATACTCGTGCTGCTTATAATACTCGTCCTGCTGTTCTGCGGAGATTACATCATAAGGCTGGGAAAGGCATAATCCCACCTCTTTGATTTTATGCGGATTGTAGTGCATGGCCTTAAAAGGCTGTACGTCATTAATCAGTTCAGTCATAGCTTCCTCTCAATCAGGTAGAAAATAAGTTCCCTCTATTCTATAAATTGTCTGCGGCCTGTCAAGTATTGGATTTTACATCAGGGTCAGGTATAGGTCGCGATGAGGATTGCCTTTTATACATGAAAAGTGTAATCTCCAGTTATGGAGCCCGATGAAAACTACTTTACGGTTTCACAAATCACCTCACTGATAAAAAACATGCTGGAAGAATCCATTCCGCATATTTGTATTGAGGGGGAAATATCGAATTTCCGGCCGTCCAGTACCGGTCATTACTATTTCAGCCTGAAGGACCGGGATGCCGTGATTTCGGTGGTCATGTTCAAGGGCAGTCTGGGACGGCTGCGGTTCAGGCCCCGCGACGGTATGCTGGTTCGGGCCAGGGGCGGTATTTCCGTATACGCAAAGCGGGGTACGTATCAGCTTATTTGTGAAGAGATGACCCAGGCCGGTGAGGGCGCCATCTTTATCATGCTCGAGGAGCGTAAACGCCGGCTGGCGGCGGAGGGGCTTTTTACCGAGGAGAGAAAAAAAGCGCTGCCCCTGCTGCCCTCACGCGTTGTGGTCATTACCTCCCCTACCGGGGCCGCGCTGCGGGATATCATGCGGGTTCTGCGCAGAAGGCATGCCGGGATCAATCTTACCATTCTCCCCGCACCCGTACAGGGCGATGAGGCCGCTCCTGTTATCGCTTCGCGCATCCGTACCGCCAACGAGTACAACCTGGGTGACGTGATTATTGTGGGCCGCGGCGGCGGTTCATTGGAGGACCTGCTTGCCTTTTCCGACGAGGAGGTGGTACGAGCAGTTGCCGACTCTCGCATTCCGGTCATCTCCGCGGTGGGGCATGAGGTCGATATCGCCCTCTCCGACCTGGCAGCCGATGTCCGTGCCCCCACCCCGTCCGCGGCCGCGGAAATAGTGTCCGCCTCCCGGGAAGATATTCTGCTGCGTATATCAGAATTAAAGGATATGCTTGTGCAAACGACCAGGCAGCAGACCGAAAGGCTGCGGCTTTCACTGGAACGGTTTTCAATTGAAAATGAGGAAAGGAATTTCCGTTCGGCTGTTCAGCCCCTGTACCTGCGGCTTGACGATGCCAAGGAGCAGTTGTTGTACGGTATGCGGGATTATGTTACCGGTCACAGCCACCGGCTTGCCTTGTTGTTAAACGAATTACAGGCACAGTCTCCCCTGGCTGTTTTGCAGCGGGGGTATGCTGTTGTATCCGATAAAAATACAAATAAAACCGTCCGCTCGGCCGGGGATACCGGGAGGGGGAAAGAACTCTCCATTCGGTTCTACGACAGTCATCTGGACGCGGAGGTAAAGGAGACGTATACTGATGGAGAACTTTGAAAACCGGCTTAAACGTCTTGAACAGATAAGCGAAAAAATCAGACAGGGTGATCTGGAACTGGAATCAAGCGTCAAACTGTTTGAGGAAGGGATAAAGCTAGCCAAATCGCTGGAGAAAGAGCTGTCCAAAATTGAGCGAAAAATCGAAATTCTGATCAACGAACCGGAAAAAAGCGGCGAGGCACCCGCCCTTGAACTCTTTCCGGAGATGGAACAGAAAAATGGGGAATAGCGCCCGTTTACACGCCCAGTGCTTTGAGATTGGCGTTGATCGTCTCCCTGTTTGCCAGGTGCTCTTTCAGTTTTTCTCTCTGCTGCTCGACAATCTGCTGCGGGGCCTTGCCGGTAAACTGGGGATTGTTCAGCTTCTTCCTGCAAAAGGCGATTTCTCTATCGGCTTTTTCCAGTAACTCAGTCAACCGGGCAATTTCCGCCCGTTCGTCTATCACGTCATGAACGAATATTTCACAGTTGGCCGCGATTTTGGCGGCGGAACCCGGAATTCGCTCTGCATTACCGTCAAGCATAAGCCGGTCCAGCCCCGCCAGGCGGGTGATGATGACGCTGTGCGCTTTTATGCTGTTTTCCCAGTCGGAGTCCGTCTTTATGGTCACCGAAAGTTGTTTTTTTGGCGGAACCCCACGATCGGAACGGACCTCGCGAATCGCCTTGACGATCTCCTGAAAACGGGAAAAGTCGGACACAATCCCTTCATCCTCCAGTTGTGGAAACGCTGCAGGCCAGAGAGCATGTATAATCAACTCCCGCAGTTCCAAAGGGGCAAGGCTCCCCAAGCCGCGCTTGGGGGCGTATTCGTTCAAAATCTGCCAGAGATGCTCGGTGATAAAGGGGATAAACGGGTGCAGCAGCCGCAAAACCTGGTCAAGGCAGAATGCCAGAACCTGCTGGGCGATTTTACCATCCGTTTTTCCCTGTTCATACATCCGGGGTTTGCATAACTCAAGATACCAGTCGCACAGTTCCTGCCAGAAAAATGAGCGGATCGCGTTCAGGGCAAAGCTGGGATTATAGTCCGCCAGCCAGCGATCGGTCTCCCTGACGGTAAAACTGAGACGGTCAAGGATCCACCGGTCTTCCAGTGAAAGATCCTTCACCGAGAGTTCTTCACAGGGTGTATTTTCCAGGTTCATAAAGGCAAAACGTGCGGAATTCCATAGTTTTGTACAGAAAGCCCTGCCGTTCTCGAAGCGTTCGCTGATCAATGTGGCCTGGGGCAGGTCGGGCAATGTTCCCAGTACGTCGAACTCTTTTCCGCATGCCCCCTGGCGCAGGCTGCCGTCGTTGTTCTTGCCGCAGACATAGCAGAAGATGTTTTTCCCGTGCATGGTGATTCCCAGGTCATTGTGATACCCGCATTCCGGGCAGACCGCGGTAACCGGCAGGCGGATGTCCTGGGTCCCGGTCTGCATATCACAAAGCACATAGCGCATGGCATCCGTACCGTAGGTCCCGATGATATCAACCGGATCGATGCCGTTGCCTTTTGACTTACTCATGCGCACTCCCTTGCCGTCAAGAATATTGGCATGGATAAACACGTCAGAGAAAGGGATGTCCCCCAGGCAGTACAGACCGGCCAGCACCATGCGGGCCACCCACAAAGTGATGATGTCCCGGGCGGTCACCAGGCAGCTTCCCGGATAGTAATAGTCCAGACAGTTTTGCGCGTCGTCCTTACTTCCCAAGAAAGACTGCTCCGGTTCAAGGGGTGCGGTATCCGGGTCGGGCCAACCAAGGGTTGAGAACGGCCACAGCGCCGACGAGAACCAGGTATCAAGTACGTCGGAGTCCTGCGTATACCCGTATTCTTCCAGTATTCCGGTCAGATCCGGGTCATCCTCAAGCAGGCAGACATCGACGCGCACCTCTCCCTGTACGGAAAACTCAAGGGTATTCTGTTCCATGAGTGTTTGTTGGTTTATGGCATGGGACACCTCACCCGAGAGTTCGATAAGATGAATATGTACCCTGTTTTGTGCATCGTCTTTCTGTTTTAAAGCCTGCTGCAGCGCCGAAAAAAGCTGTTCTCGGCCCAAGTTACCGCCCTCGAGCAGTTTGGACCAGACGGGAATGCGGTGCCCCCACCACAACTGCCGGGAGATGGGCCAATCGCGCTTTTCACCGAGCCAGTCAAGGTAGGTTTTTGTATAACGTTCCGGGTGGATCTTTACGCGTCCTTGGGTCACCGCGTCCATTGCCGCCTGCACCAGGCCGGGGCTTGTATGTTGTTTCGTTGAATTCCGGCCCATAACCACACCGCCCGGAACATCGGACATTTTGATAAACCACTGATCGGACAGGTACGGTTCCACAGGGGTTTTACTGCGGTCGCTGTGTCCTATCTCCACCACGCGATCCTCGATTTTATCGAGACGGCTGCTCTTTTCCAGATCGGCCACAACCTTGTCTCGTGCGGCAAACCGGTCCAATCCGCAGTAGGGGCCGGCATTCTCATTCAGCGTTCCGTCGGGATTCAGAATGTTGATAATATCGATATCGTCATGGTGCCGCTGCCAGACGTCATAATCATTATAGTCATGGGCGGGGGTTATTTTGACGCAGCCCGAACCGAGCTCCGGTTTGGCCCATTCGTCACAGATAAGGGGAATGGGGCGGTCCAACAGGGGCAGCATCACTTTTTTCCCGGCCCCGGCCATATCCCGTAAGGTGACAAGCAGGGGCAGAATATGTTCCTTTCTTTGTTTCAGTGACGCAATCTCACCGGCAAGCTCTTTTTTGCGCGACTCCGAGGTGCTGCCGGAAAGCTCCTGTTCCAGCCCGGACAGTTTCGCGTTCAGGGAGCCCGCCGGATCGGGATGTACGGCCACGGCGGTATCACCCAGCATGGTTTCCGGTCTGGTGGTGGCCACAACCACGTAGTCCGGTTCGCCCGGTTTCGGTTCGATTACCGGGTAGCGCAGGTGCCAGAAATGACCGTCAACACTTTCATAATACATTTCATCATCTGAAATCGTGGTATGTAAGAACGTGTCCCAGTTCACCAGACGCTTTCCCCTGAAAATCAGCCCGTCGCGAAACATCTTGAAAAACGCCTTGCGCACCGCCCGGGCGCACACCCTGTCCATGGTGAACCGCTGGCGCGACCAGTCACAACTGCATCCCATGCGCTGCTGCTGTTCGATAATCCGCGCCTGGTACTGGTCCTTCCATTGCCAAATGCGTCGAACCAGCCCTTCGCGCCCAAGATCGTGTCGCGTCAACCCTTCCAGCTCTTTCAGGCGCTTTTCCACCACCGCCTGGGTGGCGATCCCGGCGTGATCGGTCCCCGGCATCCAGAGGGTGTTGTCCCCCCGCATCCGGTGCCAACGGATCAAGAGGTCCTGCATCACGTTGTCCATGGCGTGACCCATATGCAGCGCGCCCGTGACATTGGGCAGGGGCATCATCACCACGTAGCGTTTGTCCGCGGGTCGTTCATCCGGAACGGCGGAAAAAGATTTATGCGCAAGCCATTTGCGGTAGATGTCCTGTTCCACCGAGGCAGGTTCATATAATTTGGGTAGTTCTTTGTGTTCATTCATGGCAATTATTGTTATACCAATACGGAGAAAAAGTCAATGAAAGGCGGTTTGCGGATTACCACAGATAGAGAAATACCGGGTGGTACGGCACCATCACCCGCCTGCAAAATTAATTTGCCTTACATATCAGTTTTGGATAGCATTGAAAATAACAAAAAGCGGCAAAAAAATGGCAAAAAAAATAAGATAGTACCAGAGGTAAAAATATTGGCGGTGGCCGATGTTGCGGAGGCGACGGCATCACACCGGCCCTACCGGTCAATTGGATTTTGCAGGCAATAAAGTCGGGCTTCTTGACTTTTCCGTACCTCCGCCCTATAGTACCCTATGGGAAAAAATGAACGTGAACTACGGCGGCAGTACCGGGATTTACGGCGTGCCGGGAAAGATATTACCGACACGGTAACTGATGCTTTAGGCGTCTCAAAACGCAGTAAAAGCTTTGCCTGGGTAAAGGAAAGAATAATCCGCTCGGCAAAAAAAGCTACCGTAAGCTTTCCGGTGCATTTCACCATGTTCGTTGTGATTAATGCATTTTTGATCGGGTTGAACCTGACTATTGCGGGGCCCTATCCGTGGTTTTATTTTGCCCTGGGCGGATGGGGAATCGGGCTGCTTGGCGATTTTCAGCATATGCTGAATAAACGGCGTGAGGCCGCCGAACTGGAAAAAATCGAGAGCATGCCGGACAAGCTGTTTAAAACATTCCGCCGGCTGCAGCGCTCCATCAGCGGCTTTCGAAACCACCTGATGACCTTCCTCTCCACCAACGCCTACATATTCGGCATCAACATGATCACTTCCCCGGGGTTTTTCTGGTTTCTGTTTGTGCTTGGCCCCTGGGGTGCCGGTCTGCTGGCGCATTGGGTTTCCTATACCGCGCGTAAGCGTATGCTGAAACAGGAGCTCAAAGCCGTGGGGATCGATATGAAACGGATCCGTCGCGCCGGAGTTTCACTCAAAGACATGGCCATGGAAAACTTCAACAATCTGTATACCAGGGCCGTCGCTATAAAAGAGGACATCCTCAAGGAAATCAAGTCCGACCAAAACCTGAAGCTGCAGTGGGGAGAGCTTGAGCCCACACTGAACAAATATATCGAGCAGATCAAGGATCTAACGCATAAGAGTGGTGAACTTGACCGCCTGCTCTCGTCAACCTCCCTGATGGATATCGAACAGGAGCTTACCGGTCTGAAAGAAAAACAGGCCCATACGGAAAACACGGTGTTAAAGAATGAATATGAGCGTTCCATCACCCAGTTTGAAAAACACCGCAAATCGATCGTGGATATATTAAACCGTAAGGAAATAATCAGTGTACGCCTTTCTTCTTCTATTGCACTGTTAAACCAGATAAAGCTTGACACCATGCGCATGAAGCACGCTCATTCAATCAGCGACAACTATTCATTCAAGGAGCTGCAACAAAAAACGGACGAGATACAGGAATACCTGGTCAATTTTCAGGATGAGATGGACAAACTGGAACAGGTGTAGAACAGCCCCGTCCTTTGGGGAGCAATAGATGCGTATTATTGATTTTCATACCCATGCATTTCCCGATAACGTAGCGGAAAACGCCATTCCGTATCTTGAACAGGAAGCCGAGGTAAAGGCCTTTCATGACGGAAAGTTGTCTTCGCTGCTTTCCTGTATGGATATGGCGGAAATCGAAAAGGCAGTTGTCTGTTCCATCGCCACCAAACCCACCCAGTTCGAACCGATCCTGGAATGGTCCGGGACAATCGCTTCCGACCGTATTATTCCTTTTCCCTCGGTACATCCGGATGATGAAAATATGGTGGGAAAGGTGGAATTAATTGCCCGGTCCGGATTTAAAGGCATAAAAATACATCCCTATTACCAAAAATTCAGCATAGATGAACGGCGTATGCTGCCGTTTTACGAGGCCGTTGCCGCGAACGGGCTTATTCTCCTTTGCCATACGGGGTTTGATCTTGCCTTCCCGTACGATCGTATTGCCGATCCGCAGAAAACCGCGGAGGTGCTGCGGCGTTTTCCCGGGTTGAAATTCGTTACCAGTCATTTCGGTGCCTGGCAGGACTGGGAGGAGGTGGAAAAATACCTGTTGGGCCGGCCGGTGTATATGGATATATCGTACAGTCTTGATTACCTTTCCGCCGCAAAGGCCGAACACTTTTTCAGTAACCACCCTTTGGATTATATTCTGTTCGGCTCGGACAGTCCCTGGGACGACCAGAAACGGGCGCTTTCCAACCTGAAAGCCGTTCATTTGGAACATGAAGCGGAAGAAAAGATATTATTTTCAAATGCGGCCCGCCTGTTGGGAATCGATTAGGGGCCGGTGTCCGGAGAGCCTGCTGCGGGACCGCACGCCGCCTGCCGGCAAGCCGCATTGTAAATACACCCTCAAGTACTAGTAAAATACCCCTCCAAGGAGCATATCCGTCATATCGAAAGTTTATTTTCTTCCTCCGTCCTCGCATATACTGAGAGACAAAACATTGTACCATAAAAGGAGGTAGTACAAAATGAAAAAAAGACTTTGCTATTCTATCGGGCTTGTCTGCATGCTTGTGTTTGTTGTCGCCTGCAGTATGCCCGGCGGCGGGGCGCGCAGTGCTACGCACACGACGGTAAGTCGTGCCGCGACGAATTTCAATTATGCCGATGCCTTTGCCAAATCGATCCTGTTTTATGAGGCAAGCTGGTGCGGTCCGGATGCGGGTAACAACAGGCTGCCCTGGCGGGGACCATGTCATACCGGTGACGGAAGTGATGTCGGTATTGATCTGACGGGCGGTTTTCATGACGCGGGAGACCATGTCAAGTTCGGGCTGCCGCAGGGATACGCGGCCTCCACCCTGGGCTGGGCGTTTTACGAATACAAGGACGTTTTTACCGCCAAGGGCCAGGACGGTTATATGCTGAATATCCTGAAGCATTTTACCGATTACTTTTTAAAATCATTTCCGAACAGCACAACCTTCTATTATCAATGCGGAGACGGAACAACCGACCACAGTTACTGGGGTCCTCCCGAACTGCAGCAGACCTCACGGCCTTCCCTGTTTGCGGCAACACCAAGCAGTCCGGCCTCGGATGTAACCGGCGAGGCTGCGGCGGCGCTTGCCCTGATGTACCTTAATTACGGGGATCGTGATCCGTCTTATGCCGACAAGTGCCTCTCTACCGCCAAAGATCTGTATACGTTTGCCGATACGTACCGGGGGCTCAGCCAAAGCGGCGGTTTCTACGGTTCAACCGGGTACCTTGACGATCTTACCTGGGCGGCAATCTGGCTTTATATCGCAACCGGTGA
>CAZWKE010000007.1:102014-103776 GCA_964634205.1 uncultured Spirochaetaceae bacterium
GGTACCTTGACGATCTTACCTGGGCGGCAATCTGGCTTTATATCGCAACCGGTGAAAGCGATTACATGGCGGACATTGAATCTTTTCTTAATGAAAAGGGGATAACCGATACAAACGGGTATGATAATACCTGGACCCACTGCTGGGACGACGTCTGGGGCGGGGTTTTTATCAAACTGGCCCAGATCAGCGACAGACAGCTCTACAAGGACATTGCCGAGGGCAATCTGGATTACTGGATGAACCGGATACCGCGGACCCCTGGAGGTCTTTGTTATCTCAACTCCTGGGGTGCCTTGCGTTACACCGCCGCGGAGTGCATGCTGGCCCTGGTGTATTATAAGTCAAGCGGGAATCAGGCTTATTTGGATTTTGCCAAATCACAGATCGACTATATTCTGGGTAACAATCCGCGAAACGGCTCCTATGTTGTGGGCTTCGGCAGTAACTATCCCAAATTTCCGCATCACCGCGCGGCAAGCGGCCGGTTTGAAAGTCCCCCCGCGAATGAAAGCAAAAATGATCCCGAAAAGCACCTGCTCTACGGGGCCCTGGTCGGCGGACCGGACAGTGACGACAACTATGCCGATGCCATCGATGAGTACGCCTACAGTGAGGTCGCCATCGACTATAACGCCGGTTTTGTCGGGGCCATGGCCGGTTTGACGGAGAATTACGGGATGTCGCAGACTCCTGAGGCCACGCCGGGGATTGAGCCGGACACCTCTCCCTATTATGTCAGCGCGTATGTGATGAATGAAAACGGCCAGCAATCCACGATCAAGGCGTTTATTCACAACGATTCATTGCTGCCACCGCATTATGAAACCGCGCTCGCGTTCCGCTACTTCTTTGATCTGAGTGAGTATTATAACGCCGGGTATACGGCCGCTGATGTTACCGCATCCATTTATTACGGACCGCTTAACGGAACCATATCGCCGATTACCGCGTGGGACGAGGCAAACCATATTTATTATATCGAGGCCGGTTGGCCGTCTTCCGAAGTTTATGGTAAGGTTGCGTTCCAGTTCGCCATCGCCGCCTATAACAGCTCGGTTTGGGACCCGTCCAATGATTTTTCCAGAGCAGACTTGGCAACAAGCGCGCCCGACAGCCTCACGGAACGGATACCGGTCTACCGTGACGGTGTGCTTATTTTCGGTGAGGAACCGGTTGCCGGTGCTCCCACACCGACACCAACCGTTACCCCAACGCCCACACCAACGCCTACTGCCACACCGACTCCGACTCCCACTCCGACACCTACCGCGACCCCCAGTCCGACACCGACAAGCACTCCATCCCCCACGCCCACCCCGACCGCTCCCTGTGATAATCCCGCCTCCGTCAGCATACCCTTTACCTACGACGGAGCCGGAGAGTATTGCTGGTTGTTCAGCACAGTTCCCCAATACATTAACTCATGGAACCTGGCGGAGCTGACGATTAACGGCGTTGATTATACCAATACATGGGTGGCGGGTTCCGTTTTGCCCGCCGCTATCGACGGCGTCTATTATGTGCATTACCGGGGCAATTATGCCTGGAGTCATGTTGAAATCAGGTAATAATTATTAATTGAGAAAGCAGGCCCGTTTTATACAAACGGGCCTTTTTTATATTCATTGATTTTGCCTGCAGGCGCAGGGACGGGAATACTATGCATATGTATCGGTCATTCTACGAATAATACTCTTTATAGGTCTCCACCACCTGCACAATCCATTGGGCTTCGCTTTGGGTCAGGAATTTATCGATA
>CAZWKE010000008.1:0-6961 GCA_964634205.1 uncultured Spirochaetaceae bacterium
TGTTTTCTATTGATAGTGGCGCCATGGTTATGTTACACTTGAAATTCGGGGATAATGACAAAAAAACAACTGCGCACGCAAATGATAGATACGCTTACGCGCCTCTCACCAGCGCTGGTGGAACAAAAAAGTGATCTGATTTATGAGCGCCTGGTCTCCCTGACCTGTTTCAGGCAGGCGGCGGTGGTGCTCACCTATCTTTCCATGGACGGTGAGGTCGCCACAAGGCAGGTGGTTGCATTGGCACAAAACGCGGGTAAGCGGGTGTTCGCACCGCGCATAACCGGAGATGAACTGGAGTTTCATCTGCTGCCGGAACAGAATACCGATCTGGAGTACAACAGCTACGGGATTGCCGAGCCGCCGGCCGGCCGGCCCCTGTTCAATCCGGCAGGGGAGGGGAACACCGTGCTGATCATTACCCCCGGGCTTGCTTTTGACCGGGCCAAACACCGCCTGGGACGCGGCAGGGGATATTATGACCGTTTTTTGGCGCGGCTGCGGACACATAACGTGTACACATACACCATACTTGGGGTCTGTTTTTCCGAGCAGCTTTTGCCCGCTGTTCCTGCGGATGAACACGATATACCCATGGACATGGTGATGACGGAGCGCGAAATCATTTAGGCAGAACAAGGGGAGGAAAGATATGGATAAAATCAAATCGGCATGGGAAATAGCCCTGGAAAAGACAAAAAACGTGAAGGCGGACCGGCAGTCGCTGCTGGAACAGCAGTACATTGAACAGGGAAAAAAAATGGTTTCCGCTTTTTTGGAAAAACCGGAGGAGGACCTGGCGAAACAGTTTGCCGGTGTGGACAAGCAGCACAAATCCCTGGTAAAGCAGGGCATGCTCTCCACGCTGCTTTCAAACCTGACACTGCCCCTGACCGACTCCGCGGCCGGAAGAAACCGGGCGGTGCAGCAGGCATTTCTACAGTTGTTTCCCGGTTCCGCACAGGCCGGGGCTATATTCTCGCAGTTGGAGCAGTTTTTCGGCAGGTATAAACAGGACCGCGAACAGATTCGGGAGCAGATAAAGGCCCAGTATATGCCCAAACTGCGGGCCAAGGCCGAAGCACTCGCCCGTCAACTGGGGACGCAGGTGGAGCTGGATCCCTTTGCCGACCCGGAGTTTGCCGCGCTGCTGAAGAGAAACCTGGCCCAATTCGATGAAAAATACAACACGGTATTGCGCCAGGCCAAGGATGAGCTCCAGCGCCTTTTTTGATTGAAATCAATTATGAAGTATGTAGCGGATCTGCACATTCACTCCCTCTACTCTCGTTCAACCAGTAAGCACAGCAATCTGCATGGGTTGAAGAGGTGGGCGCAGGTGAAGGGGATTAATGTGTTGGGCACCGGGGATTTTACCCACCCGGCCTGGTTCGCCGCCCTACAGGACTCCCTGGTGGGAGACGGCAGCGGATTTTTCACCTTAAAGCCGGGTGCGGAGGGTACCGGGGAACTTCCCGTAAAAACCGATAATATCCCCTTTCGCTTTTGTCTGCAGGCGGAGATCAGCTCCATCTATAAAAAAAACGGCAGAACACGCAAGGTTCACAGTGTTATCTTTGCCCCTGACCTTGAGAGTGTGGCCCGCATTAACGCCCGGCTTTCAGCCCTGGGGAATATAAAATCGGACGGCAGGCCCATCCTGGGGCTTGATCCCCGGAATCTGCTGGAGATTATTTTAGAGGTCTCGCCGGACTGCCACCTTGTTCCCGCCCATATCTGGACCCCCTGGTTCTCGCTTTTCGGCTCCAAGTCCGGGTTCGATACCATCGAAGAATGTTTTGAGGATTTAAGCGGGCATATTTTTGCGCTGGAAACCGGGCTCTCCTCCGATCCGGCCATGAATTGGCGGGTGAGCGCACTGGACAATTACAGCCTGATTTCCAACTCCGACGCGCATTCACCGCCCAAGCTGATGCGCGAGGCCAACCTGTTTGAAACTTCGTTTACCTACCATGATATGTTTCGTGCCCTGCAAACCAAGAAGGGATTTCTGGGTACACTGGAGTTTTTCCCGGAGGAGGGAAAATACCATTTTGACGGGCACAGGAAGTGCAATATCTGCCTTGATCCCGGGAAAAGCATGGAACTGAACGATGTCTGTCCGGTATGCGGTAAACCCCTTACCATTGGGGTAATGCACCGGGTAATGGAGTTGGCGGACCGGAAGGACGCGTTCAAACCGCCGCAGCAGAAAGACTATTACTCTATTATCCCGCTGAACGAAATTCTGGGTGAGATTATGGGGAAGGGTCCGGCCACAAAATCGGTGACCCAGGCCTACTGGAATACCGTTTCCGCTTTGGGGAATGAGTACAACGTGATCATGAACGCCCCCCTGGAGGAGATTGCCTCCCGCTGCGGTATGCCCCTGGCCGAAGCCGTGAAACGGGTGCGCAAAGGCGATATTACCCCAAAACCGGGGTATGACGGTGAGTTCGGAGTGATCCGCGTTTTCAGTAAGGATGAGCTGGAGGAGTTGTCGGGCCAGTCCCTGCTGTTTCATTTTGCCCCGAACACAGGGTTGGCCCCCGCCTACAACCAGGCTGCGCTCTTTGAGGAGGTCGTTGTTAAAAAAAACGACCGGTCCTTTGTGGAAACTCGCGGTGGGGTCCGGGGAGACGCCCCGGTAGGTTCCCGCAGGGAGAAGCGGGCCGGAACTGCGGTGAACGAGCAGGCAGGGACGTATCTTGGAAAGCGAACCGGTGCGCACGGAGAAACGCAGGCCCGGGTGCCGGATAATGCCGCCGTAGCGCCGGAGACCGGCATCTTGGACAGTTGTGCGGCGGAGCCGGGGATTACACAGAACGCAGCGCCCGAGGCCGGGCCGGGAATCGCCGCGGCAGAACCGTCGGCCGGACGGGAAACAACGTCTGCGGACGGGAGAGGAAGCGCGCAGGAAACAACGCCTGCGCAAAGGCCGGGAAGCGCGCAGGAGACAGTGCCCGCGGAAAGCAGCGCCGCCCAGCGGGAGATCGCGGAGTTTCAGGGCGGCGCTGCCATTGTGACCGCCGGGCCGGGCACGGGAAAGACTCATACGCTTGTCTCTTGGATCTGCACGGCACTGGAAAAAGACCGGGCCCGGCCCGAGAATATCCTGGCCATTACCTTTACCAACAAGGCGGCTCTGGAGATGAAACAGCGCCTGGCGGCCCTGTTGGGTGAAAACGCGGACAAAATCACGGTATGCACCTTCCACGCCCTGTGTTTTGACATCATCAGGAGTCATTTCCCGGGGGTAAAGAGTGTGTATGACCGGGCCGGGCGCAGGGCCCTGCTGCATTATCTGCATCCCGGCCGTACCAAACCGGAAATCGAGAAACTGGCGAAGAAAATCGAACAGTACCTCGACGGTTCGGAGCTGGATATCGATGAAGCCACGGAAAAGACAGCCATTGCTTATCAGAACGAGTTGAAGGCTGTGCGTGCCGTGGATATCGCGGCCCTGATAAACGAGGTGAACCTCATTTTTGAGCAGTGGCCCCAGATCCTTTCTCATTACCGGGAGCGTTATACCTTTATTGCCGTGGATGAATTCCAGGACATCAATCCCGCCCAATACGCATTGATCAGCGCGTTGATCGGGAATAAACCCATTGAAACCGGCGGTAAAAAATTGCTTTTTAAGAGTGTGCTTGCCATTGGTGATCCCGACCAGGCGATTTACGCTTTTCGCGGGGCGGACCCCAGGCTTTTTTTCCGGTTTCAGAATGATTTTCAGGCACGGCACTTTTTACTGTCGGTAAACTACCGCTCGGTCCGGCCGGTCATCGGGGCGGCAGGGGCGCTTATAAACCACAATTCCTTCAAAAGCGGTTTGAAACTGCAGGCACAGAGGGGAGACGGTAAAAGGCTCTCCGTCGTACGACTTGATAATGAGTATCATGAGGCCGAGTATATTGCGGAGTCCATCCGTACGCTGGTGGGAGGGACCGATTCCGTGTCGGTGGCGGCCCTGGGGCCGCGCACGGAACAGGAGTATTCCTTTCATGACCTGGCCGTGCTGGTGCGCACTCATACAATGGAGAAGACCTTGTATACGGTATTTGAAAGACGGGGCATTCCGGTTGCCCTGCGCTCAGAATATTCGCTGCTTAACGAACCGCCGTTTTCTCTGCTTTCGTCTTACCTGCGCCTGCTTTACAACAGGCAGGATGTGATTGCCTTCCGTGAAGTGATAAGCGGCAGCATACGGGGCTTAAGCGGGGATGAGTTCTCGGCCCTCACATTTCTTTTCGGGCAGGAAAACGGGAACCGACGAAACATGCTTGCCAACCGCTCTCTGCAAAAGATTCTGGCCGGGGAACATGCCGTTCAGGTGGAAGAGCTGTTGAATTTTCTGGAGTTTGTAGAGGTGAGTATTGAGTTCCAGGGAATTTATAAGGGATTGTTCATTGTTCTGGAAAAGATCATTCCCAACGCGGAAGACGAGGAGCACAAACTGAAAATCAACGCCCTGCTGGAACTGGCCCGTGTCTACCAGGGTGACCCGGCGGGATTTCTGCGCCACATGTTTCTGTGTGTGTTTGAAAGCCAGGGGACCTCACCGCCGGAGAAGGTGCACCTGCTTACCTTTCACGCGGCCAAGGGTCTGGAGTTCCCGGTGGTTTTTATTGCCGGCGCCGAAGAGGGTATTACCCCGCTTACGGGAAAAAGCGTTGATATTGAAGAGGAACGCAGGTTGTTTTATGTATCGCTTACCCGGGCACAGGACCGTGTATATATCACCCACTGCGGGGAACGCTCACTCTACGGCAAGCGTACCGTACAAGCCCCCAGCCGCTTTATCGATGAGATTCCGCCGGAGTATAAAGAAGAAACCGCATACAAGAAAAAACAGGCGGAGTTTACCCAGCCTTCCCTTTTTTAGCCTTGGGGTAGTTTCCCCCGGGATCGGTCCCCACAAATTCGAACAGCTCTGATTGGATCCAGAGAAAGTTTTTGTTCTCGGAGGGTACCAGAAAACGAGACGAATCGGTTTCCGCACCGTCCTTATTGAATATAGTGACCTTTTCAATCGCCAATACCGGGTACACCTTGTTTTTTTTAAACAGTTTTCCCATTTTTATATAATTTGAAGACATGTGGGGAAAGAAATCCTTAAAGGCCTTTTCCAGATTGTCCTTAACCTTCACAAAAAAAATACCGGTTTGCATATTTGCTCCTTTTGCTAAAAAAGTATATTTATCGGGTCACCCCGTCCAATGGGTTTTGCCCGAGCCAGTTCGAATAGTTTTGCCGTACCGGAAACAGAAAGGCCGGAACCAGTACGGGAAGTTTTTGTATGCCGAAACAGGCCGGATCAAAGTTCCAGTCCGCCGGGGGAAGATCCTTGATAAACGCGATAAACATGACCGTATCGTTATAATCAAGTGCGCCGCTTCCGTCCTCTACCCCCAAACGAAAGAACAATGCCTTTGATCCCTTGATCACCCCGCTTTTCAGGGTATCGTACCCTGTTCCCCTGTTGCGTATGACCTTGTAATTAATATACGTATTTTCGGTCTGTGTTGTAAAGGCTTTCAGTTTACAGTAGACATGTTTTTCCGTGCGCATGGCAATCCAGACCCGGTGTGCATCCGGGTAAAACGCGTAACGGGGAGAGTGCTTAAAGCTGTTCTCGCTTAATTCCTCGGTAACATCAGGCGGACGGCTGTCTGTTGCCTGCGTGCCGTAATACATTTCGGTGGCGATGTAGGTTTCCTCGTTTTTATCACAGGCATACCACAGCCCCGCGTAGCGGTATTCTCGCCTGACGGCGGCGAGGTCCAGGTAGAGTACATCACCTTTGTCATTCCGCCCGAACTTATCGGGATAGATCTTGAAAAAACCTTCTGGCATTTGAACTCCTGCAAGAATTCTAAAAAAAATATGTCGACAATGCAATGGTAAAAAAATATATTTTGAGCAATTGACAATTATCCGTTCAATTTGTACTCTCAGAACAATAAAAAGGAGGAAAGATGTATAATATCGCAGTTGTTCCGGGGGACGGCACCGGACCGGAAGTAGTCAATGAGGGCTTGAAAGTGTTAAAGGCCGTCTCAAAGAAGTTTAATGTAGAGTTCACCTTTAAAGAATTCCCCTTTGGCGGTGAGCACTACCTTAAAACAGGTGAGACCCTGCCCGCGGGGGCATTGGACGAGCTGAAAAAATTCGATTCCATCTACCTGGGGGCGATCGGCCATCCCAAGGTAAAACCGGGGATCCTTGAGGTGGGAATACTCCTCAGTCTCAGGTTCGGCCTGGACCAGTATATCAACCTGCGCCCGGTAAAACTGTATCCCAACGTGGAGACACCCCTGGCAAACAAAAAGCCGGAGGACATCGATTTTGTGATTGTCCGTGAAAATACCGAAGGACTGTATCTGGGGTCCGGCGGCTTTATGAAAAAAGGCACGCCCGATGAGGTGGCGATTCAGGAGATGATTAATACGCGTAAAGGTGTTGAGCGCTGTATCCGCTATGCGTTTGAATATACACGGAAACGCAACAAGGGGAAGAAACTGACCCTCTGCGCCAAAACCAATGTGCTTATCTTTGCGCATGACCTGTGGATGCGTACCTTTGAAGAGGTGGCCGGGGATTACCCCGACATTACCACGGATTACGCCCATGTGGACGCCACCACCATGTGGATGGTAAAAAATCCCGAATGGTTTGACGTTATTGTTACCTGCAACATGTTCGGTGATATTATCACGGACCTGGGCGCCATGATCCAGGGTGGTATGGGTGTGGCCGCGGGCGGCAACATCAACCCGGAAGGGGTGTCCATGTTCGAACCCATCGGCGGTTCCGCCCCCAAATATACGGGACAGAACATCATCAACCCTATGGCGGCTATTTTTTCCGTCCAGATGATGCTGGAAACATTGGGAGAGGAGCAGGCGGCCAAGGCGGTTGAGGCCTCTGCCGTAAAGACCATCACTCAAATGAAGAG
>CAZWKE010000008.1:7061-60495 GCA_964634205.1 uncultured Spirochaetaceae bacterium
GCTTCGGGGCTTTCCTTACAGCTTTCTCCGTAGTTTGTCCAGCAGTCTGAACAACTTATACCGCAGCGGCTTGGGAGACCAGTCAAAGCTTCCTGCCAGGGTCTCTATGCTGTCGTGGTATCCCAGTTTATAGCGCATAATACCGCCGCCCGGATCGTTTCTCATGGTGGCGCCCCACAGATCGAAATACTGTAATCCTTCGTCCCTGGCATCGCGCATGCTTTCCCATTCCCGCAGGTGGTTGGGCATGTCCCTGCGAAACTCGTAATCCGCTGCCCCGAACATGTAGATGGCCTGGTCCCCGTACCTGAGTACCAGGGAGGCGGAGGCCGGACGCCCCTGCTTTTCCACGATATAAAGAACGGCCATATTGTGTTTTGCCAGTTCACGGGTAACCACCTGGTAATAATCTTCATGATGGATATGCAGGACGCCGCCGTGCCGCTCTTCGGTCTTTTTCAACAGGTTGTAAAAGAGGGTGACATCCTTGGGGCTGACGGAGGTGCGAACGGTAAGCCCGCGCTTTGCCGCCAGTTTGATGTTATAACGGTGTTTTTTGTGGAAACCGCCCATCAACTCATCATCGCTTTTCTGAATAGGGACCCGCACTGTGTCCGCGGGCTGAATGTGGTCTTTCACCCGCCTGAAACCGGCGGCAAGGACCGGGGCGCTGTCAAATTCGTCCTCCGATATGTCGGGTTCCATACGCAGCATAAGTACTGATTTTTTGCGGGCAAAATCTTTGATAAACCCCAGTACCGCTTCTACGGCGGAACGGTCCCGCCAGTCGACATACGGCCCCCGGGGTATATAGTGCAGACGCTGGCCCAGTCCCAGGGAACGCTCTAAAATGAGTACGGACGACTCTATGGCCGACGGGTTCGGGAGGCTTTGTGTTTGTTCAAATTTTCCTGCCTGCTTCGGTTTAACAAACAGGTACCAGCTCCAGGAGGGATGGGCCGTGCATTTGGCTCTTCCCCAGGCCGGAGTCTGTAAGAGATGTGGAAATGCGTTGTGCATGGTTTATGAAAGTTTTAAAATATCCTCTATCTCACCGAGCAGTTCCTGCACATCCGCTTTTTGCAAATCGGCCATGTGCGCAATCCTGAAGGTTTTTTCTTTCAGGGAGCCGTAGCCGTTGGAAATCATAAATCCGCGGTTTCCCAGCTCGGTATTCAGGTCTTTTACGGAAAATCCCGTCGTGTTCTCGATACAGGTAACGGTTTTTGAGGCATATTTTTCATTGGCAAACATTTTAAAGTGTTTCCTGGCCCAGTTTTGTACCAGGGCGGCCAGTTCCTCATGGCGTTTAAACCGACCTTCGGGAGTTTCCTTGAGAATCCTGTCCATCTGGAAATCCAGGGCGAAAATATGCGGAATAACAGGGGTAGAGGGATACTGGAACTTTCTCTCCTCAATATATTTTAACAGGAGAAGCATGTCGAAGTAGTATCCGCGTGTCCCGACCTTTGCGGCCCGTTCTTTGGCCTTTGCGGAAACGGACGCAAGGCTTAATCCCGGGGGAAGTCCCAGCGCCTTCTGGCTGGAGCTGACACAGACATCAACACCGATCTTGTCTACTTCTATTTTTACCCCGCCCAGGGAGGAGACCGTATCCATACACCAGACCACATCCGGGTACTTCTGAAATACCGGGGCGAGTTCCTCCAGGTTGTTCATTACCCCGGTTGAGGTCTCGTTGTGGGTTATGGTGGCCACATCATACTTGCCGGTGGAGAGGTACTGCTCCACGATGTCCGGGGTAATGGGCTGGCCCCATTCCACTTCGTGCTTGTCCGCGGGGATGCCGTTGCCCACGGCGATCTCATACCAGCGCTTGCCGAACGCGCCCATGGCAAAAACAATCGCCCGCTTTACGGTGGTGCAGCGGATGGCCATCTCCATGAGCCCTGTGCCGGATGAGGCGGACAGGATAATGGGGTTCTGCGTATACATCATCTGCTGGAGTTTTTTGGTTACGCTTTCCTGCAGGGCGCTATATTCCGAGCTTCTATGGCCGATCATGGGTGTTGAGAGTACCTTCAGTACTTCCTCACTGACCTCTACCGGACCGGGTATAAACAGCTTTTTGTGTTTCATGCTTCTTTTCTCCTTATCTGGTATTTGTAAGAATGGGATTTGATTAGCACCTATTATAGAGGAAAATATATTTTTGTAAAGATGCTTATTTAAAATTCCGCGGCGCGGGTAAGCGATCAGCCCCTGAATATTTCAAAGACGAAGTTCTGCGGGAAAATATAATCACTGCCCGTAAACAACTGAAACTGGGCCTGGGCCTGGGCCAAAAGCATTTCCTCGCCATTAATAACCTTACAGTTGGAGTCGAGTGCCCGTTCCAACAGTCTGGTAAGCGGAGGATTATAGATCAGGTCATAGACAATCTCATGCCCCCGAAAACGGAAGGTGGAAATGGGGTCTTTCTTGATATTCGGTTTCATGCCCACACTCGTTGTTTGCACGATTAAATCCGAGTAGTCACGAATACGTTTTACCTCTTCGGGATTCAATCCCCCCCATTGGCAGTTGAAGATCCGCGCCAGTTTTTTGGCCTTGGCCTCCGTACGGTTGAGGATGAGAATTTTGGCATTGTGGCGGGTCAATCCGTATACCACGGCCCGGGCGGCGCCGCCCGCACCGATTACCGTGGCCTTGATGTTTTGTGTAATGGGATCGCCGAAATAATTTTTCAGCGGTTTTAAAAAACCGTACACATCGGTATTTTCTCCGTAATATCCGCCGTCTTTTTTAATCACCGTATTGCAGGCCTTTATTTTATTGATGTTTTCGTGTTTGCCGTGAAGGTAGCGTATGACCGCCTGTTTATGGGGGATGGTAACGGAGAACCCGTTCATATCAAGTAGTTTGGCGATTTTAAAGAACTGCCCCACGTTATCAACCTGGAAGGGCAGGTATACCCCGTTGTATTCCAGGGCCTTAAACCCCCGGTTGTGAATACGCGGGGAAAAGGAGTGCATTATCGGGTTCCCGATGATTCCGTAAATTTTGGTGGTGTTGTCTATTTTATGAAACCCGTAGAGTTTCACCATCTCTTCCGGGTCCTTGTTGCCCGGAGCAGCCTGGCTGCCCGTACGTGCGCAATAACTCAGGAAGGAGCCCAGATAATTACTCAATATCCTGGTGGGAAATCCGAAATCTCCCATTCCCACCAGGATCTTTTCCGTGTCTTCCAACTTTTTATAACACTGCAGGAGGGTAAGCAGGTCCTTTGTGCTTTTGGGCATAACCGCCGCCTTTGGTATTTCTCCTTCGGCCCCGGCCATTTCCCTGATCCGTTCCGCCAGGTTGGCGGGTACCCCGTCAAAATCGTGGAACGAGCGGATAATTCTGATCCGGGACTGTTTCAGCCGCTGTTCGAACTCGCTGTCGCGGAAATCGGTTTCCAGATCGATATAGGAATAAGCACTGCCGAGACTCTGTTTCAACAACGCCCTGCGGTCGCTTTCCCTGCCGCGGAACCTTCCTCCGTCGGAGGCCCGTCGTACGGTCAGAATGGCAGGGATACCGATGTTTTCCGGAAAATCTTTAATACCTGCGTATTCCCGTTGGGTCAGATAATCGGCCCGCAGTTCCACCATATCAATAAAATTCCTGTAGGTATCCAGGATATTTTTGTTTTTTTCAAGCGTGGTTTCGCTTAATACCAAACATAGTAAACTCTTATTCATTAATAGTCCCCTCTGTACAAATATGCGTCGTAAAGTTTGTTCTTTCTGAAGAACAAGCGCAGGCGTACCGGAAAGCCCCGGTCCGGCAGGTAAAAAACCAGTGAGCCGTCCGCTTCTTCATATTTGCTCCCTAATACCTCCAGCACCTGTTCCTTTGCCGCCCCCATTTTTACACCCATAAACTCTTTTTCATAACGTTCGTCAAATCTCACCGTCCACACACGGTTTTCAAACCAGAATAAATAGATATGATCATTATAATAAAATACAACATTATCTTCGTCTGCCTTGTCACCCCGGTAACAGAACACCTCACGGGGTGTGCCGAACTCCTTATACGCGCTCTGCAGGTCCATACCCAGCCAGTTTACCATCAGGACAGGATCCGCCTGTAATTGCCGTGCCAGACAGCCGAACAAGATAAAACATATTAAAAAAAACTTGACCGGTTTCATCGTCATGTCTTGTCTTTCAGCCGGCCCCGAGGAAAAAGGGACCGAGCAGATAATAAAATCCCGTACTGAAGGCAAACGCTACGATAATCCCCACGATTATTTCACTTAACGTGTGCCCCACCATTCGGGGAACCTCCGTGCGTTCCTTTTCGGGCAGTAATTTCATCAATTTTATCAGTTGTTCGGAATGGACCTGTACCGCCCCCCGCAGCCGCAGGGAATCATAAATAACCACGGCCGTAAACACAAAAGCCATGGCAAAATAGACCGAATCAAAGCCCTTGATCAAGCCCAGTGAAATGGTCATGCTGCTGGTAAACGCGGTATGCGTACTGGGCATTCCCCCTGCGGAAAAGAAATAGCCCGGGCTGAACTTGCCGTCCCGGATTGAATAGTATACCAGCTTAAATATCTGGCAAACAATATGGGCGGAAACCGCGATAATCAGTGAAAAATGAAAAAAAAACATATTTACTGCCTTTTTGCGTTTTTTAAGTGATTATTTGCAAATAAACAATGAAATCCTTGGTAAAGGAATTGTCAAATCACTCTTTTATAGATATAATTTTTTTGTAAAATATTCAATCCTTATTGTGAAGGAAAATAGATGGAAAAGACGACGGGAAACGGGACACTAACGGGATTTATCGAGAAAATGCACAATCTGGCGGAAGAGAAAAACAGAATTTCGCCGGATAATTATCAGAAATACAATGTAAAACGGGGGCTGCGTAACAGTGACGGGACAGGCGTGCTTGTCGGACTGACCACAATCGGAGACGTCCACGGCTATATCATCGATGAAGGGGAAAGTGTCCCCGTCGAGGGACGCCTTGTCTACCGGGGTATAGACGTGCAGGAGCTCGTAAGCGGATTCCTGGCCGACGGACGCTTCGGCTTTGAAGAAGCAAGCTTCCTGCTTTTATTCGGGAAACTGCCCACAAGGCAGGAGCTGGACGAGTTTTGTGCTGTGTTGGACGAGTTTCGTGAACTGCCCGCCGGGTTTACGGAAAACATGATATTAAAGGCACCCAGCAGGGATATCATGAACAAACTTGCGCGCAGTGTTTTGGTGATGTATTCCTACGACGATAATCCGGACGACCTCAGCATAAGAAACAACCTGCGCCAGGGGCTGCAGTTGATTGCCTGTTTCCCCACATTGACGGCTTACGCGTTTCAGGCCAAATCTCACTATCATGACGGGAAAAGTCTGTATATTCACAAGGTAAGCCGGGGCCTCGGTACGGCGCAGAATCTGCTGCATCTCATCAGGCCGGACCGTAAATACAGCAAGCTTGAAGCCGAGGTGCTGGATTTATGCCTGGTGCTGCATGCCGAACATGGGGGCGGCAACAATTCGGCCTTTACCTTGCATGTGGTAACCTCTTCGGGAACCGACATCTATTCCGCCGTTGCCGCCGGTGTGGGTTCGCTTAAAGGGCCCAAACACGGGGGGGCAAACATCAAGGTAGTGCAGATGATGGATGACATCAAGGCAAACGTCAAGGACTGGTCCGATGATGAAGAGGTAAAAAACTATTTACGCAAACTCATAAGAAAAGAAGCATACGATAAAAGCGGGCTGATCTACGGACTGGGGCATGCGGTCTATACACTTTCCGATCCCCGTGCCGTTTTGCTGAAACAGAAAGCGGCCGATCTCTCCAAGGAAAAAGGAGCGGAAGAAGAGTTCAAGCTGTATTCACTTATAGAAAAGTACGGTCCGGATGTTTTTGCCGAGGAAAAATCCACGAATAAAATTATTTCGGCCAATGTTGATTTTTATTCAGGTTTTGTATACAGCATGTTGGGGATTCCCCGGGAGCTGTATACCCCGTTGTTTGCTATCGCGCGTATCGCGGGCTGGGTGGCACACCGGCTGGAGGAGTTGGTAAGCGGGGGCAGGATTATACGACCGGCGTATAAAAACGTCATAAAAAAAAGGGAGTATATTCCTTTAGACAAGCGAAGGTAGGGGCCTTCGCGATATGTTGAAAAAAAGTGAATAAAATAGGGAAGAAAACACAGTTTGAACAGACCATAAAGGAAAGTGAAAACGAGAACAGGAATCTCATCCATTTTATTCCCGACATTGTGTATAAAACCGACGAGGGCGGGCGGTTCCGGCTTTTAAATCTTGCCGTAACAATCCTGGGATATAAGCCGGCCGAACTCATCGGAAAACCCTTCACCACGATCATACATCCTGACGACGTGCAGCGCATACGTCATGAGATGAGTATGGGGAAATTGCCGGATGCTGTTTCGGCCGAAGCATTGGTTTCCCTCAACCATCCCAAGTCATGGCTCTTAAAACTGAACAATATGGAAGCGCGGCTGCTGCCGAAAAGAACGGGAAAAGACGGGAAGGCAGGCACCCCTGCCGAAACCACCGGAATATTCGGTGAAATCAGCGCGTCGGCCTATTATAGTACCGAAGCTGATATGCGGGACCGCCGGTTCATGGGCATGGTGGGAACTATTCGGGACATATCAAAGCGAAAAAAATCCGAAGAGTTCCTGCGTAAAATGTTCGGTGCGGTGGACCAGAGCCCGGTTTCCATTATCATTACGGATAAAAACGGTATAATTGAATATATCAATCCCGAATTCATTCGTGTGCGGGGATTTTCTCCCCAGGAGATCATCGGGCGGAATGCGCGCATTTTGAAGTCCAATTATCATCCCCCCGAATTTTATGAGCAGATAGCGCAAAGCCTGCAGCGGGACGGTGAGTGGCGGGGTGAAATCCTTAACCGCAAGAAGAACGGCAAATTATACTGGGAATCGGTGAACATTTCTTCGGTCAGGGACATTAATGGCGAAATCAGCAACTATATCGCGATTCAGGAAGACATAACCCAGATCAAACAGACACAAAAGCAGCTGAAAACCTTACGGGAAAAGGAAACCATGCTGCGGGAGATACACCACCGGGTAAAAAACAACCTCCAGATCATCAGCAGTCTGATGAACCTGCAGCTCAATTCGATTAATGACGCCGAGACCGAAAAAATCTTTAAACAGTGCGAAAGCAGGATCAAGGCCATGGCCCTGATCCATGAGAAACTATACCAGTCCGAAGAGCTGCAGAAGATCGATTTTATGGAATACCTAAAATCATTTGTTTTTCATATCATTCATTCGCACCGGCTGGAACATAATAAAATTAAGATCAACCTGCAGGTTGATAAGATCTTTCTGAATATCGATATTGCCATTCCGTGCGGCCTGATCTTTAACGAGCTGGTTACCAATGCCGTAAAACACGCCTTTCCCCGCGGGCATGATGGGGTTATCAATATTTCGATGAGACGCGAGGCGGGCGATTACATTTTTCTGGTAAGTGATAACGGTATGGGGCTGCCGGATGATTTTGATTTGAAGAAAACCCATTCATTGGGCTTACAGCTTGTGGAAATGCTGGTAAAACAATTAAAAGGTACAATAGCGTCAAACGTACACGGAAAGTTTACTATCTTCAGGATAGTATTTCCCGGCGATTAATAAGGTAAATAATTTCTCCCTCTTTGGTGAGAGGAATAATACTGTCCCGGTAAAAAGCCAGCACACTTTCAGGATCGATCGGTATACGGATTTTCAGATTGGACCGCGCCTGTGCGCGGGCCACCTTGTCTTTGACGCGGTTGATGATTCTCGCTTCCACCTCTTTTCTTGTCAGCTCATGCATAAGCCGGGTGCGGTCGCGTGTGCGGATCAACTCGTTATAACGCCCCGGATCGGCCCGGTATTTGGCTTCGGCCACATACATCGCCCCGTAATGAATACGGCGTGAGATTGCCTGCAGCGCGTATACGTCGTTCTCTACGCTTGAACCGTACTGTCCGTCGTCCCCGTCCCTGCAGATTATATTCACCAGGGTGGTATAGGCCTGTTTGATCGCCGCGGTGAGGTTGACCAGATTGAAATCTCTCAGCGCAAGGGGGTAGACCGGCAGATGCACCGTGCGCCGGGGCCGCGGCAGACGGCCGGAAAACGGCCGTTCTTCCGGAACGCAGAAGCGGCCGAACTGCGCGTCCATACGTTCGTGAAAAAGCAGGCGAATTTCCATCAGGCTTTTTCGCGGATACCCCCGGAACCCGCTTGCCCCCGGCTCATAGACTACACTGTTTTTACGGTACTGTACCCGTTCTATGAGGTGATAAATTATGGTCTCCTCAAGACCCTCAAGTTGTAAGGCAATAATGTTAAGATCAGGCATGTTAATCATCGATAAATACAATGTTTTCAGGGATGGCCACAACATCCCCTCGTCCCTTTCCCAGTAATGTTTCTATTTCCCGGCTGTGTTTGCCGGCTATCAGCCTGAGTTCGGCGCTGCTGAATCCGCTTACCGCCTTGGCCGCCGTATTCAGCATTACCACCGAGTTTTTTTCAAACTCACCTTCGACACTCCTGATGCCGCTCGGCAGTAGGCTTTTGTTTTTCCTTAAGGCGCGTAAGGCCCCTTCGTCGATGTGGATGGTACCGGTCGGAATGCTGTTGCGAAGCCAACGGGTGCGCTGGCGCAGGCGTTTCCGCGGCAGAAACAGGGTCCCTATTTCCTTTCCGGCCATGATATCGGCGATGATATCCTTCCTATCGCCCGGGGCCAGTATCATGCTGCATCCCGCCTCCGAGGTGATGCGCGCGGCCTCCAGTTTGGTCTTCATACCGCCGCTGGCGTGTGTACTGCCGCGGCTGCCCGCCATGCGGAGGATTTCCGGGGTGATTCCGGTCACAAGCGGTACCGGGACCGCGTCCGGGTTATGCCTGGGGTCTTTGTCGTATAATGCATCCACATCACTCAGCATAATCAGCAGATCGGCATCGATTTTACTGGCCACAAAGGCGCTGAGACGGTCGTTGTCGCTGAAGGCGGACCCGATCTCTTCGGTGGAGACACTGTCGTTCTCGTTCAGGATAGGGACACAGCCCAGCTCCAGCAGAGATTCCAATGCATTACGCAGATTCAAATAGGTCTTGCGGTTGCTTAAGACGTCCGCGGTGAGCAGTACCTGGGCCGTAATGATGTTATATTTCAAAAATGCCTTGCGGTACTCCTGCATCAGCAGGGGCTGGCCGATGGCGGCACAGGCCTGGCGCATTTTTATACCGGTAACACGCTCGGTCTTCCCCAACTGGCCCGCGCCCATCCCGATGGCACCGGAACTGACAATAACCACCTGGCGTTTTTCCCGGAGCATGTCCCTGATCTGCGAGACAAACCGCCTGATATACCCCGTATCCAACGCGTTGTTTCTGGTGATGGTGGAGGTACCGATTTTAATCACAATACGTTTTACATTCGTAAAATCACGCATGGGTTTTTCTATACATCACATTCTTTGTCAAGTTTCTTATGGCTGAAATCCCGTGCCCCGTCGCCGGTATAATCGGCCGCGACCTGTCCGCTGCCGATGAGCTTCCATTTATAAATCAACAGTCCCTCAATGCCGACCGGGCCGCGGGCATGGATTTTGTTTGTGCTGATCCCCACTTCAGCCCCCAGTCCGAAGCGATAACCGTCACTGAAACGCGTGCTGCAGTTCCAGAACACGTCGGCCGAGTCCACCAACCGTAAGAACCGCGAGGCCCGCTCTTTTGCGGCCGTGACGATGGCGTCCGTGTGGTGCGAGCCGTAGGTGTTTATATGCCGGATTGCCTGGTCCATACTGTCGACTATTTTAACGGCCAGGATCAGGTCCAGGTATTCGGTTTTCCAGTCCGCCTCTACGGCGGCCTTCACCGGAATGACGGCGCGGGTCCGCTCACAGCCGCGCAGCTCCACCCCGTTTTCTTCCAGCGCCTGTTGTAAGGTCGGGAGAAACTCCGCTGCCCGGGAACGATGCACCAGCAGGGTTTCCAGGGCATTGCACACGGCCACATACTGGCATTTGCTGTCCGCGATGATTTTAACGGCCATATCAAGGTCGGCCTGCTCATCCACGTACACGTGGCAGATACCGTCCGCGTGACCGAGCACCGGGATGGAGGTGTTGTCCATGATATACTTCACGAACTCGTTTGAGCCGCGCGGAATGATCAGATCGATGTACCCGTCCAGCTTCAGCATCCGCCTGACATCCTCCCGTGTCTCCAGCAGGGAAAGCCAGTTCTCGGGCAGTCCGCATGACGAACCCGCCGCCAGGATCAGTTCTGCCAGCAGTTTATTGGTACGGGCCGCCTCACTCCCACCCTTGAGCATGACCGCGTTCCCGCTTTTCAAACAGAGGCAGGCGATCTGTACCAGGGCATCGGGCCGCGACTCAAAGATAACACCGATTACCCCTATAGGGCAGCTAACCTTGAAAAGTTCCAGCCCCGTGTCCAGTTCCCGCGCCTCCATGGTCCTTCCCACCGGGTCCGGCAGGGAAACCAGGGCGTCGATGCTTTTGCACAGATCATTTATTTTCCGTTCATTGAACTTCAGTCGTTTTAACAGGGGGGCGGCCAGGTGTTCCCGTTCGGCACGGGCCATGTCCCCGGTATTGGCCCGTATCAGGTCAGCGGAATGCTCCCGTAACACGCGGGCAATCTCTTCTAAAGCCCGGTTCTTTGTTTCAGGGGCCGCCGCGGCCAGTGCATATGCTGCTTGTTTTATCAGTGCTGCGGTATCGGTTATTTCCATGTTTCAAAAGGTCCTTTATTCAATTCGATACCACAAACCATCAGAAATGTCAAATTAGAATTCTTTTTTGTTTTTTTCTTGCATACTCGCGTAATTTTGTTAAAAATTGTAGAGTAAGTAGTAAAGGATAACCGTTGGAATGAAAACAATATTACTTATCTCCCCGGAAAAGCGGCTGAAGTTACTGCTTCTTGAGAGCGTAAAACATTTTAAAGAGGACATATTCGAGGTGGTGCAGGCCGGAGACATCGAGGAGGCAGAAAACATACTCTTCGAAAAGGACATCTCGCTGGTGGCCATCGACTGGAAGCTGGAAAAGGCCGCGGGTTTTGCCGAGGATTTGAAAAGTGACGAAATGTTCCGCCTGCTGCCCGTCCTGGCCCTGCTGTCGAACGCCGACAGAAGCAGTATCTCCCACGCCATGCTGAGCGGAGCCGACACCTACCTGGATATGGCGGCGGCCGAATCCATGCTGTTTCTGGTAATTCGCCCGCTTATTAAGAATAATGTGCTCAACTCGGAACTGGTGGTAAAGATTTCAGAACTGCAGGAACAGGCGATCCATGATTTTATCCTGCTGGACCTGATAAAAAAGTATATTCCCCGGACCATCTGGAACCTGGCGAACAATTTTGCCTATGAACGCAAGATAAAAATCCCCGAAGAAGAGTTGGAACTGACCATTGTGTTTGCCGATATAAAACAGTTTACCAAGATGTCGCTGGATTTGGCACCGATCGAGGTCATAAAAAACCTGAACTCGGTGTTTGAGGTAGCCACAAAAATCATTTACGACAACCACGGCGACATAGATAAGTTTATCGGCGACGCGTTTCTGGCGGTGTTTGAAAGACCTGAGGAGGCCGTAAAAGCCAGTGTGCTTGTACAAAAGGGGCTGGAGACCCTGAACAAGCAACGCGTGCAGGAGAACCTGGTCCCCATCTATTTCCGCATGGGGATACATACCGGGCCGATAATCCGGGGAAACGTGGGGGGGAGCATGCGTTATGACAATACCCTCATTGGGAGTACCGTAAACCTGGCCGCCCGGCTTGAAACCAATTCCCGTGAGGGAGACATCCTTATCAGCGAGGATACCCTGAGGAAGGCCGGACTCCAGGTTCCGGAGCAGTACAAGCGGAATATAAAACTAAAAGGAAGCGACTCACACGGGACCTTCTATCAGGTGTATGAGCATCTGAAAAATAACTATTGACCCGTCAGACCGCAGAATATCTGCGTTCCGGTAGCGCGGTCAGCGCTGCAGGGAGCCCTGACGGCGGGAGAACTCGATCTTTTCCATTTTTTTGAAATATTCGGCCTGTTTCTTTATTTCTTCCAGGTCCGACACATAGATCTTATTGTTCATTACCGTAATCTTTTTGTTCTCAAACATCTTGCGGATAAGGGCGTTCCCTTCATCCATAGGCAGCCCCACCATGCTTATCAGCTCCTTGGGGCCGAAATCGAAGCTGTAGTTGCCGCCGGAAACAATCGGCACCTTGTTTTTTTCCAGCTGGATATTAAGTGCGTCATACAACCTGCCCAGGGGATCGGTCATGACCGAGTTGGCCAGCTGCTTGTAAATGAGCCATAAGCGCTCGGAAAGCAGTGTGGTCAGGCTTGAGATCAGTTTGGGCTGTGTTTGTACCATGCGGCTGAAATTGGCCTTGTTTACCACAAGCATGGAAACGTTTTCCAGGGCTATGGCCGATGCCGAACGCGGCATATTTTCCAGCAGGGCCATCTCTCCGAAAATATCACCGCTTTTTAAGAGGGCCAGGGTTACCTCGTTATTATCCACAATTTTACTGATTTTTACCGTGCCCTTCTGGATAATAAAAAGTTCTCTACCCGGCTCGGCCTCACTGAAAATCATGGTATCCTTGGGATACTCCCGGTTAAAATCGTTCGGGTTGGTATCCAGGTGTACGGCTTTGGCATAGGGATGTATCCGGGCCATACGCTCTTTGGCCATGCGGGTGTTCTGGTGCTGGGGGCAGTACTGGATGAACTTGTAGTAGGCATAGTAGGCAAGATTATACTGGCTCTGCCGCGCGTAATATTCAGCCACGTTAAACAGGTGGGTAACGTTTTCCTGGGCCGTGTTTTTCAGGGTAAGCCGGGTCAGCGCCTCGTCAAGGTAGCGCATTTTCTGGGAGAAACTTAAGATAATCTTCATGGCCACAGGGGCGTTTTTTTCTATTAAATAACCGTATTGTTCGCGATGGACGGAAATAAGAGAAACATCGGTCAGGGCCATGGCAGTTTCGATGTGACTGTGGGCGGACATGGTTGAGATAACCCCGAAAAAATCCCCGGGCTCCAGGATTTTACCCCCCTCTTCATTGACAATCTCAACTTCTTTGCTTATGCGTACCTTGCCCGAACGGATGATGTAAAAGTACTCGGCCTTTTGCTTTCCTTCTACTATAATATATGAGCCCTTATTAAAATTTACTAACGACAACTGAAGTGGGTTGGGCATATCTTTTACCAACTGCAAAATCTATTCATAGTATAGAAGTCATACCCGCCGTTGTCAATCTAAAACGCACAAGTAAAATTAAAAAATTCCCAGTACCTTGATGTCCTGCCATGATATGCTGTAACCGTAGAGGTTCCCCTTCACTTCCTCGTGAATGGACTGGAGATTGGCAAGGCCGGTTTTCTTGATGGTGCGTCCGTCCGGGGTCATTTTCTTTAATTCCACAAAACCCTTGGAAAAAGTGATATGACGGTTGTCCAGGTTGCCGAAATAGTAGGTTTTTACGTCGCCGTATGACGGAAAACTACCGTAGTATCTGTTGTCTCCCAGGAAAGGGTCAACCGGAATCCAACCCACCCGAGGAAGGTAAAACTCCGCCCAGAAGTGCCTGATGCTCCTTTTATCATTGTCGATAATATATCCCGCTACCGGACGTGCCGGAATGCCGGCGCTTCTGGCGAGTGTACAGAAAAACATGGCATAAATAAAGGAATCGCCCTGTCCGCCGGCGGCTTGGGCCTGCCAGTTGTCATAAACATACGGATTGACGTAGGCAAAAGAGAGGTGATCGATGATATACTCATATATTTTCCTGGCCGACTCATACGGATTCTTCTCTCTTCCCACAATTTCAGCGGCCAGTTTCTTCATAGCGGGAAGCTCCGGTTTCAGGTAAGCGTTTTCCCCGGTATAATGCTTATAAAACTCACTGTCTTTATCATATGCCTCGGGGATCAAGTCCCGGTTAATCTCTGTCTTGATCGCGTAGCGGTCAAAAATACATTCAAGATCAATTTCATACTGTTTGTTGTTTTCAAGCTCTTCCAGCAGGAACAGCATAACCCCCTTGTAATCATCCAGAATGGGTTTGTGCTGTTTTCCGTTCCTGATGTAGTTGATTTCCCTTTGCTCCGCTTCGGCGATGATCTTGGGCACCCAGAGGTAAATTCCATTGTTGGCTTCGGCGTTTACGTCCTTAATCAGGATCGAATATTTTATCGAATACTTGTTGCGGTTATAATATTGCTTTACGCCGTAAGGATGCTGTATTTCAACATATTTGGCGTTGCTTTTCCCCCGTTCGGATTGAACGTAGATATTTCCCGATTTTGCCCCGTCCGGGATCCGAACCCTGATTTCCTTGTCGCTCCAGTTCAGATAATCGAAGTCATTGGGATTTGCCGCAACCACGGGCGCGGATTCTTCTTCATTTTGCGTGTTTTTACTCTGGGAAATCCAGGTAAAATATACCCGGCTTTTCCCCTGTTCCTTGCCGAACACGTTCCCCTTTATGGTCAGTACGTCGCCTACCTTACCGATGATCGGGGTAACCGATTTGATATAGGGCTTGTTTTGCAAAATACTGCGTTCTCTCTGGTACATGGCTGAGATCAACTGGGGGGTTTCCTGGGGATTTGTGTATATTACGCTGTTTGTCTTCCCGCTTTTGGTCACCACATAGAGCAGGCCGGATTTGATCTCTTTGGGAATGGCGATAATAATCTGGTTGTCGCTCCATTTCAGATAGGCCGAATCGGTGAGGGCGAGGTCGTCGATATATACCTCGCTGCCCGATTTGGCTTTACCGAAATTTTTTCCGTCGATTTTTATGGTATAGTTATGAATATTATTTTCACGCGTGATTTTTTCAATACCCGGTGGATACCCTGAGATTGAGGTGTTTATGATAAGGATAAAAAACAGGGCAATGAACACTAGAGCGGGAATAAACTCCTGCCGCTGATAAATTTTTCGTTTCTGCTGGTGAGAGGGAGAGGGTTCCCGGGAGTCACTCATGTTTTACTGTTCCTTCGGTTTTTGTTTTCCGTTATCCGGTTTCTGCACCGCATCTTTATACGGCACGATCTGGATTTCAACTTCGATATTATACTTTTCCGGCGCTTTGGTTGAAACCCCCAAAGGATAGAGGTGTATCTTTTCTCCCATGACCAGTTTGGTGCTTTTAAGACTGGCCATGTATTTGGCCTGTTTGCCGGGTTTTTCGGTGATCCAGACCTCCCCCTGGGTAACCAAAATCAGGCCGTTCTCCGTGGTATCATCGGTATAAGGGGTCAGCCCCAGTTTGATCTGCAGGTTCCCGCCCTGAAGCTTTAACACCACCGGCCTGCCGGGGATGGTAATCCGGGCTACGCTGAAATTCCACCCTGCCTTTCCATTAGCGGATATCAGCTTGGTGTTGATCCTGATGACGATCGCCTGATCAAGCAGGCTTTCCGCCTGCGGTTCATTTTCCTGGGCCATAACGCCCAGGGGGGTACAAAAAAGAAAGAGTACCGGTAATACCTTTTTAACAAAACTCATTCGCCCTGCCTGTCTGTGCTGATTTTTTCGATTTCGGGTTCACCGAATACGGAGAATTGGGAGTCCTTGGGAAGCTGCATTAATACTTCCTGACTGAAATCTTTATTGTTAAGCAGTTTCAAGAGAACTTCAAGATTATCCACCTGCATCCCATTGATGGGGACGGTAACCTGAACAGGTTGGGACTTATACGAGGCCGGTTCGCGCTTTGCCATCGCTATATTATTCTGCTGCCCCATGAAGAAAAAGAAGGAGGCAAAAAGCAGAAAAAGCATGAATGAAAGCGCCACTGCCGCGGGCATGGGCAGGTTGACCTTTCTTTTCCAGAAAGGAAGTTCTCTGGGAGCCCGGGCGGGTACCGTACTGCCCTGTCCCACCGAATGGAAGTAGACGCGGCGCCGCAGACGCTGCAGGGCGGGCCCAAAATCCGGCTCCGCTTCGTCCAACAGACGTGACCGCAGGTTTTGCATATCAGCCAGCCGCTGTGCACATTTTTTACAAGTGCTTATATGTATTTTTAGTTTTTCAGCCCAGGGTGATTCAACCTCACCATCCAGGTATGCAGAAATAATTTCATCCTTCGGACACATAAAGCTTTTCATCCTTAAATATTTTTTCTAAGCGCTCTCTGGCGCGAAAAATCCGGACCTTCACGTTCCCTTCACTTATCCCTACAATAGACCCGATTTCCTTGTAGTTCAAGCGGGCGTATTCCTTTAACACCAAAACAACGCGCAGCTTATACGGGAGTTTATCCAATGCCTGCTGCACGGCGATTTTGGTTTCTTCTTTCAGCACCCCTTTTTCAGTGGATTCCACGTACTGGGGGGTGATCTTTTCAAGCTTGGTGACGGCATTTTTTTCCCGCACCTTCTTTTTCTCGTAATTGAGCGACATGTTTTTTACCACCCGGATTAACCAGTATTTTGTCTGGTTTATATCGGGCAGCGGTTCATGGCGCTCAAAATACTTGATAAATGCCTCCTGGCATAAATCCTCGGCAACACCCTCCTCACCCGTAATTCTATAGGCAACCCTGAAAATTACGGGAAACAATTCCGTGTATTCCTTATTAAAGCGCTCTTCTCCAGTATCCCTTTTCTTCAACATATTAAACCAACTCTATGCCCCGTTTAGTTACAATTTTTTTTTCACCCGCACCCCGCCCGGGGTATCTTCAAGTACAATACCGCGTTTTTCCAGTTCCGCCCGAATTTCATCCGCTTTTGCGTAATCTTTGCCGAGACGCGCCTTGTTTCGCGCTTCAATCAGGTGCCGGAGCTCACTGTCAAGAGGAACCTGTCCGGTTTCGGAGTCGTTCAGATCAAGACCCAACACCTTGTCCATTTCCAGGGCGAAACGCAGTTTCACTTCCGGCCCGATTTCCGTGTCCTTCAGCAGGTTCCATAAGTCCGAGAGACATTTCGGCATATTAAGGTCGGAGAGCAGGTTGTTCTGAAATGATTGCAGGTAGGAAAGGGCCTTCTTCTGCGGAGGGAGGTCCCCCTTGTTTGCGGCTTTCCGTGAACTCTCCGGCCCACCGGATGCGCTATTGTCCTTTGCGGCATCCCGCCCGGCCTCTTCCTTGAGCAGGGCGATGCGCCGGCGGATGTTGTTCCTGGCGGTTCTGGCCGCGTCCAGGTCCTCATAACTGAAGTTCAACTGTTTGCGGTAATGGGCGCCGAGACAAAAATAGCGGTAATCAAGCGGAGCATAACCTTTTTCCATCAACGTGGACAAGGTGATGAAGTTTTCCAGAGATTTTGACATCTTGGCGTTTGAGGTTACCAGAAACTCGCCGTGCATCCAGTAGTTGACCCATTTTCCCCCCGTGGCGGCCTCGGCCTGGGCAATCTCATTGGAATGGTGCACCGCAATATGGTCCACACCGCCGCAGTGGATATCAAAGCGTTCGCCCAGGTAACGCATGGACATGGCGCTGCATTCTATATGCCAGCCCGGGTACCCCCTTCCCCAGGGTGAGTCCCAAAGCATGGCCTGGTGCTTGAATTTTGACTGGGTGAACCAGAGTACAAAATCATGCGGGTTCTTCTTGTTTTCGTCCACCTGGATACGCGCCCCGGCCTTAAGGTCATCCATATTCAACAGGGCAAGCTCGCCGTACGACGGGAATCGACTGATGTCAAAATAAAGATTGCCGCCGCGCATGTAGGTATAGCCGTTTGTCTCTATCTTTTTGATCAACCCGATCATGTCTTCGATGTGATCGGTGGCCTTGCAGACGACGGTGGGCTCGATGATTTTTAAGCGTTCCAGGTCGGTGAAAAAAGCCTTGGTATAAAACTCCGCGATTTCCCAGACCGTTTTTCCGGTTTTCCGCGCGCCCACGAACATGCGGTCTTCTCCCTCGTCCGCGTCGTCGGTAAGATGGCCCACGTCGGTCACATTCATGACGTGTGTTACCCGGTATCCGGCATACTCCAGCGTGCGCCGCAGGATGTCTTCGAAAATATAGGTGCGCAGGTTGCCGATATGGGCAAAATTGTAGACGGTGGGACCACAGGTATACAGACCCGCCTTACCGTGTTCCAATGGCTGAAACTCCTGTAGCTGTCTTCCCAATGTGTTGTATATTTTTAACCCCAAAACATGCTGCATTTGATTTTTTCTCTCTAAAGGCTTCTTTCAAATATTAAAATATACTACTATATTTCTTAATGGATAATGTACAGAAAGTACTTAAAAAAATCAATATCAGCTGTCCCATTCGCTTTAATGAGCCGCTGCGCCTGCACACGAGTTTTGCCATCGGCGGTCCGGCGTCGGTTTTTGCCCTGCCGTCGACCCTGGCGGAAGTAAAAGAGGTTTATTCCGCCTGTGTGAAGCATGACCTTCCTCTGTATGTGCTGGGTGCCGGCGCGAATATTCTTGTTTCCGACAAGGGGATCAGGGCGGTTGTGGTCTCATTGGATCGGTTCTGCGGTATTGAAGTTGAGCATACCCGCATTCACGCGCGGAGCGGCACGGCCCTCAACGCGGTGGTCCAGGCCGCGCTGGAGTGTTCCTTAAGCGGAGCGGATCCCTTTTACAAAATGCCCGGCAGTGTGGGCGGTGCCATCTGGATGAACGCACGTTGCTACGACACCTCGATCTCCGATATCCTTGAAACGGTGGAAATACTGGATGACTCGCTGGAATCCAAAAGAATAAAAGTTACCGTGTCCGACTTCGGCTATAAAAAATCGCCGTTTCAGCACAGACGGCTTGTCATTGTGGGGGGGACATTCAACCTCAAGCCGGCGGACCGGGCGCAGATTAAAAAACGCATGGATGAAATTTACCGTGACCGGTTAAACAAGGGGCATTTTGCCTATCCCTGTGCCGGATCGGTATTCAAAAACAACCGGGAGTTCGGCCTGCCCAGCGGCAAGCTCATTGATTCTTTGGGATTAAAGGGCTACACTATCGGTGGCGCGCAGGTTTCCCCCCGGCACGCAAATATAATTGTCAACACCGGATCAGCCACAGCGGGGGAAGTGCGCGAACTCATAGCGTATCTTGAGCGTAGAGTGTATGAGCATTACGGCTTCAGGCTTGAACGGGAGATAATCTATGTAGGTGAAAACTAAGGCGCGGGAAGGAGGTGCATAAGAGTGAACCTGGAATATCTGACCACCAATTTGCAGAATATGGGTGACAAGGAGATAAGGAATCTTCTTTCGCAGATGTCGCTTGCCGACCTCCTGGACCTGTGGGACTACCTGGAAGAGGATGATATGATCAAGCTGTTTTTGCTGCTTGATCTGTCGCGTAAGGTGGACCTGATCCATGAGCTGCCCACCTCGCAGCAGGAGTTTATTATCCAGGAGCTTTCCACCGCGCACATCAAGCGCCTGCTGGATGAGATGGAGCCGGACGACATTACCGACTTTATCCAGGCCGTGTCTCCGGAGGTAAGAGAGGCGGTATGGAATTCGCTCAGTGACGAGGCCAAGACCGAGACACGGTTGTTACTGAATTATGACGAGGATGACGCGGCCGGGCTGATGACCCCCCGTTATCTGGCCATACAGTCTTCCCTCACCATCGCCCAGGCCCTGCGCTGGCTGCGAAAAAAGGTCAGTGACGTGGAGACAATCTATTATATCTATGTTGTGGACAAGCTGAAGCGACTGCTGGGGGTCCTGTCCCTGCGTGACATGCTGCTGGGTGACGATGATGATAAAATAGAGTCTATTATGGTAAAAAAAGTCATTACCGTGCGTGAGGACACGGACCAGGAGGAGGTGGCCAAGATCCTGGAGACCTATGACCTTCTGGCCCTGCCCGTAGTTGACGGGTATAACCGCCTGCTGGGTATCATTACCTTTGACGATGTCATCGATGTCATCAGGGAGGAGCAGACCGAAGACGTCTATAAGATGGGCGCCATGGGAGGAAGTATCGTTCCCTACATGGAAAGTTCCGTCTGGGACCTGGTAAAAAAGCGGATTCCCTGGCTTACCATCCTCCTTATTATGGCAACCTTTACCGCGAACGTTATTGAGTTGTTTAAAAATGTCTATGGGCCTTGGCCCTTTCTGGTCCCTTTTATGCAGCTTATTACGGGTACGGGAGGTAATTCCGGTACCCAGTCGTCCACGCTGATGATACGCGGTCTGGCTACCGGGGAACTGGAGGTCAAGGACATCGGCAGAATATTTTTAAAGGAAATCATGGTGGGGGTGCTCCTCGGTGCGGGGATGGGAGTACTCACCGTAATCCGGGTGCTGATCTTTGAACTGGGTCTGCCGTTTGAGGTGGTCATGATGCGGGGCATCGCCATCGGGCTTGCCATGTCCCTGGTGGTCATCATTGCCACCCTGATCGGCGCGCTGGCGCCGCTTGTAATCAAGCGTTTGGGATTTGATCCCACGGTTATGGCCGGGCCGTTGATGGCCACGGTGATAGATGTCTGTGGTTTGACTGTTTATTTCCAAACCGTACGTCTTATCCTGAACCTATGAAGGTAAGGTAAAATTAGTAGGACAAAAATTTGAAAAACACCATAAGACGCATTATATTTAGTCTTTGAAGCCATGAGAGTAATGTATATGTGTAAAATACTCAAAATATCCTTAACCGGTGTAATATTTCTTTCACTTCTGCAATACCTGCTGCATGCGGATGTCACCGCCGTGGGGCAGAATATTGTCATTTTCAAGACCTCGGTCGCCGATATCACCACCAACCAACGTGAGTTGAATGAATCTTTGGGATTGATCGAAAAAAAGGCTTTGCAGGTGTTTCAAAGCCTGTCACGTTTTACGGTCGGGACCGTGAACCATACCGTAAGCACCCAGGATATTATGCCGCTTCTGGAAAAGATCAAAACATATAAAAATGGAAAAAACGGTGTCACTGAAGAGGTCCGTATAGGAAAAACTGTATTCAGTGCGGAGGATTTTAATAACATCCTTCATTCTTACCTGATCGTGGTCCCCGTTATGACCGGTTTTACCATAGAGACATTAAATAATGAGGGGGGGGGCACAAAATACAAAACGAACATCGCCGTTACCTATACGATTATTAAAGTCGAAAACGCCACAGTTCTTTCCAATATAGAACTTGAGGCGACAGGCTACGATAAAGATCAGGCCAGCGCCGTAAACGATGCCATAGAAGACCTTCCCATCCAACTGACCTATGAAGTAAGGAGCCTGGATGTTTTTTCTCTGCAGGACCGCATTGTTGAGGTTCTGGGACCGGACGTGGCGATCCGCCTGGGCAGGGAGCAGGGGGTTTCGGTGGGAGACGAGTATGCCATTATCACCCCGGGCGAAACAGGGCCGCTTGAGAGTGGGCTGATTATCATCCGTGATATAGAAGATAAGGTGTCTTTGGGCAAGATCATCTATGCGGCCGGTTCTGTTACCGCCGGCATGCCCGTAAGAGAAGTGCCGCGCGTCGGGTTGGAAATGGTCCCCTATGTACATGTGGAAATGAATTTTGAAAATTCCACATATTATGGGTCGGCCGGGTTAAAGCTGGTGCTTACCAAGGGTTTTTTTGTCATCCGGCCGGTGGTGTGTTTTGAGGTGGGGCTTTATCCCTTTGAACAATTGGAAACGGACCTGCCGGTCAGGGTGTTCGGCGGACTTGATTTTAATATCTACCTGGGCAGATTCCAATTGGGTGGAATGGCCGCGGTAGGTACCCAGATTATGACCGCGCTTTCTCCCGCGTCGACTGTGGACGGATTCGAATTTTCTTATATAGGCCTGGCCGGCATCGCCAATATCAGCTACCTGGTTACACGTGATGTAAAACTGATCCTTGATCTAGGGTACCAGGCATGGTTTACGGTAAACGATAATTATCAAAGCTACGAAGGCTGGCTCGTGGGAGCCGGAATCGGAATAAAGTTTTAAAGTAGGAAAGAGAACAATGTGTAAATTACCGGGTTCTATTTGCTTTTCCCTGTTGCTGCTGCTGGTACTGCCGGCCGCCGGACTTTGGGCCGACCAAAACAAGGCCCGGCAGGACGAACAGTTTATCAAGACTTACCTGGAAAACCTGGTGTACATGGTGTACATAGACGAGGACACACACGTGGCGCCCGAAAACAAATTCTTGTTAAAGAAGGCGGTTGCGGTGGCCAATGATTACCTGACCTCACACGCCATGGAGGCAGTGCTGCTGGATGAGGTCGAAAAGCTGAAGCAGGACCAGGAAACACTCTACCAGGAAGACAGCGGCGGGGATATCTCGGTGGTGCAGTGGCTGGCCCAGAAACTGAACGCGGATGTGTATATTACCCTGAACCTGCGAATTACCAGTGAAACAAAAAGGAAAAACCATTTTGCCCAGGCAAGCATTACCCTGACCGCGTTTGAATCATCAACCGGCAGGCTGATGGGGTCCAAGACCTACAACCAGCCTGAGAAGTCGTTCAGCCCTACCTCCGAAGAAGAGGCAAAAATAAACGCGGTAGAGGTAAGTGTAAAACGAATCATGCGGGACATCATAGATACCTCGCGTGAGTATATGAAAAAGGCCTTGAAGAAGGGCATTAAATACGAGGTATTTTTAGACGGTGCCGGAGACTCCGGGGTTATTGGGGAGTTTATAGACTCACTGAAGCGGAGGGTAAAGGACGTACAAACCGTCTACCGGACCGATGAACAAGCCAAATGCTATGTATGGGCATTGGTGACAAACCAGGACCTGGAACAGCTTGTCCTGGATACGGCAAAGACAATCCCCGGGTTGGAAGGTATGGTGACTGTTTCCGTAAGAAGGAAGAGTCTTACCTTCAGCACCGGATTGTAAAGAGGCGTTGCCTCAATAGTTATTATTTAGAAGGAGGAATGTGAATGAAGAGATATCTCATTATTCCTTTACTTGTTTTATTAATCGTGGCAGTGGGCTGTAAGTCTACCCCCAAAGCAGACACCACTACAAACAACACTACCACCGATACAATGAAACCACCGGAGCCACAGATTCTTACTCACCAGTACGCAGGACTGGGCGATGTTCCCGACTGGGTGTTGATGCCCGTAGGCAAGATTGAAGAACTGCCCGATTTCAAGGGGTATTATGTATTCAAAGAAAGCTTTAGCGGGAGAAACCTGGAGGGAACAAAGATCCAGGCTCAGAACTTCAGTATTGACGACCAGATTGCGCGTTTGGTTTCCGTGCGTATCCAGTCCAAATACGCCGGCGCCATTGTCGGTGATTCCGACAATGCGGAGCAGTACTTTGAGAAGGTAGTAAAGAGTATTGCCGACGGCCGAGTGGGCGGGGCCAAGAAGTACGATGAGTACTGGGTGGAAAGACGCTATTTTAAAAATGACGGTTCCATAGATAAAGACGTCTATGAATATTACCTGCTGGTCCGCGTTCCGGTCTCTGAAATCAAGGCGGCAATCGCCAGGGCTTTTGCCGGAAACAAACCCCAATCCAAAGAGGAAACACGGGCACAAGATCTGGTAAAAGACGCACTGAAAGACCTTGAATAGGAAGAAGAGTAGTTATATATGTACCTGGGGGCGCATGCCTTCAGGTACATAGTTTTCTGGTAATCTGTGTTCCTGATTCGTAGTTTTGATCATTATACAGTGAGGAGTAAATAATGACATGGAATAGAATCATTCTGTGTGGTTTTTTTATTTTGTGCGCTTGCACCTTCCCCCTCTGGTCGGAAACACTGCCCGACTGGGTAACCGATCCTCCCACTGATGACAGCCATTTCATCTATTTTACGGGGCAGGGCTTTGACGCGGGGAAAAACACCAATGAGGCCCGGGAACGGGCGGTTGACGACTTGGTGGGGGGGATTATGCGCTTTGTGGGAGTACGGGTTCACTCCGAAGTAAACACCGATGCCGTGGCCACGGCCGATTCGTTTGAGTCGGAACTGCGGAAAACCGTAACGCAAAGCGGAAGCGCGCGTGTGACCGGCTTCCAGATTATTCATGAATGGGCTTATTCCATAGATGCCGGAACAACCGTGTACCTTCTGGCACGCTATAAAAGAAGCGACCTTTTACGGGAAAAAAACCGCCTGGAAAAACTGTTCCAGGAAACCATCGACGCCGTAGCCGTGCCGGAAAGCGACGGGTACGAGTACTATCGTACGGGACAGTACTATGAAGCGTTGGTCCGTTTTCTGGAGGCGACCCTGGCTGCGGCCGAATCAAACCTGGAAAACAAGAATATTTATGTCAACCGCAACATAGACAATGCCATGCGCGCGCTGGAAAGACTGAATCTTTATAAACTGAATAACAACCTTATCGCCTATGTGGGGCAGGAGATAAAGGAGCCCTTTTCCGTCAAGGTGGCGGAAGGACCGCTGGCCGACACCCCTGGGGTAAACGGGGTGGCCCTGCAGTTTTCCTATAAACGGATGAAGAATTCGCGTAAGCAGACCGAGACCTCCGTGTTGAAAACCGACAAACAGGGAGTTGCCGCCTTTACCCACCCGGTAAGCCGCTTTGTGGGACGGGAACAGGTTACCGTGACCCTCTCGCTTGCCGCATACCTGAAAAAACTGGACGGCCTGCCGCACCGGTATGAAAGCAAACTTGACGGTTTAAAGCGGTTGGCCGTAAGCAAAAAGGTTGTGTTTGATTTTTCGGTACTCTCCCGGGCCGCGGACATTCCCATCGGTATTGTCATCGCCGACTTGGACAAGGATGAGCGGGTGACGGGCGGCAGTGGAAAGACCGCCTCCGGGGTAATGGAGGTCCTTACCCAAAATGGGTTTGACATATCGATTATTCCAATTAAACCTTCACTGATTCTCTCTAAAAACGACGCCGAGATTTTGCGCCTGGTTAAAGCAAATGCGGGTAAAACGGGGCGTGTAATCTACGGCAGCGCCAGGGCAGGTGAGCCCCGGAAAAGCGGTTCCCGCTATATTGTGCGGGTAATGGGAACCATAAAGGTGCTTGATCTTGACAGCGGCAAAATAGTTTTTGAAAAAACCGTAAGCAAAAACGGCCTGGGCGGCAGCCCGCAGGCCGCTCAGGACGCCGCCTTTAAACTGCTTGGCAGGGAACTGGGCAAGTCTGTCGCCGCCGGGGTGAAATAAGCCCTGCCTACGGAGTTTCTTCTCTGCCCTGCATCTTTCTTTTCAGCTTTTCCAGCTCAGCCTTCGCCGCTTCATCCTTAAATGTCTGTGAAAGGGTATCCGGCTGGCCCACCAGCATCTGCAGCTGGGCCAGCAGGTTTTCCGCGTCCACGCTCATTTGGGGAGCGCGTGACAGCTTTAACAACTGTTCTTTCAGCACGTCCACCTTGGGGGCAAGCTCCCTTTCTTCGTTTTCCAACGTGGCAATCTTGGTCTGAATCTCACCGACCCGGCCGCGCGCCTTTTCAGCCAGCAGGGCCTCCTGCTTCTGCTCGGCCAGGCGCACACGTTCCTGCCAGAGCTTTTTTTCTTCCAGGGCCTCCTGCTTTTGCCGCTGCGTGGTCTTTAAGGTGGTAATAAATGCCAGGACGTATTCTTTGGCGGCTTCCGGCTCCATACCGCTTATGTCGGTATCCGGCCGCTCACCGGGGTAATCGGACATGGAACATCCTCCTTTTACATTACAGTAGTATTCTAGAAGAGATTGCCTATGTTTGCAAGGGGGTAACCGGATGAGAAGCTTTCCCGGACCGGCATCAATATTTACACTTCGCACGGAACAGCCGATATAAAAAGAAGTTTCGGCGTCATCCGTTATTTTAAAAAGGCAGATTACGAAAAAACCGTAGAGGTTCCGGACTTAAATAGCGAAGGGCAGGGGCCGTATAAACAGTTATTCCTTTTTCCTTATTATCAAGGATATCGTTAATAATGACGCTATCATAAAGAGGATGATACATGAAACAAGTATGTATACTTTCCCTAACAAACCCCATGTATCCAATGAGCCCATTATCAAAAATATAAGAATGACTATGGATGCTCCGCCGTTTGCTGTAATACTCATCAGCGGTATACGAATTGATACAATGTTATTTTTTATTTGATGTAAGGCTTCGAAATATCCGAATAAAAGGGCGAAATACGCTGCTCCCAACAACCGTATAAAGAGATAAGTACCTTCCATGGGAATTCCAAAAAAATCATACACCTGCGGAGGGAAAAAAGTCAGTGGAACGGCCCAGAATATAATCGTAATAACGATTTTAATTTTATACACCATTTTCAGCATAGTCATACCTTACTATTTCCTTCCTCATTTTTTATTCCCCCTTTATTCAGGTGCTTGTTCAGTAGGTTGGCCAGCTCAACCTTGCGGAACGGTTTGAAAATACTCCCGTTAAAACCATATTTCGCGGGATTCACCATTACCGGGTCTTCAGCGTAACCGCTGGTGACAAATACAGGGGTATCGTGATCAAATTCGCGGACTTTGGCGATAACATCCTTTCCCCCCAATCCGCCTTGAATGGTTAAATCGAAAATACAACCGGTGATTTTCCGCTTTATTTGTGCTGCGGCCTGCAAGATTTCAATAGCGTCAATCCCGGTAGAAGCAAACTCTATGGAATAGCCGAAAGCCTTCAGCATATCGCCGATCATATTTCGAATGATCTTTTCATCATCCAATACCAGAAACGTTCCCGCTCCCTTATGTCCCACGGGAACGCGGCTCTTTCGTTCCGCGCTGCCGGCGGGAACCGCGGGAAGGTATATGGTGAATACGCTTCCTTTTCCCGCTACGGATTTTACCTCGATACATCCGCCGTGACGCTTCAGAATGGAATAGCAGGTGGCCAGACCCAGGCCGTGCCCCTTTTCCTTGGTGGTGAAAAACGGATCGAATATCTTCGATAAAATCTCTTTCGGCATTCCGATACCGTGGTCTTTAACGTGTATTTTTACATAACTGCCCGGAGGTAAGGTTGCGTGCTGTCTTTCAGACAGGGTAATATTTTCCGCTGAAATATCAAGCGGCCCTCCCGCAGGCATTGCCTGTACGGCATTGATGACGATATTGTCGATAACCTGCCCTATCTGGTTTTTATCAAAAGCGGACGGCCACACCGCAGCGGGAATACTGAAGGAGCCTGCGACATTTGAACCGCTCAGCGCAAACCTGACCGTTTCTTCTATAAAAGGAGACAGACGTTCGATGTTTTTTACCGGAACGCCGCCTTTGGAAAATGTCAACAACTGTCCGGTCAATGCGCGGGCCCGTTCGATGGTTGCCAGGGTTTTGGCAAGATAAGCCGTTACGCTCTTTTCTTTTGTTGCTTCGGCCGCCATATCGATATACCCGAATATCACCCCCAGCAGGTTATTGAAGTCGTGCGCGATTCCGCCGGCAAGGATTCCGAGTGATTCAAGCCGCTGGGCGTTCCGTAAGACCTCTTCGGTCTTTTTTTTGTCGGTAATGTCCCGAAATGTTCCCCAGATATGATACAGTTTTCCATCGTCGATAATTCCGTGCGCGTTGTTCAAAAAGTACCGTTCGGAGCCGTCCGGCATCTTCTCCACTCCTTCTCCGTCAATGATGGTGAAATTTTGTTCAACCACCTGCCGGAAAAGCTTGTCCAGGCTGCCGGAGGTTGTTCCGAAGAGTTGAGTGAGTTTTTTGCCGATTACCTGGTCAACCGATTTTGCGCCATAGCTCTTTGCGCACACCAGGTTGCAGTCTATCAGCGTGCCGTCATAGAGCCTTTTAATTATTTCAATTGTCGGAAGGTTGGTCGGTATGGGCGGGTTATAGGCGTAGCAGAAGATCGCGTCGGTGGTGTGCTCGATGAGATCTCGTACACGTGATTCGGCGGCAACCAGATCGGTAATATCATGAGCGATTACCCCAAGTCCGTCGCCGACTTTGAATGATTTCAATAAAAAGTGCATTCTTCCGAAAACCGGATGAGGCATGAAATGTTCGATTATAAACGGTTTTCCCGTCCTGATCACCTCAAGGTGTTTTTCCTGCCTACCCAATTTTCCGATATCGGGAACGATTTCGGCGATGTTCTTCCCAATAACGTCACTCCGTTGTTTTCCGATTATCGCGAGACCGCGGTTATTAATCTCAACAAAATTTAAATCGGCGTCAAGCAGGTAAATACTGTCCAAGGCGGAGTTAATAAAACTCGTCAGCCGTTCCTGCTGGATTTTGAGTTCGTTTTTCATCCGTTTTTGTTCGGTAATATCCCTCAAGATCGTCTGGACAACGTTTTTGCCTGCCAGTTTGATCGGTTGGACGCATACCTCAACATCGATAATTGTGCCGCCCCTGCATATCACTTGAGTTTCAAATACCCGCGTTCCTTCTTCAATTATGCTTTTTACGCGCCTGACCGTCTGTTCACTGCTTTGGCTGATATCAAAATCAGTCACCGTCATTGTCACCAATTCCTCTTTGCTGTACCCGAGCATCGAGGATGCTTTGGAATTGGTTTCAAGGATTCCGCCGTTTTCCGGATCGATCAGGAAAATAGCGTCTCCCGCCTGTTCGAACAGGACATAATACCTGTCCTCTGATTCACAATGACTGTTATTCATTTTTTTTAACCAGCTTCACTATAAAATGCCTGTCACCCAATCTTTCTATAATATAGTTAAAATTCGATTTTTTCAATTTTGTATTATTTTTAATATGAAACCTTATTATCACTATTAATGATACCGTTGCTTTTAAATGTGACATTGTTTTTATTTATCAAAACTCCTGATTTTTGTTCAAAGCCATGTTTCTGTTGATATACCCTATATGCTCTTTTATGTGTTCTATCCTTCTGTTGATCAGTTTTGTAAGATTTTCCCCGCCCCTTTCAGGATGGGTAATCGTATACGCGTCCCACTCGCGGTTTGTAATTGCCGCAAGATGGGCAAGGGCGATTTCATGTAATGTTTCGATTATGCGCATTGCTCTGGAAATATCCATTACCGGATAATCAAGATCGGACTGCCATGGCTTCTGATCAAAGCCCTCAACCGCGGCACCGGGTTGGGCAATTGATTTTCTGTAGCGGGTGAATCCGAATATTTCACAATCCATTAAGTGGGCTACATGCTCCCTGATAGTCCAGTAATCGGCCTTGGGCCGGATGTCCAGGGCTTGACGGGGGGTTGATGTTATAATTTCCTTCAGCCGGCGTACGGTATTTTCGTACTCCCGCAGCAGGCTGCTTTTTTCTTGCTCAGTCATTCGCCTGTCTGAACCCCACTTTCATGTGGCAGCCGCTAACCCGGTAGTAACCGCCTCCCAGAGTGGTGCCGGTAGGGCCGTCCACCGACCGTATTGGTGTAATGTTTACGATTACTGAAACATTTCCAACATTGATTTTTGATCATCGGTCCTTTCATTTTCGGGAATACTTTCTATCAGAAATTGTATTGATCTGCCTCCGATAATCTTGTGGTTTTTTATATACATCCAATCCGTTATTTTATGTATATCGAATTGGACTTCATCTCCATATTTGTATTTCTTAATATCGAACGGATCATTCGCGATTTTCCCGAAATATCTTCCATCCTTTATTTTTATTTCATTCAACCAAATGTGTTCTACAGTGCTTTCACTTCCCGGGTCGGTCGCGAAAGGGTATTTGACCGTGAAAGAATGCTCACCTTTTTCCGGATTTTTAAAATGTAGTACAAAATCATTTACGGTATTCCTCGCGTTTTCAATAATCGAATTCATCGCGGTATCATCCCCCGGCACCGCGGTAACCGCATCATTGTCTGATGTTACGGTTTTATAATTTTTAGCGCACGAGCTAAAAATCATCATAAAGATAAAAAAATATACAATAATTTTTTTCATAGTTCTCCTCCGCGTCTTGCACAATAGCTAATGTGGTACAATTATAATTAAAAATCAGGTTTTTTACTACGCGGAGTCGGTTTTTTTTCAGGTGTGCTCCTGTTGCCAACCTATGAGAACCGTCAATGCCGTATGAAGAGCCAGGCGTTTTCGTTAAAGTCCGGTTGCTCTTTTTTCTGCTGTTTTTCCAGGATCTTGGAAAGAATATGCGTGCCGTCCTTGTCTTCCGGCTTCTCCTCCAAAAACGCCCGGATGAGCTCAAGGGCTTCCGTATATTTGCCCTGTTTATACAGAAACCATGAGAAGCGAGCCGCTGAAATCATCAGCGCGGTGCGCAAGGCGGCCGCGGAAATATTCGACATCCCGTACCGGACGTACGCACAGGAATGCGGTATGGAGTTTACACGTGAGCCTTACTGGGTGAGGCACCAATGGAAAGCCTCTTTGTCCCCCCTCCCTGAGGAATGGATCGATCGCCTGGTCCCCAAACGCGTTTGTGAACGCCGCATACGCAGGCGTATCGGTGAACAGATCAGCGGATTGGGGAAAACCCTGGAAGCGTACACCGCGGGGTAATAGTCTGCGTCTCAACCTCTTTTATAAAACCATACCAAAGTATGAATGAAAAAAACCATGTTTCAGCGATAAGTTAGGATAGCTACATTAATCCAAATAAGGAAACGGAGTGTATACAATGAGAATCCTGGTTATCAGTGTCTGTTTGCTGATATGCGCGTTTATGCTGGTGGGCGCGGAGATATAACAGAAGACGTTATTGCATCCCGGCCCTTTTTTTTATATCTTCTAAGAATGGTCAAAGACACGGTCCCGAACCTTCACGATCCCATCGCGGCCCTGGCCACCCCGTGGGGTGAGAGCGCCATCGCGGTCATCCGGGTGTCGGGAGAGGACTGTATCGGCAAAATCGACTCGCTGTTTAAAGGGCTCAAAGGAGAAGAAAAGCTGGCCCGTAAAAAGGGCTACTCCTTAAGCAGGGGGTACCTGTATGATCCTGCGGCTGAAGAGACGGTGGATGAGGTGCTGGCCGCGGTCTACCGCGCGCCCCACAGCTATACGGGTGAGGACGCGGTGGAGCTTTTCTGCCACGGCAGTCCGGCGGCGGTAAAAAAGACACTCACCCTGCTGTACCGGAGCGGGTTTCGCCGGGCTAATCCGGGGGAGTATACCCTGCGCGCTTTCCTCAACGGGAAGATGGACCTTACCCGGGCCGAGGCGGTGAACGAGATCATCCATGCCGGGTCGGATAAGGCGCGCCGCCTGGCCTTACACCGCCTTTCCGGCGGGATCGAAAAGATCATTAATGGGCTGAAGTCCCGGCTGGTGGATTTTTTGAGCGCGGTGGAGGTACGCCTTGACTATCCGGAAGAGGAGCATGAACACGGCGGGCTTCCAGCGGAGCAATTGGACGGGATGATCGGTGACATGCGGGAGCTGCTCGGAACCTACCGGGCGGGACGGCTCTACCAGGAAGGGGCCTCGGTGGCCCTGGCCGGCCGTACTAACTCGGGAAAATCCACCCTGTTCAACCTGCTGCTGCGCGAGGACCGCTCGATCGTTTCCGAGTTCCACGGCACCACGCGTGATTTTATCGAGGGAGTTATCGCCGTGGCCGGCATTCCGGTGAGGCTCTATGACACCGCCGGGCTGCGTGAGGCCGAACATCCGGTTGAGGCAGAGGGTATCCGCCGCAGCGGAAGCCTTATCCAAAACGCCGACCTGGTGGTTTACCTCGTGGATGCCGTTGAGGGCCTGACCGCGGAGGACAAGGCATTTTTTAAAGAACACGAGACGGACCGGCGGGTTGTCGGGGTTTGGAACAAGTGTGATATCAGCCGCAGGAAGTCGCCGCAGGGGTTCACGGGCTTAAGCGCCTTGTCCGGACAGGGCTTGCGGGATCTGGAGCGGCAGATCGAGAAACGCCTGATCGGGGAGGGGCCGCGGGAGACCGACGCTCCGGTGATCGACTCGCTGCACCAGAAACAGTACCTGGAACAGGGGCTTGCCGCGCTGCGGCGGGCACGCGAGGCACTGGTCCGCGATGTTTCTCTCGATCTTCTCGCTGTAGATCTGAAGGAGGGACTGGACTGCCTGGGATATATCACGGGCGAGGTCACCTCGGATGAAATATTGCAGGCCATGTTCGCCAGATTCTGTGTGGGGAAATAGCATGGATTTTAACGCCATAGTGATCGGCGGGGGGCATGCCGGCATAGAAGCCGGTTTGGCCCTGGCCCGCCTGGGATTCGAGACGCTTTTTATTACACAAAGCCTGGACTGCATCGGCAGGCTTTCCTGCAACCCGGCCGTGGGCGGACTGGCCAAGGGAAACGTGGTGCGGGAGATCGACGCCCTGGGCGGACAGATGGCCCGCTTTATCGACCGGACCATGATCCAGTTTCGTATCTTAAACCGCAGCAAAGGCCCGGCCGTGCAGGCGCCGCGGGCACAGGCGGATAAGGCCGCGTACTCCCTGCTGGCCAAACAGACCCTGGAACTGGAAAAACACCTGTTCCTGTTCCAGGACACGGTGACCGACCTGCTGTTGGACACCAGGGGTGCCGAGGCGCGGGGGGTGGTGACCGAACGGGGACGCAGGTTTACAGCCGGGGTGGTGGTGTTGACCACCGGAACGTTTATGGAGGCCAAGATTTTTATCGGTGGGTTCCAGACCTCCTCCGGCAGACTGGGGGAGCCGGCCGCAGTAGGCTTGGGAAAAAGCCTGCGCCGCATCGGCTTTACCGTGGGCCGGCTGAAAACCGGCACCCCTGCCCGGGTGTTAAAAAGCTCCCTGGATTTTTCCAAAATGGAGGAGCAGCAGGGAGATGAGACGCCGCAGCCCTTTTCCTTTGCCTATGAACGGGTCGAACGGCCGTGTGTGCCGTGTCACGTTACCTATACCAATAAAAAGACCCACAAGATCATTCGTGACAACATCGGCAGCTCTCCGCTGTACGGAGGAAAAATCGTGGGGATCGGCCCGCGCTACTGTCCGTCCATCGAGGACAAGGTCATGCGTTTTCCCGACCGGGAGCGCCACCAGATCTTTGTGGAGCCCGAGGGCCTGCAAACCGAAGAGATGTATCTGAACGGTATCTCCTCCTCCCTTCCCGAAGGGGTGCAGGAACGGTTCCTGCGTACCGTGCCCGGCCTGGAGCACCTGGTGATTACGCGGCCGGGGTACGCGGTGGAATACGACTACCTGGAACCCACCCAGCTTTATCCCAGCCTGGAGACAAAGCGGGTGGCCGGGCTGTTTGTTGCGGGTCAGACCAACGGCACCTCAGGTTACGAGGAGGCGGCGGCCCAGGGCCTTCTGGCGGGGATCAATGCGGCCCTGAAACTGCAGCGTAAGGAACCGCTGGTGCTCTCTCGTGCGGAAAGCTATATCGGGGTCATGATCGACGACCTGGTCACCCTGGGCACGCGCGAACCCTATCGCCTGTTTACCTCACGGGCGGAGTATCGCCTGTGCCTGCGTCACGATACGGCCGATATCCGTCTGTTCGGCAAGGGCTGCGCGGTGGGGCTGCAGAATGAGGAGGCCCGACAGCGCTTTGAACGAAAACTGGGGGCCCTGGAGGAGATAACGCAAATTCTGCAAAAGCGCAAGGTTACGGCGGAGGACGCCGCGGCAATGCCCGACCTGGCGAAGTACACCGGCAAATCCTTTGCCCATGTGCTGAAGGACCCGACCTTTACCATGGACATGCTTGCCGCATTGGAAGAGCCGGTACTGGCGTTTAACGAGCGGTTCCGTCATCACGTGGAGCTTGACATCAAGTATGAGGGTTATCTCAAGCGCCAGCAGGAACAGGTGGAACGCTTTAAGCGGATGGAAAAGCTTTCCATCCCCAAACAGATGGACTATGACGGTATGCAGGGGTTGTCCAAGGAAAGCAAGGAAAAACTGAAAGCCATCAGGCCCCTGTCCGTGGGCCAGGCCTCACGTATTGCCGGGGTCAGGAACTCCGACATCGCCGTGCTGCTGGTGTATCTTACCAAAAAAGGCAGGGCATAAACTGGATATACAAAATGAACTCGGGGCCGGACTGCACGGCCTGGATCTTGCATACACCCCCGAACAACTCCGCAAACTGACCGCGTATGTGGAAGAAATTCTGAAGTGGAACAGGCGCTACAACCTGGTGGGCGGGGGCGGAGCGGAGGCGGTGGTCCGCCATGTGATCGACTCGCTGGCGGCGCTTCCCCTGCTGCAGCGTCTCGGCCGGGTGGAGAGTGTCCTGGATGTGGGGGCGGGTGCGGGCCTGCCCGGTATCCCCCTGGCCCTGTTGCTGCCGCGCCTGCGCTTTTCCCTGTGTGATCGTTCGACCACGCGCTGCGCCTTTTTGCGCAATGTCAACCTGCTGCTTGCCCCCGGAAACGTGCGCGTGCTGGAAACCGACCTGAAACATATTCGTGAACAGTTCGACCTGGTGTTGTTCCGGGCGGTGGCTCGCATCGATACCCTGCTTGACCGGTTGGTTCCGGTATTGGGAGAAGGGGGAGCGGTCTTTGCCTATAAGGGCACCCTGGCAAACAGTGTGGCTGAGCTTGCGGCCCTGGTCCTTCGTTTCCAACACCTTAGGATCTACCGCCTGCGGATACCCGGTGGAGGAGTTGAACGGCATATTATTATAGCGGAAAAACGTCATCTGACGGGGTGATTGCGCGAGGTGAAGGCGGGGTAGACCGGTTCCGGGCGGACGGGAGCCGTATGAGCGGGGACCGGACAACCGTTAACGGTACTACCGCAGCGGACGGGAGCCGTACTCCGGCAGTACAGCCGCGGCCGGCTGCGATTGGGGTCTATTTCAGGGCCGCGCGGTTTAATTTTCGGAACAGGGCCACGATCCCTTTTTTATCAATCAGGTCGATCAGGCGCGCCTCAACAAACTGCTTGGCGCTGTCGCTGAAATCTCCCGCGGTAATGCAGAATCCCCGGTCCGCCTTATGGTCCCTGCAGCTTGTATAAAAGTCCCTGATGACCAGCTCCCCGGTTGTACCGGTGGTGCGGATAAAGCGGAAGAGTACCACGTCCTCCCAGCGCTTGGTGTGTATCTCGGCCAGAATGTCGGCGAAATCGTTTTTATTCAGGGCAATATTGAGTAGTTTGGCCTTGGAGTCCTCAAAGAAATTGGCCGCGATCTTGCGGCAGAGTGTCAGGAATTCGGATTTGGGTGCCATCAAAAATGTCTGCAGGTCCTTGTTGCTCATAAGTTCACGGTACTGGTCGATCTGGCTGAGTACATCCTTGTAATCCGGTTTTATATCCCGGATGTTCTCCAGCAGCTCAAGTGCCCGTTTCATGTCGCCTTCCTTCAAATGTGCAATGGCCAGGCGGTACTTCAGTTCAAGCTGGATCTCAAGCGGGATGTTCTTATGCTTCAGGCCGATCTCCAGGTCCATCACCGCCTTCTGGTAGGCATTACTTTTCAGGTGAATGGTCCCGGAAAAAAGCGCTGCATTGGGGCCCAGCTTGGGATCAAGGCGTAAATGGGAAAAAATGGTCAGGGCCTGGTCCGTATGCCCCAGCTCGTAATGACATTGGGCCAAAGCGAACAGCGACTCCTTGTCATTGGGCTCGAATTCAATGGCCTTGCGCAGCTCTTCGCCGGCCTCCGTATACTGTTTGTTTCTGAAATAACTGTGCCCCAGAAAACGGATGGTCTGCACGTGTTCGGGGTCCAGGCGCTGGGCACGCCGGAAAAAGGCCAGTGCCTTTTCATAGTCCTTTTTCAGGTATTCCAGGTAACCCAAATTGTAGCAGAGCTCAAAGTTTTCCTCATTCATGGTGTAGGCAATGACAAGGCTTTTATAAGCCTCATCGTACTCCTGCAGTTTAAAGGCGGCCAGGCCGAAGCGTAAAGTCACCTCGAACTCATCGATATCCATGTTTGTGGCACACAACTCAATCAGCGTGCGGTAATAGTTCATGGCCTTATCGTAGATGCCTTCCTTGAAATAGAGATCTGCCAGGGCCATTAGTGCCTCATGGTCCTTGGGGTTCTGAATCAGCCGTTTGTTTGCTTCACGGATAATCTTGTTGCGGTCTTTGGACTTTATCTTTCGCTTTTTTTTCTTTGGTTCCGAGGTGTCACGCCGCAGGATGAGCGAGAGGGTCAAGCCTAAAAATATCAATACGGCGATGGTAATGATGATATAGGGTAGATAATCCCACACAATACAATTATAAAGCACAACAGGGGATTGTCAAGAAATCAAATTGCCCCCCTTTTTTTTCGTTGACAAAATCTTCTTCTCGATATACGCTTTACAGGTAATGGAACCAGAAGATAAAAGCAAGAAGCAAATCGGCATAAAACTTGCCGACGGTCATTTTTACCCTGTGTTTCCCGAAGACTTCAAAGGGAAACGTAAGCTTGTCCTGACAACGGTCCGTGACAACCAGCAAAACGTGCAGATCGACCTTTTCAAAGGCAGCGGTGAGGTCTTGTATGAGGATTCCTATATCGGAAGCCTCGTGATCGAGAACATCGAAGAAGGGGCGAAAGGCGAGCCGGAGATAGAGCTCAACATAGGGATCGATGAAAACGGAAACCTGTCCGCTACCGCCTTTGATGCCAAAAGCGGCGAAAAACAGTCCCTGTCGGTAAGCCTGGAATCGGTGAGTGAAGAGGACATGTACACCATCCCTGAATTCGAAATAAATCAGGAAGAGGAGCAGCTCCCGCCGTCCGAAGAAGAGGTTGAAATGCAGGCCCAGACCGTGGTAGAGGAGTCCTCGCCGCAGACCATGTTTGAGACGAAAGTGGAGCGGGAAGAAAAGCGCAAGGGCAACCCGCTGCTGTTGCTGCTGTTTATCTTTTTGGGGCTGGTGGTTATTGCGGCCGCGGGATGGGGCGTGTATTCACTGTTAAAGGGGACCCCCTTTATTCCGGGATTACAGGTGTCGGGTACGCAAACATCCGGCCGGGATGAATCCATGGCCAAGGAAGAACAACCAAAGCAAGAGGCTGCCGAGGACACAGCGCAGAGCGAAGACCGGACGGCGGATAAACAGGCCGCAGAGGACCAAGAGACTACTCAAACGGAAACTTCCGATACGGGCAAGGGAGAAGAGTATGTCGTGGTATGGGGCGATACGCTCTGGGATATTGCGCGGCGCTATTACAGGGATCCCTTTGAGTATAAGATGATTGCCAAGGTGAACAAGATACAGAATCCGGATTTGATTTTTGCGAAACAGAAAATATTCCTTCCTGCCAAATAAACGTTTTTCGCTGGCGCTTATTGTCATCTCACTTTTTTTCCTGTTTTCATGTGAGAAGTCGGTAATATGGGGGGTAAAGCGACAGGAGTTCCGGTCCAAGATAGAAAAAGGTGATTTTTCTTTTCTTCGTGAAATAAATTTTTCCCAGGTAAAACTTGACGATATTATGCAGTTGGCGCCGGGGGCCGCGTACTATGTTTCCCACATGCTTCCGGACCGTGAACAGGTGGTTGCCAGACGGCTCTTGGCATTGGAGTGGCGCCGGGGGGCCTCTCCCTGGAAGTTTCAGGCGGGAGAGGAACTGGCCGCCGCATATTTATCCGAAAAACAGTACGCCAAAGCCTATGAAATCACCTCCACCCTGCTGAATGAAAATTCCACGGTATTCAATAACGAACAATTGAAAAAACTACAGATTTCCGCGCTGTACCGGCAGGAACAGGATGAGAAGCTGCTCGACACGCTGAACCGGTACTACGAGCAGTCTATGGGAAATAACCTGGAGGAAAATGATCCGGAGCTGCTGCTGTTTAAGGCTGTAGCCTCCTGCCGGCTTGATAAGGACGGATGGGAGGGGCTGTTCAGGGAACTTTTTTACCGTATTCCGGCGAATGAGTTGCACGGGCGGGCGTATCTATACCTGCTGTATAACAAAGACAAGCTGGGAAATTTCAGTGATCAGGATCTTGGTGTGTTTAAGGCCAAAAGCCTGATGTCCGAAGGGAAATACAAGGAGGCGTATCCTATCATAAAAGCGGCCGTTACCCGGACGGACCCGGTGAATCTTGGGAACAATGTGCTGCTTGAGGACTTTGCCTTTATCTGTCTCGGGGCCCGCGGTTCTTCCACGGATGCGGGACTTGTGGTGTCCTTGGCAAAACAGGCGGAACACAGTGTACGTCTGTCCGCGTTGGAATACGCCGCTAAGGTATATGCACGACACAGGGCATATAAAGCGGCCGTTTCCGTCTGGTCTCAAATTTTCCGGCAGGCGGACAATGAGTATTTAAAAAAGCGTGCCCGCTGGTATATGCTGAAAAATACGATTCCCCTGGGACGCAGCGCCGTGTTGCGTGAACTGCAGGCATCAGTGCCCGGATGGTACGACTTTGATTTTTATTCGGATTTACTGGATGATTACATAGCTACCCTGCTTTGGACAAGGCATTATGAGACGGTACGCGCATTGTATTTGGTGTTTAAACAAACACCCCCGAATCCGCTGCGCGCCAGGCTTACCTACCTGACGGCCAGACTGGAATCTTTGGGGTATCTGCCGGGAAATGATGTTGACAAAGAGGATCTTTCGCACGGGCTTTTCACGCAGGACGGATATTATGCCCTGCTGGCCTCGCGCTTTTTAAACACAAAACCGCCGGTTTTCACCTGGAGTGACCGCCCGGCGGGCGGCGGCGGCAAGGTTTCGGGTCAGGGCCGCTTAATCATGGACTGTTTCAATTACGGTTTGTTTGACATGGGGATCTCGCTGCTGAGGAAAAACAGGGAGCTTTTTACTCCCGCTGAGTTGTTTGCCCTGGCGGGGCGGCTTTACCGGCGGAACCAATACCTGTATTGCATGCGTATTGTGGGTCTGTTAAAATATATTGAAAAAAAACCGCTGTATAAAGAGGAGGTCGGTTTTTTGTATCCCTTGGCGTTTAAACAGGAGATCCAAGACGCGGCCGCACGCGTTAAGCTTGAACCGTACCTGTTTTTTTCGTTAATCAGGCGGGAGAGCGGTTTCGATACTACCATCATTTCTCATGCCGGGGCCGTGGGCTTAAGCCAGCTTATGCCGGCAACCGCGGCCGATATTGCCCGGAGGATCGGTCTGGAAAACCCCGATCTTACCAACCCCCGGCAAAACGCGCTGATGGGTGCCTATTTTTTTACGGACCTGCTGCGGCGGTTTGCCACCGTTCCGCGGGCGTTGGCCGCCTATAACGCCGGGCCGGCCAGGGTCAGAAGGTGGGCAAGAACCATCGGCAGGCTGCCCGATGATCTTTATATCGAGGCAATTCCGATTACAGAAACGCGCCGCTTTGTGCGTATTGTCTGCACCGGTGCAGTGTATTACAGCTTTTTGTACGATGGTAAAAAATCTCCCGCCGAGCGGGTGAAAGAAATATTCAAGTGATGATGCTGTAAAAAGGAGAGTTTATGAATGCAATTCAGTCCATAATCCTGGGGATAATCCAGGGACTTACCGAATTTTTACCCGTGTCCAGCTCCGGACATCTGGCCCTGGCCGATGTGATTCTTGGTATTCATCTGGCGGATTCCACGCTGTTTAATATATTCCTGCATGTAGCCACACTCTGTGCGGTATTCATTGTTTTCAGGAAAAGGATCGGCGCGATTCTCATCTCGCTCTGGCGGTTTGTGACCGGAAAATCAGGACCGGAAGACCGGATCAACCAACGGTTGTTCGCCATCCTCGCGGCGGCCACCGCGGCTACGGTGGTAATCGCCCTGCTGCTGTACAAAACCGTGGAGTATGTCACCGCCGCACCCAGGATTATCTCCCTTCTTTTCATAGCAACGGGATTGATTCTCTTGTCCACCCTGTTTTTCAGGGGGAAAACCGGTTACCGGGAACTCACTTTCTGGCAGGGGTTGGCTACGGGAATCGCCCAGGGGATAGGAGTGTTCCCGGGCATATCCCGTTCGGGCATTACCATTTCCACGGCCCTGGCCACCGGAGTGGAACGCGGTCATGCCGGTGAGTTTTCGTTCCTGCTTTCCATCCCCGCGATTCTGGGAGCACTTGTGTTTGAAATAAAGGACGCGGGAAGCCTGATAATGGATGTCCCGCTGCATATTATCGGTTTGGGGTTTATCGCGGCCTTTGTTGTGGGGATCATTTCACTGGTGGTGCTATTAAAGCTTATTCAATCGGGAAAACTGTTTGTTTTCAGTTTTTATTTAATTCCTCTGGGAATTGTCACGTTTTTCCTGGTGTAACATTTTTCCCGGCTCTACAGCACTTAAATGCTTCTGTGCCAACCGGGAAAGCAGCGCGAAATCAATGGGTTTCTCCAGGACGTCACCGACACCCGACCGTTCAAGCCTCACCAGGTCATCTCGTCTGTACCCGTTTTTTTGAAACAGCTGCTCTGAGAGGATGATGGTCGGAACGCGTAAGGCGTTGGCTTTCAGTTCGTCCAGCAGAATGTAGCTGTCCTCCTCGATGCCGTCAATGTCGGCGATCAGCAGATTGGGGGTAAACTTGTGGTCCAGCACAAATCCCAGGGCCTGCTTGCAGCTGTCCGCACCCCTGACTCCCTGTAACCCACTGGTTTTAAAGAAATTCATGTAATTGTCAAGCATATCTCCGTCGCCGGCAATGATAAGTACATTTTTTGACGCAAGTGTAGGGGGAAATTCAACACGCAGCTCGTTTTTCCCGTCACCATCCAGATCAGGTTCGGAAACCTCGTATACCTTGGGGAACCCCACAACAAAGGTCGCCCCTTTGCCGTACGCTCCGATTTCACGAATAAAACCGCCCACCGCTTCAATGGTTGTCTTAATATCGGAAAGGCCGATACCGTGGTCCCCCTCTTCCTCTTTATCCGAGTCTCCCTCGAAGATTGTTTTCTTTCTCTGGTTCTGGACCCCCGGACCGTTATCCTTCCATTCCAGGACCGTATAGTCCTGGTTATCAATCCGCTCATCACGGGAGGTAATCTTTATCCATTTGGACCCGCTGTCCATGGTTTCAAGTAGTTTTCTGATGGAATTCGTCAGCAGGTTCTCAATAATATTGATTAATGAAAAATCAAGAATCCGCAGATAAATATCCGGAGTGTGAAGTCCCACAATAAAATCAATCTTTTTTCCGCCCGTACCGGTTTCCAGTATTTCATGGTATTTTTCTTTGACCTTTTTCAGTATACCGGGTAAATAGCACGGTTTTGAGGTAAAATGTACGGTCTCACCCATAAGGGTACGTTGCACGGCCTTTACATAACCAAAAAGCGTTCTGTGCAGGTTCAGATCGGTTTTTTTACGCTGACACAGAAGGTCATCGTTTATGATCCGATCCAAATCATATAATTCCTTTTTTAGTATAAGTGAATTGGAGCTGCGGCAATTGATTTCTTCCAGCAGGCTCTTGATCCGTCCCCGCAGTTTTTCAATGGCGGAGTTTTCCCTTCGCCCTATTGAAAACTGGATTTGCAGCATGTTGACAATGGAATGCAATACACTGCGGACAAACAGGTTGTTTTTCAGGCTGTTTTTCAATATGGAAAGCGTTTTGTTGGTCCTTGCGGCCTCCTGCTCAATGAGTATTTTTTCTATGGTGGTGGCATTAAACTCCTTTGATATCTGTTCCAGTTCCTTTTGTTGGTCCTCGAGCTCTTCGATTTTTTCATTGAGAATGCCGGAAAGTTTGTCTAAAATCTTTTTTTCCTGGGCGGCTTTTTCCTTAACCGTACGCAGTTCCTGGGTGTGTTTGACCTTTTCCAGACGGACATGGGTATTTTTTACCGCTTCTGCCACCGTAAATTGCATGTTTTCCGTTTCCCATGGTTTCTGTAGGATGCGAAAAATATTTTCCTGTTTACTTGTCTTTTGGACACTTTGGTAATGCTCCTTGTCACAGAGAAGAATAATGGGGGTATCCGGCATAAGTTCCTGAAGCTCGGATAAGAGGTCGTGCAGGATTTTTCCAGGGGGTTGATACTCAATGATAAGGGCGGATACATGAATACTGTTTTCCCGAAACTCGACAATTTTTTTTATGACATCATCAGCGGGCGTAATTATGATGATCTCATAGTTTTGCTTTTTCCCCGCCGTAAGCTCGCTTTGCAGGCGTCCACTTTCCTGAGTATCGTTATCAATAGTAACAATGACGTTTTTTCCCATGTAATATCCAGAATAAAAACAGAGAGCATACCCCGGCTGTTCTATTTTAGATTATTTTAATTATAGTAAAAGTGGGCAATTAATTCTATAGTTAAAAATAAAAACCGCGCGTGTTCATTATTCACCTCCGCGTAACACAGGCAGGAGTTTCAAGCCCTGTTTCCCGATTCCCTGGAAGGCATACGGTGAGCTTCGAGGTTTGAACGCACCGCCCCGCAGAATATGCGCACCGGCCGCCTTGACGGCCATTGCGGTCCCAATAATCTGCTCCCGCGATTCGATCGAGCACGGCCCGGCGATCAGAGTAAAGCCGCCGCCGCCGATAGAGAGTGTCCGGCTGATGTGCACAATTGTGGGCCGGGTATGTGAAGCTTTGCCGGCAAGAATATATAATGGGGGATTTGTTTGCTGCGGTTGTGTTAATAGATCCATGGTTCTCCTCCGTTTTCCGCATGATGTTCCGCAGGCTGCCCGCAAACGGCCGGTTTTTTGGCATGGATCAAAAAAAAGGCCGCCCGGCGTAACGCCTGCGGCCTTTATCTTACGCTATAAAAAGCTACAAACGTTTCTCGGGAAAATAAAACCAGAAATAATAAAAAGAGAGACTTTTGTAGTGTTTATAGATTTCGTTATTCATTACTACTACCTATATTGCATATAAGCACGAAAACAACCATCTGTCAAGAACGGTATTCACCCGGGGTATGTCCTCAGGCATATGTGTCGACGATATTCCCCACTGCTTTGTCCTGCAGTTTCGGTAGCGACTGCATAAGCTGCATGGCTGATTTCTGTTGGAAGTCCAGACTGTTTTTTAACATACGCACCGATACTTCCTGCAGCAGCATGTTGTTACCGCCCGCTGTTATTGCTCCTGTTTCCATACGTTAAGTATACGATAAAAAAATCTTTCGGTCAAAGGGAAGTTTTCGTTATTTCAGCGATTCTCATTTTTTATTGCTGTTGTTATTTTCCGTTTATGCCCTTGGTAATGTAGGAGAGGATCAAACGAGCGGCGTTTTGCGGGCCGTTCTCGTGCCTGATTTTCCGGCCCATATTCCGGGCGTTTTCCGCATACAGGGGATTGTTGCATACTTCATGTATTAATCCGGCCAGGTGGTCTACATTAAGCTCGTTTTTAACCAGCGGTTTCGGGCCAAGCCTCAGGGTATGAACCCGCCGGCCCCAAAACGGCTGATCACCGAAAAAGGCCACCACCCCTGTTGGTTTCCCCGCGCACAGTCCCGCGGCGGTGGTGCCGATTCCACCGTGGTGAATAACCGCCTTTACCCGGGGGAACAACCAGTCATGCGGCACGGAATCGATAATCAGGATGTCTTTTTCCCGGGGAGGACTCTCCATCCCACCCCAACCGGTCAGCAATACGGCGCGTTGACCGCTTTTCTTCACCGCCTCTACCGTCATTCCGGTCAGCTGTACCGGGTCTCTGCCGGTCATGCTGCCGAAACCTATGTATACCGGACGAGTTCCCTTTTCCAGAAAACGTATGAGGGCTGCGGACGGTGTGAAATCATGTTTTGAGTTGAGAAAACAGAAACCGGAAACATGGCAGTGGGGCGGAGCATCGGAAGGCTCGCCCAGAAACGAAGGACTGTAGAGGTGAATATGGGGAATCCCGATTTTGTGCAGGTATAACCAGAGGTTGTCCGGTTTTATGGGCGGCAGCCCCAGTTCCTCGCGCCTGGCCCGGCTTAAGTCTTTAAAAAGAGACCACAGGCCGTTAATACTCAGTTTGTTCAGGGTTTTGTTTACCCAGGACTTGAAGATAGGAGAAATAATAGGGACCATAATCGGCTCGATCTCTCCGGAAATGAACCAGGGGATGAGTGAAACAACCACAAAGGGCAGGCCGTACTTTTCCGCGGTGTGATACGCGTAGGCCGCAAAGGGGTGCGCAATAACCGCGTCGTATTCGGGAACGATCTTATCCACTTTGACCCACTCACAAAAGATCGGTTTAAAGAGTTTTTTGGCTGTGGCCATGTATTTTATGATATTATCGCCGGATTCAAGCCAGGCTTTCCCTTCCTCCGATTCGGCCAGCTGCTTGAAGCTCCCTCCGATCAGCCGGAAAGAAAGCCCGTATTCTTCCACCAGCGGTTTAAAATCAGTATGCGTCGTGAGGGTAACGGAATGCCCGTTTCTTTTCAGCTCGGCGCCAAGCGCGATAAAGGGCAGCACGTCTCCGGTTGTTCCCACGGCGATCATCAGAATTCGCATTGAAAATCCCTGCTCCGATTTTGTTTTTTTAATTCTATATATAGTATTCCATGATTTTTGTAAATGGGATACGTGAAGAATCTGGAGAAGTCGAGATATTGGTATTTCGGAGGTTGTATGTAATTATCTACACAGAGCTTCTGGGTGCCTTGGCTGAATTGAATAATAAGGGAATTAAGGTTCCGGGAGAGGTTCTGTTGGCGGGTTTCGATGATATTGCGGAGGCCAAGCCGGCAAATCCGTCCCTCTCCACGGTTTGCCAACCCATAAAACAGTTGGGAGAAATCGCCGCGGAAGTTCTTTTGGCCCAAATATACAGCGAGCAGGTTCCCGATATAATCAAACCGGACATGGATTAATATCACATAATTTATCTTTTCCGCATAAAAAAGCATGATGATTGCTTTTTCTTCCCTTCGTACTATTTTCTTATTATTATTGATGAATAAATATTAATTATGGAAAAGAGTCGACCACTTAAAAACTACCATACCCATACCTTTCGTTGTAAACATGCCGCCGGTGAGGTGCGGGACTATGCCGCCGCCGCACTTGAACACAATATTTCGGTCCTGGGAATAAGCGATCACACCCCCTTACCGGACAACCGCTGGCTCAGTGTGCGTATGCACCGGGATGAGCTGGACGGATACCTTACGGCAATCGCAACCGCACGAAATGAGTTCCCCGGACTGACCATTCTTGCCGGCCTGGAGTGTGATTATTTTCCGGAGTACCATGATTACTATAAAGAAGAACTCTTGGGCAGGTACGGTCTTGATTACCTCATTGCCGGAACGCATTTTTTTACGGTGGACGGCAGTTTCAGGGGCGCGCACAGCGGTATAATGGGGAGGAGTGAACTGAAGGCATATACCGCCGCTACGGTGAAGACCATAGAGTCCGGCCTGTTTACTTTCATCTCACATCCGGACATGTTCGGCATGTTTTATCTGCAATGGGATAAAGAAGCAGAGGCGGCCGCCCGGGAAATTCTGGGTGCCGCCGCGGATAACCATATCGCGCTGGAGTTAAATACCTTTGGATTGCGTAAAAATCCGGTGGTCAGCGGGGGGGTGGAGCGCGCGGTATACCCCCTGCCGCAATTTTGGGAGCTGGCAGCGGGGTATGATATCAGGGTTGTGGTAAACTCGGATGCCCATTCACCGGCCGAGGTAGCCGAGGGAATTGAACCCTGCCTGCGGCAGGCCGCCGGTTGGGGATTAACTACGGCGGATTTTTCTTACCTGGAAGCTTGAATTTCACTTGTATACACATTTTTTGTTATCCGCGTCATCATGGTTTTACTGAAAAATCGGGCCCATTTACCTTGACTTCACCTTTTTAGTTATTATAATAGTAATTAGAGGACAATGATGGACAATAATGGACAAAAGGGCCTTGAAAACGAAATAATGACACTCAGCCAGGTAGCTGTTTACTTGAAAATCGCCGAAAAAACGTTGCTGCGGATGGCGCATAAGGGAGAGATCCCCTGTGCCAAAATCGGCAGCCAGTGGCGTTTTGTAAAACCCATGATCGATAACTGGCTGCTCTCCAAAATGAAGTATTTTAATCCCGACAATGAATTAAGTTCACTGCTGGCGGATGATGCAGGAGCCGTGATGCCGGTGACCCGTCTCATGCATCATGCCTTTGTAGCTCGTAATATAAAACCGGGAAGCAAGGAACAGGTTTTAGGGGAGCTTATAGAGCCCCTGGTCCGGGGTGGTATTGTCTCGGACAAGGCGGGTTACCTGAGGAAACTTCTGGCAAGGGAACAGCTTCTTACAACGGCCCTGGGTATGGGAGTGGCTGTGCCGCATATCAGAAATCCGCGGGAAAATCCGCCGGGGATCATGCTTATTGTCGTGGGAATCTGTCCGCCCGGAACGGATTTCGGGGCGCTTGATAATGAAAAGACCAGGCTGTTCTTTCTGATCTGTACCGACAGTGAAAAGCTTCACCTGCGAGTACTAGCCCAATTAAACCGGATTATAAACGATCCCGCCCTGATAAAGGCGGTAATGCAGGCCGCCGATGAACAGGCGATTATCGATATTTTTGTCAATAAGGAAAAGGAATTATTCCAGAGCCGGAGTGCATAGGAGGGAACATGAATTTTAAAGATATGATAAACGAACAAGGCATCTGCATTCTTGAAGAAAGTGATAAAAAACAGGCCCTGCTGAAGCTTATTGAGTGTGCGGTGAACCAGGGTGCGGTCCATCAGGAGAAAACCCGGGAGCTGACCGAGCGTATTTTTCACCGGGAGGGGCTGATGAGTACGGGGATCGGGATCGGTATAGCCATTCCCCACGTTCGCTATGAAGGCGTAAAAAAGCCGCTGATCGTTATGGGAATCCAGCCGCGGGGTGTGCCCGGTTACGCCGCTATAGACGATCAACCGGTGCAGCTTGTGGTGATGATCATTATGGGCAAGAACCAGCACCGGGAATATATAGACCTGCTTTCGCATGTCGTCAGATTTTTAAAGTCTGATGAAATAAAAAACAAGCTGTTACAGGCACAAAACGCCAAAGATGCCTACAACCTGATAAAAGGAGCATAGTATGGTTGAGTGGTTTAACTCGATAGTAAACAGTATTTCAGTTTCCCATTTGAATGTATTAATTATTCTGGGACTGGCGCTTTTCGGCGGTACAATCGGCGGGAAACTGTTCCAGAAGATCAAGGTGCCCCAGGTGGTAGGGTATATCGCCATCGGTATCATTATCGGGCAGAATCTCCTGCACCTGGTTCCCCTGAGTGTGGTGAAGAAGTTTGAACCGTTCAATTATTTCGCACTGGGGTTGATCAGTTTCATGATCGGGGGGGAGCTGAAACTCAGTGCACTGAAAAAGTACGGCAAGCAGTTTATCTCCATTTTATTTTTTGAGGCTTTGGGCGCTTTTTTCTTTGTCAGTATTCTGGTTTTTATCATCGGCATGTTTCTTCTGCATAATCTTGTGGTATCCCTGGTCATGGCCCTGCTGTTGGGTTCCATGTCGGCGGCCACCGCCGCTGCCGGGACCACCGACGTATTGTGGGAGTATAAGACAAGAGGGCCGCTTACCAGCATGCTCCTGGGAGTGGTGGCCCTGGACGACATTCTGGCCCTGTTCCTGTTTGCCGTGTTTTCCAGTATCAGTACCATGTTCCTGGGAGTGCGGGGCGGAAATGTACTGAACGAGTTGGGAGGCCTTGGGTACGAACTAGGGGCCGCCGTGATTGTGGGCGGTGGCAGCGGGTATGTGCTGGCGCGCCTGTTACGCACTTTTCTGGATGAGAACAAAACCCTAACGTTCAGCATCGGGGCCATCCTTCTGGTGCTTGGGCTTTCGGTTGCCCTGAAAATCGATATGCTGCTTTCTTCCATGATCATGGGTATCCTTATTACCAATATCGCTCCTATTCGCAGCAAGGAGGTGTTTAAGCTCCTGGATCGGGTGGCAACGCCCATTTATGTGCTCTTTTTTGTCCTTGTCGGTACCTCATTGAATCTCGGGGGTATCAATGTGGTTATCGGTGTGCTGATCGTGGTGTATCTCATCGGCAGAACCGCGGGCAAGATGATCGGGGCGCGCCTGGGGGGGCTGCTTTCCAAAGCCGTGCCCACGGTCAGCAAGTACCTGCCGTTGTGTCTGTTCAGTCAATCGGGGGTGGCCATCGGTCTGGCCATTCTGGCCCAGCAGCGGTTCCCCGAAAATATCGGCGGAACAGTCATTGTAATCATTACCGCAACCACTTTTCTGGTGCAGTTGATCGGTCCGCCCTTCATTAAACAGGCAGTGGTAAAAGCGGGGGAAACCGGTCTGAATATCACGCAGGACGACCTGATCAAAACCATTAAAACAGGCGAGGTGCTTTCCAAAAAATCTCCGCTTATCGCTGAAAATACCAGCCTGAAGAAAATCCTGGCGATTTTCAGCAGGAATGACGAGCTGTATTATCCCGTGGTGGATAAGAAAAAGCATCTGCAGGGGATTATCTCTATTGACAGCATTAAAGAAACCCTGATGGCCCAGGAACTGTCGGACTTCCTGTTGGCGCATGATATCATGGAACCGCCGGTTACGACGTGTACCGCCACCACACCTCTAACCGAGGCTGAGGACATAATGGACCATTATCACGTGGATTACCTGCCGGTAATAAAGGAGGATAATGTGACGGAAGGTGTGGTTGAACGCAGGGGGATACAGCGCTATGTGGCCACGCGCCTTCTGGATGTAGAGAACAAAACACGGTCCCTGGGTTAACGGCCCAGGCGCTTCGCGTTTTGCAGGGCCTTGGTTTTATATGTTCCGGTATAACCGCTTTTTTCGAAGGTGGAATATGCCTGCCGGTAATAACTTCCCGCCTTGGCTTTTTGCCCGCGGACCTCGTAAAGCGCCGCCAGGTCATAAAGCAGGTAGCCGTAATCGGTAGTGTTGTTCCAGCCCTGCTTTTCCATCACGCTCTTGGCTTGCAGATAAAAATGCTCGGCCTTGTCCGGTTCTGATTTCATATAATAGATTTTGCCCATGTTGTGCAGGATGATCCGGTAGGTGTTCTTGTCTCCCTTGGAAGGTGAGAGCGCATCATAGGCCTGCATGGCTTTACTGTAATATTCCAGGGCGGCACTCAGCCTGTTCTGGTCTTTCCCCGGAAGAGCCAGGTTGTGATAGGTAATCGCGATCAGGTATAAACTCGCCGCATAGCGGATGCCGGAGGTCCTACCCGTGTTTTCCATGGCAGCCTTGGCCTCTAAACTGTAGGTCAGGGATTTATGGAACTCTCTTTTCTGAAAGTGACTGTTGGCAAAGTTCTGCAGCAGAATCACATACAGCCTGGTTTTTTCGAGTTTCAGTTTGGTGAGGATCTTTTCCGATTCGGCATAATTTTTCAGCGCCGCGCCATAGTTATGCTGCAGATATTGCGCCCAGCCGAGGTTGTTGTAAACGAGGGCCATATCATAGATGTGCGAGAGTCCCTGTTTTTCCAGAAAAGCCTTTGCCTTCAGGAAGTATTCCGTAGCGGTCCCCGGTTTGCCCTTGGTGCAATAGATATTGCCCCGCAAATTGTTGATCGCGTACAGCAGTTTGTTTTTATCAGCCGTGTTCAGTTTTTGGGCAACCGCCTCCGCCTTGTCCGTGAAATCTAACGCCGCGTCCAGCCTGTTCTCCGTCTGCGCTAAAATGCTTCTGCGTACAAGGAGTTTTGCATAGAGCGCGTTGTTTACGGATTTAAGCTTCTCCAAGAGCTGCATGGCCTGCAGGACATAATCCCGGGCCGTGCCGGGATCTTCATTTTGAAAAAACAGGTTCGCCCGGTAGAAGAGATATTGTGCGTACTTCTCGTTTCCGGTAAGCTTGCGTTCTTTAAGGAGCGTCAATGCCTTGTCGAGCAGTTTCTGTGCCTCATCGTTTAAGCCCACCAGCCCGGCCGCCCTCCCGGCTTCCAGCAGGGCATCAAGGTAATCCGGGTCCTTGTTCAGGGCTTGCCGGAGGTAGTCCAGGGCCTTATGATAATCGGTTTCGGAATACTCCATACCCTTGGCATAGAGATCGGCGGCCTGTTTTATAGTTGTGCCCCCGACCGCGGGTTGGCTTGTGTCGTCCGCAAATACAATTGAAGAAAAGATGCATATACAGAAAAAATAAATGAAAACAACTATTCCGGAATAAACGTTCTTTTTCATGGGTTCACCCCCTGGCAATGATTGTTTAATTCTATTTTACGTTTGCCGGTTTGTCAAACCTGCGCATTGGTTCTGCCTGCCCGCTTATGTCGCGGTTTTATCAAACAGCCGGGGCCGTATCCGATCAGGTCCTTCCTGCCCGCCTTCATCAGCGCGGCATACACAAGACGGTAGTTCTTGGACCGGTGGAAGTGGAGGAGTGCCCGCTGCATGGCCTTCTCATGCGCGCTGCGGGCCACATAGACCGACCTGCCGGTGCGGGGGTTGATACCCGTATAATACATACAGGTTGAAACCGTACCGGGGGTGGGATAAAAGTCCTGCACCTGTTCGGGGATAAAATGCTTTTCCCGGAAGAAACAGGCAAGGGCAATCGAGTCGTGCAGGGTGGAGCCGGGGTGTCCGGAGATATAGTACGGCAGCAGGAACTGTTTTTTACCGAGTTTCCGGTTCAGTTTTTCAAACCGCGCGGCGAACCGCTCGAATAACTCATGAGGGGCCTTGTTCATCAGGGCCAATACACGGCCGGAGATGTGCTCCGGTGCCACCTTAAGCTGCCCGCTGACATGATGTTCCACCAGGCAGGTGAGAAACCGCGGGTCCGGATCGGCCATGATGTAATCAAAGCGCAGCCCCGAGCGGATAAATACCTTTTTAACGCCGGGAATTTTACGCAGCCTGTCCAGAAGCAAGAGAAGGTCGTGATGGCTGACCGCAAGGTTTTTACAGGGAACGGGGACCAGGCAGTCCCTGTTCTTACAGCTGCCCTTTTCACGCTGTGTGCCGCAGGCGGGATCTCTGAAATTGGCCGTGGGCCCGCCCACGTCGTGGATATACCCCTTAAATCCGGGCAGCCGCGTTAAGGCAGTGGCCTCACGCACCAGAGAATCATGGCTGCGGGAGCTTACCAGCCTGCCCTGATGGAAGGTGAGGGAGCAGAAGTGACAGTTGCCGAAGCATCCCCGGCTGCCGGTCAGGCTGAACCTGATCTCTTCCAGGGCGGGGACGCCGCCGTCCGCTTCGTAGACAGGGTGATACCGTTTTAAAAAGGGTAATTCGTACACCCGGTCCAGCTCCTCCCGGGTAAGGGGGAGAGCCGGCGGGTTTTGGACTACAAGGCAATGGTCATAGCTTTCTATGAGTGTTTTTCCCCGCACATGATCATTGTTTTCATATTGGAGCATAAAACTCCGGGCAAAGGCCTGTTTGTCCGTACTCACTTCTTTAAAAGAAGGGAGGATACAGTATGTTGATTCTTCCGGTAGGGTGTCGGTTCTGTACACCGTGCCTCTGACCGAGCGAATTTCGCCGACCGGTATTCCCTGTGCCAGGTGGGCGGCTATTTCGCTGATCGCCCGTTCACCCATGCCGTAGACAATGATGTCCGCCCCGGCATCGATAAGCACGGAACGCCTGACCTTGTCGTTCCAGTAATCGTAATGGGCAAGGCGTCTCAGTGAAGCTTCCAGACCCCCCAGAATAATCGGAACCTGCCCGAAAGCCTCACGTACCCGAATGGAATACACGATCGCGGCCCTGTCCGGACGCAGCCCCGGTTTTGACCCGGCAGTGTAGATGTCCTGCGGGCGTCTTTTTTTACTTACGGTATAATTGTTTACCATTGAGTCAATGTTCCCGGCGGTAATTAAAAATCCCAACCTGGGCCTGCCCAGTATCCGGAAGTTTTTAGCGCTTGCCGGATCCGGCTGGCTTAACACGGCCACCCGGAACCCCTTGCTTTCCAGCAGGCGTGAGATTATAGCCGCACCGAAAGAGGGATGGTCCACGTAGGCGTCACCGGTAATCAATATGAAATCCGCCTCCTCCCAGCCGCGCTCCCGCATTTCGGCGGTTGTGGTGGGAAGAAACCTTTGATTAGTGTATTGCATTTCAGCAATTTTAAATTTATTCATTTTTTGACTCTATTATACAGCAAAGTACATTTGAACCAAGGAAAATATAATCGGATAAATCTAAAATTGCCTGTCTTTTTATATTTGACAGCGGCAATTCTCATTTTGATCGATTATATTTCTGTTTTTCCATAGCATCTGCAACCTCCATGTAACGTATACATATTCAAAATGAGAATTGCGCTTGCACTTCAGGTACTCTTGCATGTAATATACTAAGAAATCGAGGGAATAAGAAAGCATTATTATGTGCCCGAAAGTTTCGGTTATCATTCCAACCTATAACAGATTACCCCTGTTAAAACAGGCGCTTGCCTCGGTAAAGGCTCAGGATTATCAAAATTACGAGTTGATTGTGGTGGACGACGGCTCCACGGACGGAACGGGGGAGTGGCTTTCCGCACAAGACGTACACCGCATCTTTCTGAATCATACGGGATTCCCGGGACTGGTGCGGAACAGGGGAGCGGAGGCGGCAGGCGGAAAGTACCTCTGTTTCCTGGATTCCGATGATGTGTGGCTGCCGGAAAAACTCTCCTGCCAGATGGATTACTTTAAACGGAATCCCAAAATAGTACTCTGTCATACCAGGGAAATCTGGCGGCGAAACCGGAGGACCATTTCCCAGAAAGGCCGGACTCACAAGCGGGAAGGGTATATTTTTACGGACGCCCTGAACAAATGTATCATCGGTCCTTCCACGGTAATGATCGACCGCGGGGTGTTTTTTCAAATCGGCGCGTTCCGCGAAAATTTAGAGGTGGCTGAAGATTATGAATTATGGCTGCGCCTGACGGCACAGCATGAGATCGGCTATATTGACAGGCCGCTGGTGGAAAAGCGGGCGGGCCACGGTGACCAGCTTTCGGAAAAATACGGTCATATTGAGCTGTTTCGGATCTGGGCCCTTTTATGTAATATCACCGGCGGTTCATTCACCCCGGAACAGTTACGACTTGCCTGTAGGGAACTTGAGCTCAAATGCAGAATTTATGCCATGGGCTGCAAAAAGCGGGAAAAATATGACGAGACGGTTTTTTACCGTGAGATTGCCGCCCAGGCCGAGTCTTTCTTACGCCGGGAGCATGTTGTTGCCAATTAATCGGAAGGTTTAATTAACCTCAAAGTTTATTGCTTTGGTTTTGCTATTCCGGCTATAATGCTTAAAAATGAAAAAGCAGTGTTTGGGTTTATTACTCCTTCTATTGTCCTCGTTCGCTTTTGCCCGGCCGAACCTGTTGTATAACGGTGATTTTGAACAGACTGAACACGGGCTGCCGCGCGGCTGGACCACCGAAACCTACACGAATGATCCGCAGGGCGTGCTATTCAGCATCGGCCATGAAGGGGCATTTTCAGGGAAAAACTATGTTATTATTGAAAATCTGAAGGCAGATGACGCAAAACTGGTCCAAAATGTGAGGGTTACACCCGATACCGTGTATAAAATCTCCTGTATGGTAAAGGTATTCGGCATGGGCGAAAAGGGGTTGGGGGCCAACATCAGCCTGCTTGATATACTCGCTGCCTCCACGGACATCAGGGGAACCCATGATACCTGGCAGAAGCTGGAATTATACGGGAAAACCGGTCCGAAACAGCATACCATCAGCCTTACCCTGCGGGTGGG
>CAZWKE010000008.1:60595-73039 GCA_964634205.1 uncultured Spirochaetaceae bacterium
AAAAACAGTCCTACACCATGCCGGTGACCGTCCTCTTTGCGCTTTTGTTCCTGATGATGGTATATTTTGTCTACCGAAACGGGTTAAGAAAACGGGATACCAGGCGATTGCGGGAACAGGAGCCGCGGACCGAACAGCTTTTTTTGCTTACCCTGGTTGCCGGTTTGGTGGTCCGCCTGTTTCTGGCGGTGTCTGTAGAAGGATTCCCCTCGGATATTGCCTGCTTTAAAAGCTGGGCCGTTTCGGCCTTTGACAAGGGCCTGCACGGATTTTACAGCCAGGGAATGTTTGTCGATTATCCTCCCGGGTACATCTATGTACTCTATCTTATCGGGTTCCTGCGCTCGCTGTTCGGGCTTTCCTACAACTCGCCGTTGTTCCTGATCCTGATCAAACTTCCTTCGTTTATCACCGACCTGCTTGTGGCCTTATTAATCTACAGGTTTGCCCAAAAAAGGCTGGGAAGCCTGGCGGCTTATGCATTATCATTGCTCTTCATTTTCAATCCGGCGGTCATCCATAACTCCGCCCTGTTTGGCCAGATCGACTCCTTTTTTACCTTTTTCCTGGTAGTAAGCATTTATCTGCTTTACCGCAAGAAAATAGAACCGGCCGCTGTGTTCTATGTGATCGCCGTGCTGATAAAACCGCAGGCCCTGATCTTTGCGCCGCTGGGTATCTATGCCCTGGTAAAACTGCTCGTGGGTTCACGTAATTACCGTCGGTTCGGCATTACCATTGTCTGCCTGCTCGGGACCCTGGTGGCGGCGGCGCTGCCCTTTTCATTCGGGGGAAAGGGGATTGTCGGGCTGTTCGACCTGTACAAGCACACCTTAGGCTCCTATTCTTACGCCACGATTAATGCCTTTAACCTCTATGCACTCTTGGGGGGTAACTGGCTGAAACTCAATACCCCGGCATTCCTGTTTACCCCGGAAATCTGGGGTGTCATATTCATTACGGGAATCGTTACCGTCTCGGTGCTGCTGTGCATCCGTGATTTCATAAAGAACAAGAACCCCGCGTTCTATTTTTTTATGGGGCTGTTTTTGATTGCCGCCGTATTTGTGCTGGGAATAAAAATGCACGAGCGCTACCTTTACCCGGCCGTGCCGCTTTCCCTGTTCTGTTATATCGCCTGTAAAGACAAGCGTTTTCTTGTGTTGTTCGCCGGCTTCAGCGCCACCCTGTTGATCAATCAGGAGATGGTGCTGAACTTTTTTTTGACTACGGGCAGTACCTTTATTCCCAGCGGTGATGTACTGCTGGTCATCACTTCAATTGGCAATATTCTGCTGTTTCTCTACCTACTGTGGATCGGCATCGATATGTTTCTGCGCAGACCGAAGCGAGCGCTGCGCCAAAAGCGGAGACCCCGCGCGGGGTATGCGGCCGGAGAACGGGAGGCGGGGAGGTCGGCGCTTATCGGGCCGGCACTCAGTGGGCCATCGGATGTCCCGGGGTATGAGCGGACCCGGTATACAAAAACGGACCTGATTCTGGTCGGTATGCTGACTCTGGTATACGCCTGCGTTGCCTTTGTCAACCTGGGCTCCTTTAAAGCACCGCAGACCTACTGGAGGCCGCTGCACAGCGGAGAGGGCTTTTATGCCGACCTGGGCCGCGAGAAACGTATTGCCAGAGTCTATTATTTTTTCGGCCTGGGGGCCGGAAGCTACACGCTGGAATTTTCCCAGGACCATAAAAACTGGAGCGCGCCGGTCACGATTTCCCAGCCCACAAGGTTCGACGCTGTCCAGTGGCGGTTTGCCGCGCTTGATCTGAAGGCGCGCTATCTCAAGGTAACGGCGGCGACACCCGGGGTTATGCTCGATGAACTCGCCCTGTTCGGCAGGGACAGCAGAAAGCCCCTGCCGATAAAAAAGATCACGCCCTTTGCCGTAAACGCGGCGGCCGGGGCAGGGAAGGATTCAGGCGCGGCGGCCGTCCCCGGACGGACACCGCAGCAGGGCAGTCCAGGGAATGTGTTCGATGAACAGGACACCATTGCACATATACCGGGGTATCTGGACGGGTTTATTTTTGACGAGGTGTATTTTGCCAGGACCGGCTATGAAAACCTGCTGGGCATTCCCCCCTCGGAGACTACTCACCCGCCGCTGGGGAAGCTTATCATCAGCCTGGGGATACTGCTGTTCGGCATGGTTCCCTGGGGATGGAGATTCATGGGCACGCTGTTCGGGGTACTCATGGTGCCGCTGATGTACGCGTTCGGGAAGAAACTGTTCGGCAAAACCCGGGCTGCGTTCTTTACCGCGTTTTTATTCACCTTCGATTTTATGCATTTTGTCCAGACCAGGATCGCCACTATCGATGTATACGCCGTGTTTTTCATCATCCTGATGTACTATTTTATGTACGATTATTTTCGCATGAGTTTTTTTAAGAACCCCTTCAGACAGACGCTGAGGCCCCTGCTGTTTTCAGGGATATTTTTCGGACTGGGCGCGGCCTGTAAATGGACGGCCTTATACGGCGCCCTGGGATTGGCCGTTATCTTTTTTTATACCGTATGGAAACGGAGCAGGGAATACGCTGCCGCCCGTAGGGTGGTGAAACAGGCCAGCCGTACGGTGCTGTACCCGGGGTCCGCACGCGTATCGGTCTATCAGGGAAAACCGGTGCCGCAAGCGGAGAGCCTTGTCTGCCTGGCGGTTACCCGACAGTTCCGGCCGAAACTCGGCAGAACCCTGCTTTGGTGTGTGTTGTTTTTTATCATTATTCCCGCGGTCATATATTTTCTGGCCTACCTTCCCATAATCGCGGCCACCGCACCGCCCCGGCCCGTGTCGTTTGTGATTAATGACCAGGTAGATATGTATAATTACCACAGCAAGCTGGTCGCCACCCATCCCTTTGCTTCGAGCTGGTGGCAGTGGCCTTTTATGGTCAGGCCCTTGTGGTATTACAGCGGACACCAGTATCTGCCTCCCGCCGTCGTCTCCAGTATCGCGGCCTTCGGTAACCCGGCGGTATGGTGGGTGGGCAGTCTCTGCCTGCTGGCGGCGGTTTTTATTGCGATCTATAAAAAAGATAAACGGGTACTCTTCATCATGATTGCCTTTTTGTCCCAGTACCTGCCGTGGATAATCATCCCCCGTGACCTGACCTTTATTTATCATTTTTTTACCGCGGTGCCGTTTATGGTGTTTTGTATCGTCTATGTCATTATGTTTATTTTAGAAAAAAAACCCAAGGCAAGGTTCGGGGTGTATGTGTATCTTGCCCTGGTGCTGGTGCTGTTCATTGTATTTTACCCGGTTCTGTCCGGCCTGCCGGTGCTTAAAACATACGCGGCGTTTCTGCGCTGGTTTAAATCGTGGGTATTTTACCTCTAGGAAGGAGTGATGCCGTGAAACAAAAACCCGTCTATTCAGTGATTATTCCCGTGTATAACGAAGAGGAGGTGGTTGAGGAATGCGTGTCCCGCTTAAAAACTGTTATGGACAAAACCGCGGAAAGCTATGAGTTGGTGTTTGTAAACGACGGCAGCCGGGACAACACCAAACCGCTGCTGCAAAAAATGGCGAAAAGCAATCAAGCCCTGAAAATCATCGATTTTTCCAGGAACTTCGGTCACCAGATAGCCATCTCCGCGGGCATGGACTTTGTCAGCGGCGACGCGGTTCTGATTATCGACGCCGATCTGCAGGACCCCCCGGAGGTCATGCTCGAAATGATCGATAAATGGAAGCAGGGCTTTGACGTGGTATACGGGAAACGCATGAAGCGCAAAGGCGAAACCGTGTTCAAGCTGGTGACCGCTAAGATATTCTATCGCTTTCTTTCGGGTATGACCCAGGTGGCGATTCCGAAGGATGTTGGTGATTTCCGTCTGCTGGACCGTAAAGTGTGTGACGCCATACGCAATATTCACGAGCGCAACCGCTTTGTGCGGGGACTTATCAGCTGGGCCGGGTACCGGCAGGCCGCGGTGCCCTATGTGCGGGACAAGCGCTTTGCGGGGAAGACCAAGTATCCCTTCATCAAAATGATCCGCTTTGCCTTAAACGCCATTGTTTCCTTTTCCTACAAACCGCTGCGCCTGGCCTCGTTTTTGGGCGTAATGGTATCTTTGGGAGGGTTCGGCTACCTGGTTTATGTCCTCTACCGGTTCTTCAGCGGGGAAACCGTCCAGGGCTGGACATCCCTGATATCGTTGAGTTTGATATTTAACGGGGTAATACTTTTAATACTCGGTATTATCGGGGAATACATCGGGCGTATTTATGATGAATCAAAGGCCCGGCCCCTGTACCTGGTGAACGAGTTGGTTGGATTCGAACGGGAGGCTTCCGGCGATACCGCGCCGAAGACCGGAGTCCGTCGCGACAGTGCTCCGAAACCAGCCGGCCGCGGCGGCAGATCTGATCAAACGGTCCGTAATTGACTTTTTAACCGTTAATCGATATGTTGGCAACTTCTATGCTTTCTTACCGCAGGTCCGCGAGGCTTCGAATAGTATTACTTTTTTGGTTCAGTTATATGGGCCTCAGTGCCATAAATCCTTTTTTCAGTCTTTATCTGAAAAAGGTGTTGGTGTTTGCGAACGGACAGCCGTTTGATCTGCTTATCGGCATATTTCTTTTCAGCCAGTCTTTTTTATACCTGTTTTCCAGTCCGGCTGCCGGGTATATTGCGGACAGGTTTAAAATAGAGAACAGGGTGCTCCTGTTCTGTACTGCGTTTGTCATTGTCGGTGCCGTGTTGTTGGGAATTCCCGGTTTTTTCTTTCGTGACGGAATGGGAATGGGCGGGAGAATATTGTTCATCGGCTTGGGTGTGCTGTTTACCGGTCTGTTCCTGAATCCGATTTTCCCGCTTATTTCCACGGAGACCTTGGAGTATCTGCATGCACGGCGGTTACCCGCAAGTCTGTTCGGGCGCTTCAGAATAAACGCGACCCTTTCCTGGGTGGTAAATACGGCACTGGTGGGTTTGTTACTCTGGCTGCTGCATAGCATCGCGGTAATCATGGTTTATTTTTGCCTTGGATTTATCCTGTTGGGGATCGTGGCTTTTTCCGGAATTAAGGCCAAAATCCGCCGGATTAAAGTCCCATGGGATCATCTGAGACGTAATAAGCCCTTTAAGCGGCTGCTTATTTTTTGTTTTCTGCATTCTTTCGGATTTTTCGGTTCTTTCAGTTTTACGGCATATTTTTTTGACGATTATCATTTGAGTTATCTGATTATCGGGCTTGCCTTTGCCGTGGCCTCCCTGCCGGAACTTTTCATCATGTATTTTTCCGGGGTTATTGCTCGAAAACTGGGCAGCTATCGCATGGTACTTTGGGGAGCGGTATTCATGGTAATGAAGAATCTGCTTCTGGCGTTTATTACCCCCCTGGGCCTGACCATACCGGTATTGGCCGTAAATATGCTGCACGGCCTGGGATTTGGACTTTGGTTCCTGGGAATAATAAACCTGATAGATGCGTGGGCGCACAAGAACATGCGCGCGATTTACATGAACCTGTTCACCCTGCTGGGCACCAAACTGCCGTTGGCCGCAGGGGTGTTGGCAAGCGCTGTTGTCATCCATTTTCTTGACAGCACCTGGATGATGATAATAAATATATGTGCTTCCTTCCTGGCCATTTTTTATCTGATCACATATGTAAAAAAAGACGCGGTCAAGGTCTGAACCGGCCCCGGATTTTATGTTTGTTTTTTGCATTTGTTCCGCATTTGACCTATAATTTATGCTGTGTATGGCTGATTTCCCAAACATAGAAGTTTTGCAACCGGGGCGGAAATTGACGTGTGGGAAGAAATGTAATCCATGATGAATAAGAAAGAGTCTACGGAAAAAGTACGGAAACCTCCCATTCCCTCTCTATATTACGGTGCGCTGGGCGCGTCCTTTCTGGTTATTTTTATCGCGATCTCTTATGTGTTCATCTTCTCTACGAATATTATTGAACGATACCAGCCGACAAAGTTCGCGGCCATGCAGATAAGGATCAGCCTGCTTGAGTCCCAATTGCACGACAACCGGAAAAGCCTGAGTAAGGCACAGCCCCTGAAGCCTTTACAGCAGGCCGCCGCGTATACCGGGGTGCTGCTGGAGGGCGGGAAAACCGGCGGTCAGTTTTTTTACCCGGTATCGGACAGGGGAATACGGGCGCTTTTAGAGCAGATGCGCAGTAAACTGCAGGTGGTGATACAGGTGGTGCAAAAGGAAACACCGGGTATTTATGAACCGCAGACAGTCCTGCGTAACCTGGGGCAGCTCTATTCCATGTCGGTACACATCGAAAATGAGGTTAATCACCGGATACAGAATGAACACCATTCACTGCATTTAATTCAACTTGTGTTGCTTTCCTGTGCCGCCATTTTGACGGTTTTTACGGTGATAATTATTTATTCCTTTGAGCGTAAAAAAGCGGAACAGTTTATGCTGATAACGTCGGTAAACAGCAAGCTGGCCGACAGCAACCGGATGCTGAAGCTGAAAGAAAAGCAATTGAAAAAGGGTACGCTGGAATTGCGGGAGAGCGAGCAGAAATACCGGAGTTTTGTACAAACCTTTGACGGAATTGCGTACAGGGAGGACATCGGGTTCAAGCCGGTTTTCTTTCATGGGGCGGTGAAAAAAATAAGCGGGTATACGGAGCTGCAGTTTCTGGCGGGAGACATCAAATGGGAACAGCTTATTCTTAAGGAAGATTATGAACGGCTTTCCGCTACCGGTGATCTTAAAAAAATTAAAAGCGTTCCGGATTTTTCCACCCAGCGGGAGTACCGCATCAGGCGGAAAGACGGGGGGATTGTCTGGATATTCGAGCAGATACAGAATGTCCCCGATGAAAACGGCACGGTGAAATACATCCAGGGAGTACTTCATGATATCAGCAGGCAGAAGGATGCCGAACAAAAACTGGAACAGTCGGATGCGCGGTATAAGACACTGTTTTTGGAAAGCGCGGACGGGATTCTAATCGCCGAGGTTGAAACTAAAAAATTCAGGTATGCCAATCCCGCAATCTGCCGCATGTTGGGTTATAAGGAAAAGGAGCTGCTTTCCCTGACGGTGGATGATATCCATCCCGCGAGTGACCTGCCTGCGGTATTGGAAAATTTTCAGAAACAGGCCAAAGGGGAAATATACCAGACGAACAACATCCCCTGTATCACCAAGAACGGAAAGGTTATTTATGTTGATATCAGTGCCAAGTCCACGATTGTGGACGGAGTAGTCTGCAATATCGGATTTTTCAGAGATGTAACGGAACGCAAGAAAATTATAGAAGAGCTAATAAAAACACAAAAGCTGGAGTCCCTTGGGATTCTTGCCGGCGGTATTGCGCATGATTTTAACAACCTTCTCAACGGCATCTTCGGGTATCTGGATCTGATAAAGGAAAGCAGCGGGGAGGACCAGGAGATAAATGACTATTGTGAACGGGCCCTGTCCGCCTACTACCGGGCCAAAGACCTCACCCGGCAGTTGCTGACGTTTGCCAAGGGCGGACTGCCCAGGAAAACTGCAATTGATATTGAAAAGGTTATCAGGGAAGCCATGTTGATCTCCTTAAGCGGCTCCTGGATAAATACCGAGTACGCTTTCAGTAATAAGCTCTGGAAAATCGAAGCGGACGAAGGCCAGATCTCCCAGGTAATCAGCAATCTGGCGATTAACGCCCGCCAGGCTATGGAAGGCGGCGGGACCATTACCGTTAAGGCGGAAAATATTATACTTGATAAGGATTCCAAGCTGCCGCTTAACCCCGGTGCGTATTTAAAAATATCATTCGGGGATCAGGGCGGGGGTATTCCGGATGAGTTGACACAAAAAATATTCGATCCGTTTTTCACCACCAAACAGGAAGGCTCGGGGTTGGGGCTGGCGACCGTCTATTCCATTATAAAAAAACATGAGGGATATATAACCATGGTATCCGAACTGGGGAAAGGTACCGTTTTTTACATGTATCTGCCGGCTATGACCCGAGATATTACTATTGCCAGGAAAACCGAACAATCTCCGGAAAAGGGCTCGGGCAGGATTCTTTTGATGGACGACGAAGACCTTGTACAGCAATTTGTAAAAACCAGCCTCCGACAGCTGGGGTACTCGGTTACCACCGCCCAAGAGGGCAGGGAAGCAGTGGAGCTTTATAAACAGGCGCGTGCGTCGGGAAATCCGTATTTGGCGGTCATTCTGGACCTTACGGTTCCCGCCGGTATGGGGGGCGAGCAGACCTTAAAAGAACTGCAGAAGATCGATCCGGATATTAAAGCGATTGTCTCGAGCGGTTACGCGGACAATGAGATCATGTCCAAATACAAGGAGTACGGCTTTAAAGCCGCGGTATCAAAACCTTACCGTGTAAATGAACTCAGTAAGGTTTTGAAAACAGTGTTAAGCGAATAAGGAGGATTTTGTGTTCAGAAAGAAAAACAGGAGTATTATCATATCGTATATCGCCCTGCGCCGTTTAATCGGTATCCTGGGAATGCTCCTCCCCTTTATCTGTATACTTGGCGGCCTGCTTTTTGCCGCGCTTTATGTGGAGCCTTCCATCAGTGATTATTATTATACCAATATGAGAGACTTTTTTGTGGGGCTGTTGTTCGGCGTCTCCCTGTTTCTTATTACCTACAAAGGATATGAATTAATCGACGGCTTGGTGACATCGGCAAGCGCACTGGCGGGTTTCGGCATCGCGCTCTTCCCCTGCCTACACGGTAGTTCACCGACAGATCCCGTGGGTATCTTCCAGTTAAGTCCACAGCTTTCCAATACGATCCATCTAAGCTGCGCGGCCGTATTTTTTACCCTGCTTGCGATCAACTCCATTTTTCTTTTTACATTGACTAAACGCAAGACCCTTTTGCCGACGAAAAATAAGAAGAAGCGTAATATTGTTTATATCACCTGCGGAATTATTATGTTGGCTTCCATTGTTATTATGGTTGTGCTCTTTTTATTGTTTCCAAATACAGAAATAGACAAATACCGGCTGGTGCTGATTTTCGAAACCATAATGCTTTTGGCATTCGGTATCTCCTGGCTTGTCAAGGGAGAAACCCTGTTCAGGGACATGCCGCGGATTTTATAAACAATCGGCCGGAAGGCGGATGTCAATTGTTTACCAAACCGAAAGAAAAGCGGAAACGATCGCTGGAATAACTTACCGCGATGGTATCTCCCGGCCTGAACTTGTAATACACATAGGAAACCCCGATTTTAGGCCTGAACCCGAAAAGACTGAAGGAGAGTGAACCGAGGACTTCATACTGGTCGGTTTCGTAGGGGATTTCTTTGAGGGAAAATCCTGTAGCAGCGTCGGCAGCCTCTGCCGTACCGCTGTACCACGTATAATTGAATCCGAGTTTGATCTCCAGGTCTTCTGAGGGAGTAAACAGCAGTTCGCCACCGCATTGCAGCTCCGTGCTCCCGGCATCGATCGAATAGTCGGCTTTGACGCCTACAGTGGAAAAGAAAAACTCACCGTCGGTATGGGTGATGATATCAAACGGGGTTATGCCGGCAAAACCTCGCAGATTTAAAAACCCAAGGGCAATTTCCAGTTCGGCGCGTGCCAGCGGTTTGACGTAAAAAATGTCCTGCTTGGAAAAATAGGCAAAAACTCCGGGAAGCGGCTGGATGTCTCCGTGCCCGTACTTTTCCTGGTTAAGCCAGGCAATGGAGGCACCGATCCCCGCATTCAGGGCGATATACGAGTTGTCGGACCAAGAAAGCTTTAAAAGATCTTTACGGGTTTTGACGATATCGAACTCAAGCACCTTATTGGATTCGATCGAGGTGGTGCTGCCGCCGTACTCATCGTATACGGAGGTAAAGTTTGTTACCGTAAAGCTGACCCCGCTGGACAGGTAGTCCCACCACAACAGGTTTACCCGGGCAGAGCCCTCCAACGCGCCCTGGCTGTTCGGGGCCAGCCTGAAATCAAACTGGATCAACGAATCAGGCTGCGGGTCCTGTCGTGTGGGTTCCGGCTGTGCGGGGTCCTGGGACCAGACAGAAAAAATACAAAAAAAGAGCAAGGAAATTAAAATCGTAGTTTTCATAGTAATAGTTATAATATAATCGGCCGGGAGAATCCATAAGTTTTTTTATTGACCGTATTCCCGCAAACCCACCGCCACCCGCTCTGCAAGGCCTTTAGAGGCTTGCCCTTTTTTGATGGATAGTATTCAGTAAAGACTTGAACGAGTTTGAAAATTTATCCACGCCCTCGCGCAAGAGTGTATTACAGATATTGTCGTATGATATTCCGCAGTCCGCGAGCTCTTTTACTACCTTTTTCGCCTCCGATTTTTCACCCGTAAGCGTTTCAATCGGCTTGCCGTGGTCCAGAAAGGCGTGGAATGTCTGTGTGGGCATGGTGTTCACCGTGTTTCTCCCGATTAAATTATCAACGTATTTTAGATCATCATACTGTGGATTCTTGGTGCTGGTAGAGCCCCAGAGCACCCGCTGCAACCCGGCTCCGTTTTTGCTCAATTCCAGAAAATCCTGCCCGGAGAAAATCTCCCTGAAGCGCGCGTAGATAAGGCCGGAATTGGCAAGAGCAATCCGCCCTTTAAGCGCGCGGAGGCGCTGTTTGCGCTGCGGATCAGCTTCCGCATCCAAACGTGCTTCTATACGTGTATCGGCCAGGGTATCAATCCGGCTGACGAATACGCTGGCCACGGAGCCGATCCGGCCCGGTTCGCCTCCCCGCTTGTCAAGCGACTGCAGACCGCGGATGAAGGCCCTTGCGGTCTTCTCATACTGCTCCAGGGAGAATATCAATGTAATATTGATGTTTACCCCCTCCGCGGTAAGCCTTTCGATTGCGGGGAACCCTTCAGCGGTAGCGGGCACCTTGAACATTACATTGGGCCTGTCGACCCGCGCTTTGAGCCTCTGCACCTCTTTGACGGTTTCCATGCTATCGTAGGCGAGTTCCGGATTTGTCTCCAGGCTTACATAGCCGTCCCTGCCGGCCGACTCTTTGTAAACGGGAAAAAACATATCGGCGGCTTTCTGAATATCCGTTACCGTGAGCTCGTCATAGATCTGAAAATCACTTTCTCCGGTTTGTAACGCAGCGTTAATCTGATCATCATACTCCGTACCGCCGCCGATGCTTTTTTCAAAGATAGTCGGATTGGAGGTCATTCCCCGTAAACCCTGTTCAATCATCCGCTTCAATGTACCGTCGGTAAACATGGCACGGCTGATATTGTCCAGCCAGATGCTTTGTCCGCAGTTTAATGCCCGGTGAGCATTTGTGTTTTGCATTATGCCCTCCGTTTGATGATAATTCTATAATACTTGAATCACGGCGGAGAGACAATGATCAACCGTATTGTTCTTCTGATCTTATTCCACCGGTATTGCATTATATGATTGCTTTATTTATACTGAGCCGGATTTCTGTAAGATAGGGGGGATTTTCGCATGTTTACCGACAGGTATTTTGAGCACAATACTACCAGGCTCCATTATGTGGAAGGGCCGCAGAACGGACCGCCCCTGGTGCTGCTGCACGGGCTTTCCGATTGCTGGCAGGCCTTTTTACAACTGGTTCCTTTTTTGTATCCGTATTATACCGTCTATGCCCCCGACCTGCGCGGACACGGCCTGTCATCCGCGGCCGGTGCATATAGAATTACGGATTACGCCGCCGATATCCGGGCATTTCTAGATCATCTGGGGGAGGAGCCGGTTTCGCTTATCGGACACTCCCTGGGGGCGGCTGTTGCCCTGCTGTTGGCGGCGGAATCTCCCGTAAACTGTAAAAGTATCACCCTGATCGATCCGTTTGTCTTTGCCGATATTGTGCATGACGATGACTTCCGCAGCTATTTTATCGGCTGCCTGGAGGTGCTGAAAGATGGCCGGGATCCCGCGGTCCTCTCCCATTCTCTGAAAGAGCAGGGCGCCCTGGCCCGAAAACGCGCGCTTGATCTCTCCCGGCTGGACAAAAAAACCATTACCGCAGTGCTGGACAAGCAGGTGTTCGAAGGTTTCAATCTGGAGGAGCTTATGCCCGATGTCGACTGCCCGGTGCTGCTGCTGCGCGGAAATCCCGAACGGGAAGGACATATAAGCGCAGAGAAGGCCGCCATTTTGCAGACGGGCCTGAGGGACTGCTCGGTGGAATATCTTGAAACGGCCAGTCACGTGGTACACCTGGATGAGCCGATAAAAACAGCGCAATTTATCCTGTTTTTCCTGGCATCGCTGCGGGAGTAATCGCAGGCTCTCCGCCGTGCGGACAACCATGAACAAGTCAAAAAAAATCAGCTATATTTCCCTCCTGTTTGTTTGTATACTTATATCATGTACAACCTCTTTTCCACCGACAAGGAGGAGTTCCATGGATTCTATGGTTAACGACAATTGGCAGCTTGTGTTCTCGGATGAATTTGAGGGTGGGGTATTGGATACCGTAAAATG
>CAZWKE010000008.1:73139-101910 GCA_964634205.1 uncultured Spirochaetaceae bacterium
CATCTGTTTTTTCCTATTATCCCGCGATCTCCCGGAACATCTTTTGTATTCGTTCCATAATCCTGCTGCCCGCCGAGTGATCAAAGCAGTCCTTGTCGTAGATGCAGGTAAAGAACATGCGGCCCGCGAAAGTATTTACCCCGATGACCCTCTCGCCCCTGATGGCGCTGAAAACCGGGCCGTAGAGTTTTTCCACCGTGTAGTTGCCGTAGGTTTCCTGCATGGCTACCTTCCCCAGGTTGGAAAGAGAGACGTCATAATCCATGGCCGGATTAGGCCGGTTGGCGTAGTATAATTCCGGGTCTGCTATACCGTCTAGGAAGTAGGTATTGAAAAAATAGTAGCCGGTCAGCGGAACATAATCCGCGATTTTTTCCTTCAGACGGCGGAAGATGTCCCCGGCGATCTCCCGCACAGACCTTTCGGGGGAGCAGTCGAACTCCTCGGTCAACAAACCGTTGAACAGGCCAAAATACTCCTGCGCTTCATCCTTTAAAAAGGGTTTGAAGCTTAAGGGACTCTGCAGCTTACGCGTGTATCCTTCCGTCTTTCCAAACTCTTCGGCAAAGGTCTTAAGGATAACCGCCCCCATCAGTGCGTGTACGGAAATTTCCCATGATTTGGCCCGACCGATAAGCTTTTGGGTTTGCTCCCGGTCAAAAAACCAATGGTGAAGGGCAAAATCAGGCTGCGGAAAGGGTTCGGCTTTGGGCGGTTTTAGCTCGATGTTCAAATATTCCTTGTTTTTCAACCAGGGCGGCAGCTCGCGGCTGTCTATCACATCCATGATTTCTTTTTTTATCAGCTTTGAAAATACCGGCGCATTCTCGTAAGGTTTTAAGTCGGTAGCCGTACCGGAGAGAAACAAGAGCATTTCATGCAGAAACTGTACCGCGGACAGCCCGTCGCACAGGGCATGGTGGAATACCGCCACTATATCCGTTGTGTCCTCATTCCGAATAAGGTTCAACCTGATCATCGGACCGCGGAAGATATCGAACGTCGTCAGCAGTTCGCTTTTCAGCACGGATTTCCAATCCGTTCCGCCGCCGTCGAACTCCTTTACCGGAATGGGGCTCGGGTTCTCGTCGGTGACATACTGCTTTTTATCGGCGGTCATCTCCACCCGGGCCCGGGCCAGGGGATGGCGCTCCTGTAGTTTTGCCAGGGCCCGCTTCAGACCGTCCAAAGGAATATCGCCTTTTACCCCGATGCGGAAGGCAAAATACATGGGGGAGACGTTCCCGATATAATACAGTACGCGTTCATAGGATATGGTTTCTCTTTTCATTGTTTCACCTTTCTTTGTGTTATTTTGCCTGGGCCGGTTGTTTTACCAGGTTATGGATCCACTTGTTGGAAAAAAAGCGGAAATAGGCTGCCGTCATCTTTACAAACTCCTCGGCAGCGGCAAGGGCCATTACATAATAGACGGGAAGACCCAGGACAAAGGCGGCTATGGCGGCGATCGGCACCCCGATCAACCAGATGCCTCCCATGTCAATAATCATGCTGAAGTATGTATCGCCCCCCGCCTTCAGAATTCCGCCGTTAAAGGTAATATTGGTGACCCGGGCCAGCAGGATACAGGCCATGACCAGCAGCAGGGAATAGAGGTAGTCCGTGCTTTGCGGGGAGAGGTTGTAAATTCCCACAATACTCCCCCTGAAAAGTATCAACAGCGTACCGAAAACCAGCGAAATACCGACGGACAGCATCAGAAAATTCTTGGCGTAATCCCTGGCCTTGTGCTCTTCACCCGCCCCTATGCGGTTGCCTACCATAATGGAACAGGCGGCACCCAGGCCCAAAAACAGGGTAAGGCAGACGCGTTCCACGGAACAGGCGATGTTGTAAGCGGCCAGGGGCTCCTTTCCCATATGCCCGTAGATGATGCTGTACATGTTGTACCCCAGGGCCCAGCCCATGCCCTGTCCCATGACGGGCAGCCAGCGGTTGATAAACCGCTTTAACAGGTCACGTGAAAAACTGAAAAGCTCTTTAAATCCCGCCGCCGTGGGATGCCGGCGGATATAGGAGAAAACTATCAAGATGCTGAAAGAAAGTGTCTGGGCGATCAGCGTGGCAATAGCCGCGCCCCTGACCCCCAACTTGGGAAAACCGAAGTTGCCGAAGATCAGCAGGTAGTTAAGGATTGTGTTGGTCGAAAGCCCGATGATACTCACTACCATGGGGAATATCACCCGTTCGGTACTGCGCAGGATCATCGCGTATACGATATTCAATGAGGTGAAAAAGAAGCTCCAAACCACTATGTTGATGTATTCCGTGCCCAACCGCACCACGACGGGATCGCTGTTATAGATCGTGATCAGCTGGCGCGGTAAAAGAAAGATAACCGTGGTAAAGATCAGGGCTGAAATTCCGGCAAACATGTAGGCGATTCCCAGTGATGAGTTAATATGATGGATGTCCTTCTTTCCCCAGTACTGGGCGGTAAAGATGGCTGCCCCGCTGGCGATGCTGAAGATAAACATAATGAACAAAAAGTAGATAGAGTTGGCGATACCCACACCGGCCACGGCATTATCACCCAACTGTCCTACCATAAAGACGTCCACGAAATTCAGGGAAGCCTGCAGCAAATTTTGTAGTATAATGGGCAGCGCAATGGTAAAAAGCTTGGGAATAAATTCCTTATGTGCGGTGAACGACTTAAACATGGTTTGGATTATAACTCCTTATACGGTAAATTGCAGTAAGTTGTAATTGACAATTGGAAAAATGTCAAGTGCAAATAATAAAAAATTAGCATATTGGGTAACAGGTGCCCCGAAACAAACTTCGGGGCACCTGTTTTTTATTTGGATTCGGACAACAGTTTATCAATTTCATTAAGCTGTTCGTTTGTCAAAGGGCCGAACTCCATTGCGCCGGCGTTGTCCTCAACCTGTTTTACGGTTTTAAATCCGGGAATGGGGATTGTTCTCCGGCTTTTTGCCCAGATCCAGGCCAGCGCGCCCTGCGCCGGCGTACGGCCATTGCTTGTAAGCACCTCTTTTATCGCGGCAAGGGCGTCAAGCCATTCCTTGTTTGGCCGGCCGTTTTTGAGCCCGCCGAACCACTGCGCATGTTTGCGTACGTCATCGTCTTTGAAACTTGACGTTTCACTGAATTTCCCGGTAAGTATTCCCATGCCCAGCGGGCCGCGATTGACGCTGGCAAGATTCATTTCATCACAGAGAGCCAGCAGATCCAGATCGCCGTCGAATATGTTCAGGTTCTGCTCCACCACACCGCAGTGAGCCGGGGCTGAAAAAGTCTTTACCGCGTCAACACGGTCCGTGCTCCAACCGTAGGTGCGGATCTTTCCTTCTTGTACCAATTCTTCCAGGACCTCGCGTACCTGCAGAGCGCGGTTTATCTTCAGGCCCCATATATGAAGCAGGTAGACATCCACATAATCGGTCTGCAGCCTCTTCAGGCTGTTTTCCAGGTTTTCCCGTACGTGAGCAGCCGCATCACTCTCTTCTTCGCTTTCTCCGTACGTATACACTTCCTTTGCGGCCTCATCAACCTTATACCCGAACTTGGTAGCGATCACTACCCGCTGCCGCTTTCCTTGCAGTGCCTGTCCCAGAATTCGTTCGCTGTGCCCGCAGCCGTAGTTCGCGGCTGTATCAAAAAAATTGACGCCCATATCGAGTGCTTGATGAATCGCTTTTATTGATTCGTTATCATCTACCGCACTCCAGCCGGCCGGACTGCCCAGAAAATTCCATGGACCCCCGATGGCCCAGCAGCCCAGGCCGAGGGCGCTTACCTTGATACCTGATTTACCCAAGGTTCTTGTAAATGCTTTTTTCATTGGTCATCTCCTTATTACCGGATTTAAACTGACGATATACTATTTAGTCGCTTAAATAGGCGATATATTCACTGACTGGTAATTCATCATTACCGAAGGCTCGGGTAAAAAGCTCCTTCCGTGTTAAAGATCTTCCATATTCGAAGATTCTATCCACAAGGAATTTCCCTACCGCGGGGTTTTCGAAAAAATACGGCCCATATTTTCTTTGCAGCATTTTTTTTAGTTTGAAGGCATACAGGTAGGCCAGGGTGTAGTGAATGTAATACAGATCGTGGGAGGCAAAGATGGAGGTGTCATACCAGAGTCGGTATTGGTTGTTTTTCGGTAGATGATATTTAACCACCAGGGTTTTATACAGCTTTGCCATATCCTGGTCGGGGTTTGCATAAATTGATTTCTCATAGTTCCAGAGAAAAACAGCATAGCGAAAAAATTCAATGATGGATTTCTTCCGATTATTTAGGATTACCTGAATCTCTTCTGCGGACAGTTTGTGTGGAAAATATTTTTCCAGCCACTCTTTGGAATATACTATGTTTTCAAAGAAAATTGCCATGGTCTCCGTAACGGTTTTATCATGGAAATTGAATATTAAGGGATCGGTGCTCTCATATTGGAAATGCAGGCTGTGCCCGGTTTCATGCACCAGCGCGGAAAAAAAATTCAGATATTCATCCGGATATAATTTTACTTTGGGAAAATACAGGTAAATTCGGCACTCATTTTTCGGTTCGATAATGGTCATAAAAGTTTTATTGTAAGTGAAATGGTGTGTGATAAAGTATTTAATCTTTTCTTTATTTATGGTGAGACCCATCCCCTGTACAAGATTTTGCACAAGTGCAAAATACCGGGAAGGTTTCGGTAAAATCAATCCACTGATATTTTCTTTTGCCGCAATTTTCCGGGGCAGTGCTTTAAATAGAGCGTTATTGATTTTTGTATACTCATCGATTTCATCCCCGGTAAAGACATAATAGAGATGATTACGATACCCTTTTAGCCGGGCAAGTTGATTGCGCAATTTAAAGAGGCGGGTAAACTGATTTTTCTGGTTCAATAAAATCTGAATATCCTGTTTTCTGCTTTTTAATATAGTATTCTCGATTTCATCGATTTCATCGCTAATATCCGCCGAGCCCTTACCGCCGACATTTTTTTTGTCATATTCAAAGGTTTTTTCCCATAAAGTGACGCGATGCTTTTGTATTTTATTCATTACCTGACTTTTCCGGTGTAATTGCCGGAATGTCCGGCTGTTTGCATTTACCAGATTATTCAGATTTTTTTTAGCTCGGGACAGCCTGGCGGGATCACCGATATTCAGGACGGTTAACCACTCCGCAAGCTGGTAATCGCGGTAAAAGACGGAATACACGCGGGAGAATTTATCCAGAAATTCGATAAGCGTGTCGGCATTGATACCCCGGATTGAATCCTTGTCGGCGTCAAGGCGTTTTAATAAATCCTTATATTCGTGTTCACAGGTGCGTTTTGACAAGAGCGAAAAGCCGGTGATATTTTCATTGACCGAAACGCAGCTGACAAGAATTGCCAAAAGCAGGCAAAGCGCGAATTTACTTTTCATAGAGGTTTTCTACCGTATAATTCCGCCAGCTTGTATTACGGGCGTTTTTGGTCAGGTATTTTTGTAGTTCAGCTATTTTATTTTCTATGACGAGTCGTTTCCTGAAATACCAGGAAGTATATATGGCAGCATCCTTGCCTTTTGCCTCTACCTTTTCCGGACGGGAGAATAATAATCTTATATGACCCACATATATTATCCGCTTTGGTTTACTGTTTATTTGCAGGTTCAAATTGTACCCGAGCGTATAGATTTTAGGGCCGCCGGGGCTTTTGTACTTTGCGTATTGCAGCATGTATTGATCATTACCGTGGGCCAGGAAAGTAAAATAACCGTTGGAAACCCGAATGGAGAACCGCTTGCCGTTGCTCAGATTTACCATGCCGAGGGTAATGTCATTTGTCAGTGTTTTTGGTGCCAACTCAAAAAAACCGTCGGGAAACTCCCAGGTAAAACCCCCGATCACCAGAGAGTCTGTGTCGTTTCCCGGTTTGGGCAGGCTTTTACAGGAGAAAAAAACAGCAATACAAGCAAGCAAAAGGATTACTCTTTTCATCATCTAACAGGATATTGTGATTAAAAATCCTTGTCAATGCTAAAATTCTGTTGATAATCGTGTATCGGTGTCTTATATTTCAATGCTATGAAACATTACTGTTTACTTGTTCTCCTGTGTACGGGGCTGCTGTATCCCCAGGCGGTTTCGGCCCAGGAACAACATACATATAAGGTCACCACCGGCGACACGCTGGGATATGAAACCCTGGGCTGGAAGCAGACCCGGGCGGGCTCCCTGTTTACCACCCCGGAAAGCAGAAACCGGTATGATAATTACCGCAACCAGTTGTTGTGGGAGTTCAGGCAGGACACGGCGGGCAGTGACCTTACGGCCCGGCGCACGGGCAATACAATCAGGCTTACCGGAATGTTCAAGCGCCGAAAAGTGGATAAGAAATATACTATTGATCCTCGACCCTGGTATCAGTATCCGGAATACAGCTTGCGGGATTTTGTGTTGTCCGGGGAAAAACGATGTGAGTTCTGGATAATCTCTCCCAATGACCTTGCCCTGTTCGAGTTTGAGGCATGCAAAATGGGTACGGAAACCGTTACCCTTGCCGAGCGCAGAGTAAAAGCCCGGCGTGTCCGCATCAAGGCCGTGGGATTTTATGGTAACTTCTGGCACGCTGATTATTGGTTTTCCTTACAGGATGGAAGCTATATCCGTTACGAGGCGGTGCATGGCGGCCCGGGGACTCCCCCTACCGTCAAGGTATTGATATCACGGAAGGGTGATTAAGGAGTGCGTGCTGCCTTACGGCTTTGCAGTATGGGCGACATGACCGAGCGTGTATGAGAGATCATTTCTTCTATAACCTGTGTTTTGCGTTTGTTTCTCCCTTTAAAAGCACTCACAAAAATGGGTTTGCATATGGTAACCCGGACACGAATAAAGGGCGGCGGCAGTTTTATTCCGAAAAACCGCTTTTGTCTGGAATCGATAACAATCGGAATGATGGGTTTATTATACAGGAGTGCCATGTAAAAAACCCCCTGCTTAAAATTCGCCAAACGGTGACTTCCGTAGGTAAGATCACCTTCCGGAAAAAAATGGATATATTTCTTTTGCTTCAGGATTTCTCCGCATACCCGAATCAGGCTTGAAAACGGAAGATTTTCCGACACGGGGAATGCCCCCAGCAAGCGGATATAATATCCCACAAGAGGTAGATCAAAGGTCTCTTCCATAGCCGTAAAATAGGTACGCCGGGGTGCGATTGCATGGGCAATAATTCCCGGATCAAGGTAGAGGGAGTGGTTAGAGATAAAGAATCCGCCGGAATCCAGACCTTTCAGGTTCCGGCGGCCGCGTATTCGCATACGGTACACAAGAGTATCAAAGAGTACTACCAGGAGCAGGGTGAGCCAGTAGATGAATGCGGCCGAAAGGGTGTACAACGGATACAGGTACCTGCCGTTGATTCTTCTTTTCTCCATAGTACCGATATGCCGTTCAGGGGTATGGCGGAAGCGGTAGCCGACCAGGCGGCCTTTCCATTCCACCCCTTTTAAGAATCCTGTTCTGATAGTGGAGGTCAGGGCCATGACCATTACCATAAAAAAAAGAATGGGGTAGGAAAGGGTGATGGAAGGTGATATCTTTCTGTCTTTTAACACAATAAACCAAATACCACAGAACATGCCGACCGGTACGAAAGAAAACAGAATATTTTTTCCGCCCGCGTAAAATTCGTGAATAAGGTTTAATACGGGGATCTCTATGACAGCCGCTACCAGCACAAAAAGCGCGGCCAGAAAGGGGATGCTCCGGTGCAGCGCCCCGAACATGCTTTTTACAAAACCCCGGAAGGCTCCGCGAAACGAATGGTACATCCGGCAGCGGATATAGTTTTTCCCGTCAAGAAAAATAGTCTTATACCCGTGCTTCTTCATGGCCCTGGCCAGTGATATATCTTCCACCAGGGAGGCTTTAAACGAGGTATACCCGCCGATCTTAAGCAGGGCTTTGCGGCGGCAGACCATGAACTGGCCGATGGCAAATGAAAAGAAAGAGCTGTTTTGTTGGGGGATCTTCCACAGCGGCATCAGTATGGTGGTCATAATATAGATGGCCGGGACGATCAGGGCCTCCCCCGGTGAACCGATAAGATGCTGCAGAAAGGCGGACATGAAGTCGGCATTGTGCCGCAGCATATTAGTGACGGCCCATGACAGACTCTGCCTGTTGTGAATGGTGTCCGCGTCCGTAAACAGGATATACTCGCCTTGTGCCCGGTCAATTAATTGTTGACAGGCATACTGCTTTCCCACCCACCCCCGGGGAAGAGGTTTGCCTCTGAAAACCTTAAGCTTTTGATATTTTTTTGCGTACGCGGACAGAATATTCCATGTACGGTCGTTTGAGTTGTCGTCTATGACCAGTATTTCGTAGTTCGGGTAGTCCTGCTCGAGTAATGATTCCAGGCACCCGGTGATATTCAACTCTTCATCCCGCGCCGGGATAAGTACGGAAAGACGCGGTGCTTTGGTCAGGGAGGGTGAATACGTGAATGTCCTTAATGTTTCCCTGTTTTTCAGTGAAAGCAAGAGAAAGTAGATGCATATCAGCGTTGTTATGGCAAGGTAGGTGCTCATGATTTTTCCTTGCCGCCTCCTCTGTTATCACTAAGATAAAGAAAAAGGCTTGGATTTGTCAATATTATTCGATATCTTAAATAAAGATTAAAGGTTATGCACATTTTATTAATAGAAGATGATACAAAAATTGCCTCGTTCATTATCAATGGTCTCAAACAGGCGGGTTATGCAATCGATCATATGGCGGACGGAAGGAGCGGTCTGGAGCAGGCCGGCAATCTGCAGTACGATGCGCTTATTGTCGATATCATGCTGCCTCAGCTGGACGGGTTCAGCCTGATCGAACGCTTACGGGCAAAGAAAATATTCACTCCCTGCCTGATTTTAAGCGCTAAAAGCGGCCTTGATGATAAATTACGCGGCTTTCGTGCGGGCACGGATGATTACATGACCAAACCGTTCGCCTTCCCGGAGCTTCTGGCCAGGCTGCGGGCGGTATTACGCCGGGCCTCTCCGGGGCAGCAGTCCACCGTCCTCACGGTGGGCGATCTTACCATGGACCTGTTTACCCGTCGTGTAGAAAGAGACTCAAAAGAGATTGAACTGCAGCCGCGGGAATATTCCCTGTTGGAATACCTGATGCGCAACAGCGGAAATGTTGTTTCCAAAACCATGATTATGGAACACGTATGGGACTATCATTTTGATCCGGAGACCAATGTAGTGGATGTGCTTGTGCACCGTCTGCGTAACAAAATAGACAAGGGCTTTAGACACAAACTGCTGCACACGGTAAGGGGCGTAGGATATGTACTTAAGGTCGTTTAGGTTCCGCATTACCCTGTTGTTGACGGTTGTCTTCCTTTGTCTTTCCGTGCTTCTATATGTGGCGTCATATATTATCGTTTTTTCTTCAATGCAAAATGAGGAACATGCTTTTCTGGAATCCAAACTGCTTGAATATTGGGCCATTTACCAGTCCGGCAACCTTGCGCTTCTAAGTCAGCAAATCTCGTCACAGCGGTTCCTGAAAGAGGAAAAATTATATATGGTGCGCATTGCCGGGAAGTATAACAATACGCTTTTTCTGTTCGTGCCCGATCATTGGAAGGGCTTCAACTTTTATGAACTGGAAACCACTCGTCCGCTTAAAGAGGGACAAATCGTCAAACTGCATTCAGATGCAACCAACCAGGTGCTGGAGATCGCCTCGCTGTACCTCCCGGACCAGAACATCCTGCAGATCGGTATTTCCAACCTTCCCCTTGAGCATACCATGACCCGCTTCCGCCAGGCCTTTTTGTTGATCATTGTTCCCCTGATTCTCCTCAGTTTTTTGGTCGGCCTGTTTTTTTCCTCACGCTTCCTGGCCCCGGTCAACAGCCTGGTACAGGCGATAAAAAACATAATAAAAACCGGAAAAATGCAGACCAGGATACCCGCGCGTAAAAGACGGGACGAGTTGGACGAGCTCATCCTGCTCTTTAATCAGATGCTTGATAGGATCGATATGCTGATGGAAAGCCTGCGCCAGACACTGGATAATGTGGCGCATGAAATACGCACTCCCCTGACCCGGCTGCGCGCGCTGGCGGAAATGGCCCTGCAGCCGGCATCCGGTAAAAAAAACCTTAAAAAGGCTATAGCAGACGGTATTGTTGAAACCGAACATATTTTGACATTACTGAACAATCTGCTTGATATTTCAGAGGCTGAGGCGGGCATCATAAAACTCAATAAACAGAAAATAGACATTTCAGCGCTTATCGGGGATATGATAGATTTTTATCATTATGCGGCGGAGGAAAAAAATATCCGTCTTGAGCAGAATCTTTCCAACGGAATTTTTGTAACGGCCGATATCAACCGGATGCGCCAGATCCTTTCCAATCTGCTGGAAAATGCCTTTAAATATACGCCCGCAGGCGGCAGCATTAGTGTGACAACTCTGGCCGAAGACCAAGAAGTGGTAATCGAAGTCAGGAATACCGGGCAGGGTATTTCCGCGGATGAAATCCCGTATATCTGGGACCGCTTTTACCGCAGCAGTGAGGTGCAATCCCTGAAAGGTTCGGGCCTGGGTCTCAGCCTGGTCAAGGCGGTGGTTGAGGCGCATGGGGGGAGCATTGCGGTCCGGAGTTCCTGCGGTGAATACACCTTGTTCAGGGTCAGCCTGCCGTATTAAAACCTTTCAAAACTGTAATTCTACGGTAAGCATTATGTAAAATTCCATCTTTACCTTTAAAGTACAACAATTAGCAAGGAGGTTGCTATGAAAAAGTTACTTGTTTTGAGTGTTGGTTTTGTGGTTTTAAGCTTTATTATGGCCTGCGGCGGCGCGCAGCAGCTGCCGGTATCCAATGCCATGAGGGATTTTCTGGACACAAGTATCAGGGACAGGTCGTTCGTTACTGCGGCGGAAAAGTACGGGTTACCGCCGGAACAGCTTCCGGCCGGAATTTATGATCTGAAAGGCGCGGTTGTTACAAAGATCGAAAAGAATGATACACAGACCCTGTATATTGTGAACGTGACACATGACGAGCAGAAGGATGATTATCTGATTGCCTGGGACGGTGATACAATCGTCAGTTTCAAGCCATACGTACCAACTGAATAACCGCGGATCCTAAGCATCCGTCAAAACCCCCAAGTAAAGCTTTGGGGGTTTTTTTTGTGTTTTCGTTCTTTCTTGAGTGTCCGTACGATAATGAAAGATTTCAAAATTGTAATTCTGTAGTCATTTTTCTGTAAAGTTCCGCTGTTATCCTTAAAGTATAAGATTGTGTAAACGGAGGTCGTTATGAGCATAAAAGAATTATTTAAGTACAGATTCACACAGCTTGCGGTGGCGGCCATAGTCTTTTTTGTAGTGGGACTGTTGCTGTCACCCCTGATCTTTCCGGCGCATTCCGATCAGTTTGCGAACGGAAGTTCATTAAACCTTACTCTCTCCGATAATGCCAAACAGGGTTTTGATTCCATGTCGAATATTCAGACGGCCTTGCAAGACATTTCGGGGAAGGTGCTGCCTTCGGTGGTGGAGGTTTCGGTGGTGGATATAGTAAAACAAACCGTGGCCCCGCAGATGTCGCCGTTTGATTTTTTCTTTGGTCCCGGGCAGAACAACACTGCTCCGCAGCAGCGGGAGTTCCGGCGTGAGGGATTGGGATCGGGCATTATCGTCCGCCAGGTAGACAACAAGGTATATGTTCTTACCAACAACCATGTGGTCAGCGGAGCGGACAAGATTACCATTAAATTCGCCAACGGGAAACAGTATAAAGCGACCGTTGTGGGAACTGATGATAAAAAAGACCTGGCACTGGTAATGTTTGAAACAAGCGAGCATATTCCAATTGCCACCCTTGGAGATTCCAGTTCGGTGCAGGTCGGCGACTGGGTTTTGGCGGTGGGAAATCCGTTGGGATTCGACTCAACCGTAACCCAGGGGATAATCAGCGCCATTGGAAGGAAATCATTACCGGGTTCCAATATTGCCGTCTATACCGATTATTTTCAGACGGACGCGGCCATCAACCAGGGGAACTCCGGTGGTGCCTTGGTAAATATCCATGGTGAGGTAATCGGTATCAATAGCTGGATCGCGTCACCGTCAGGCGGTAACGTGGGTATCGGATTTGCCATTCCCATCAACAATGCCAAAAGCGCGATCGAGGATTTTATCACCAAGGGCAAGGTATCATACGGCTGGATTGGAGTAAACAGCGGGGATCTGCCCGACGCCTTTAAGCAGGATTTAAATCTTAACGGCAAAAGCGGATCATTTGTGTACGGGGTATACAAGGGCTCACCCGCGGATCAGGCCGGGATCCTTCCCGGTGATTTTATCACCCAGGTCGACGGTAAAAAGATCACCGATATGATGCAGCTGATCCTTACCGTGGGAAACCTTAAAACCGATGAAAACGTCAATGTAAAGTTAATTCGTTACGGCAAAGAAATGAACCTCAGGTTGACGATCAAAGAACGCCCGGCGGGAAACCAGGAAAGTGCGGAAGCGGCAAAACTCTGGCCGGGCGTGATTGCCGTAAAAATAACAAGTGATATCCGTAACCGGCTCCATCTCTCCAATGCAATCGGAGACATAATCATCAGCCGGATTGACCCGCACAGTGCTGCGGATATCGCCGGACTTCAGGCGGGAGACATTATTCGTTCCATAAACGACGTGCAGATTCACAACCTGCAGGATTTCTACAAAGCCCTGAACCAGTCCGGAAAAAAGCAGACAATGTTTAAGCTTGACCGTAACAATAAAGAGTTACTGGTAGGACTTATTAAATAGTTCGCGAGGAGGTGAATGATGAAAAAAAGAGCAACGGGAATAGGCATTATACTTTCCATACTGTTGGTTTTATCGGCCTTGTTGCTGGGAGCAGACCCGGCAAATAACAGCCAGGTCAGCCAGGGAATAAAGGCACTTGAGGAAATTCAGAGTGCGTTTCATCTTGTTGCACGAAAAGTAATACCCGCGGTAGTTGAGGTGAAGGTTGTTGATGTGGTAAAAGCACCGGCCTTCCAGTCTCCGTTCGATTTCTTTTTCGGCAATCCCAATGATAAAACCAAACCCCAGCAGAAAGAGTATAAGCAGTATGGTTTGGGGTCCGGTATAATCGTACAGAGAAACGGTGACAAGGTATATGTACTTACCAATTACCATGTAGCCGGAGAAGCGCAAGAAATAAACATTACGCTGTCCGATAAGCGCGAGTTTAAAGCAAAGCTTGTGGGTGCGGATGATAAAAAGGACCTGGCACTGCTGGTTTTTAAAACTTCGGATAGTGTACCCATCGCGGAGTTGGGTAATTCAGACAGTATCCATGTCGGAGACTGGGTGTTTGCCATCGGAAATCCGTTTGGTTTTTCTTCCAGTATCACATCGGGTATTATCAGCGCAATCGGCCGTGAAGGCACGTTTAATTCGGAAAGGGGTTCTTTTACCGAATATATTCAGACTGACGCGGCCATAAACCAGGGGAATTCGGGCGGCGCCTTGGTGAATATCCAGGGCCAGGTAATCGGTATCAATACCTGGATCGCTTCCCCTACCGGCGGAAATGTTGGGTTGGGTTTTGCCATTCCCATCAATAACGCCAAGAAAGATATCAGTGATCTGCTTACCAAGGGTAAGGTGGATTACGGCTGGCTCGGTATTACCATGGGTGGAGCACCCCCCGAGTTGGCCAAAGCATTAAATGTTGAGGGTAAAGGTGGCGCCCTCGTCTACGGATTGTTCAAAGATTCACCGGCTTACAAGGCAGGAGTTCTCCCAGGTGATTTCATTACAGCGGTGGATGGAAATGCAACGGCGAGCGGTGCTCAGTTGTTGCATGTAATCGGCAACCTCGCACCGGGCGCTACCTCCCGTTTAACGTTGATTCGTGACGGGAAAGAAATGAATATAAATGTAAAGATCGCGTCAAGAAGCGATGAGAAAACAATCGCCGGCCAGGCAGGAAAAATTTGGCCGGGATTTTCAATACTTCCCATATCGTCCGATATTGCAAAGCAGTTGAAACTGAAAGCGGGAACAAAGGGAGTGGTAATCGCACAGTTGGAAAAAGGAAGCGCGGCCCTTACCGCGGGGCTCAAAGCGGGCGATGTGGTAACCGCAATAAACGGGAAAAAGGTTGAAAACGTACGTGATTTTTACCGCAATCTGGGGCAGGAAAAAAACCAGGACCTGCGTTTCAGGATAATCCGCGAAAATACGCAACTTATTATCGGCCTGGTCCGGTAATATTCATATACACTCCTCCTATTCTACTTGCCGGCGTTCTTTTATAGGCGCCGGCTTTTTTTAAAAAATAAATTTTACATTTTTGTAATCCGTAGGTAAGTTAATTGTAAGATTCCTTTTGTAAATTTTATTTAAGAAACATGAATAGGGAGATGAGTATGAAGACAAGTACAGTAAAAAAACAAAATATGGGCCTAAGTAACGAAGAGGTCGAACAAAAGCGGGCCGAGTTTGGATATAATGAAATCCCGGAAAAAAAGGTCAACCTTTTTGTACGCCTGTTGTCTTATTTCTGGGGGCCCATCCCCTGGATGATTGAGACAGCGGCCATACTTTCAGCCCTGGTGAACCACTGGGAGGATTTCGGTATCATCCTGGCCCTGCTGGTGGTAAACACCATCGTCGGCTTCTGGGAAGAGTTCCAGGCCAACAACACCATCCAGGCCCTGAAGGCAAATCTGGCAATCAAGGCCAGGGTGTTTCGGGACAATACATGGCAGGCCATAAACGCGCGTGAGCTTGTCCCGGGTGACTATATCCGGGTCCGCATAGGCGACATCATCCCCGCGGACGCGGAGATTAAAGAGGGAGACCCTGTGCAGATAGACCAGTCCGCGCTGACAGGGGAGTCGTTGCCCGCGGACAAAAAGATTGGTGACACGGTATATTCCGGTTCAATCCTGAAGCAGGGGGAAAGTGACGCGGTGGTGACGGCCACCGGCATGCACACCTATTTCGGACATACCGCGGAGCTCGTGGCCAAAGGGAAAAACAAGAGTCATTTTCAACAGGCTATATTAAGAATCGGTGATTACCTGATTGTGCTCGCCCTGTTTCTGGTTATCCTTATTCTGGCCATCACCCTGTTCCGTGGTGACGAGATTCTCACCGCGCTGCAGTTTGCCCTTATTCTGACCATTGCCGCCATCCCCGTTGCCATGCCCACTGTGCTTTCGGTTACCATGGCCATCGGCGCGCGTATCCTGGGGAAAAAACGCGCGGTGGTAAGCCGCCTGCCGAGTATAGAGGAGGTAGCCGGTATGGATATCCTCTGTTCGGACAAGACCGGGACCCTTACCAAGAACCAGTTGAAAACCGGTGAGCCGTTCACCCTGAAGGGAATCGATGCGAACGAGATGATGCTTTATGCGGCCCTGGCCTCCAGGGCGGAGGACGCTGATGCCATCGACACTGCCGTGATCGCCGGCAGCAAGTTAAAACCGGACGGGTACGTGATAAAACATTTTATACCCTTTGATTCCGTAAATAAGCGTACCGAGGCCCTGGTGAAAACGTCGGATGGGAAGAGTTTCCGGGTGTCCAAGGGCGCGCCCCAGGTGATCACCGCGCTGTGTGGGAATGCCGCAGGGGTAGAAAAGATGCTGAGAGAGAAGATTGAACAGTTTGCCAAAAAAGGATATCGCTCATTGGGTGTGGCCTATGCGCAAGAAAAGGGCCCGTGGAAGTTTCAGGGTATTATCCCGCTGTACGATCCTCCCCGTGACGATTCCAAGGAAACCGTGGCCGCGGCCAAAAGCATGGGGGTGGCGCTGAAAATGGTAACCGGAGACCAGGTCCCCATTGCCATGGAAATCGCCCGGCAGCTTGATATGGGTACTCATATCTTGAAGGCTGATGCCCTTGAAGAAACCGCACACCACAAGCATTCCCAATTGGAGGATGAGATTGAGAGGGCGGACGGCTTCGCGCAGGTATTCCCGGAGCATAAGTATCATATTGTGGAGGTGCTGCAGCGAAAGGGTCATATTGTGGGGATGACCGGTGACGGGGTAAACGACGCCCCGGCGCTGAAGAAAGCGGATGTAGGGATCGCCGTATCCGGAGCCACGGACGCGGCGCGCGCGGCGGCCGATATTGTGTTTTTAAACCCCGGTTTAAAGGTTATTATCAACGCCATCAAAGAGAGTCGGAAGATATTTCAACGCATGCTCAGTTACGCCATCTACCGGATTAACGAAACAATAAGGGTGCTTCTCTTTATGACACTCTCAATAATCATCTTTAATTTTTACCCGGTTACAGCGGTAATGGTGGTGCTGCTGGCCCTGCTTAACGACGGGGCCATCCTTTCCATAGCCTACGACAGGGTGAAATATTCACTGAAACCGGAAAAATGGGAGATGCCGCATGTACTGACCATGGCCACCATTCTGGGCATAACCGGTGTATTCGCCTCGTTCGGCCTGTTTTACCTGGGGGAAAGGGTATTCCACCTGTCGCGTGATTTTTTACAGACCTTGATTTATTTGAATCTGTCGGTTGCCGGGCACCTCAGCATCTTTGTTACCAGGACCAGGGGGCCGTTCTGGTCGTACCGGCCGTCTTTTATCCTCCTCGGCGCGGTGCTGCTTACCCAAATTGTGGCCACAATAATTGCCACCCTGGGGATTTTTATGACACCCATCGGGCTGCCGTGGGCCCTGTTTGTGTGGGGTTACGCGCTGGTCTGGTTTATCATTGCTGATCTTGTGAAACTGTTGGCAACAAGGATCATGGACCGGACGATTCCGTCCATACTGCACTAATAAACGCAACAGCACTAACATGCGTAAAGCCGCCCGGACGGGCGGCTTTTTTTACGGGATTGCAGCGAAGCCCCGCGGTTTTCTAAGCAAATGCCTGGACCCGGTTGCGTCCGCTTGTTTTTGCCTTGTAAAGCGCGCTGTCGGCCCGGCGAAAGATATCGTCAACACCTTCGTTATCCTGTAATTCCGCCACCCCCAAACTCAGGGTGACACTGCAATCCTCCCGGTATTTTTTTGTCATAAAGGTTTGCCGTATTTTCTCTGCCAGCATGATGGCGTGTGAGGCGTTTGTGTTGGCCGCGATAATCGCGAACTCCTCCCCGCCGATGCGAAAGAGGTAATCACTCTTTCGTATACAGGTGTTCACCGTCTGTGCCACGAATTTCAGGACCTGGTCACCGGTATCATGCCCGTGTCTGTCGTTTATATGCTTAAAGTGATCGATGTCGAAGAGAATCAGGCAGAGACCGCTGGTATTGCGTCTGGCCTGCGCGATCTCTTTTCCCAATATATCACCATAGGCGTAGCGATTGAACAGTACGGTAAGCTGATCGTAGGTGGCCATATGCTCCAGTTTCCCCCGAATATACCGTTTGACGATCAATGCCATAACGGCGATCAACAGGAGGTTGATTCCGATGAAAATAAGCATGGTCTTTAACAGGTTCCGTTCCTGTTTATCCATGAAACCTTCTGTTCCGGAAAACAGATTATCTATCAATATTTCGCAGCTTTCACTGAGGCTTTCAATATGGTTGTAATGGGCTTCGGTTTGGGAGGCCCGATACTCCAGCAAAGCGGTGCGAAACTTCCGCCAGAGACCACGCAGCTCATTGAATTGTAAGATAAGGTGTTCGTTCTGACTTAAGGGGGATATCCTTTCCAAAGTAGGTTTTATTCTCTGAAAAAGCGTATCCACCTGATTAATTACCCGGTCCGACGCGTTATTCCGCAGTTCCATGGAGCCGGCCTTCTCGATGTTTATCCTGAGTCGGGAAATCAGGTCCGTGATTCTGGTATTCACGATGGTATCGTGATAAATCAGGTAAATAAAAACGCCGTTGAAAATAAAAAAAAGTAAGGCGACGAATAAGACTAAAAACAGTATGCGAGACGGTCTGTATACATGGTACTTTTTCATTCGTATGATGCCCATTTATATGCTTGTATTATAGCCCAAATTCCAGGGTAATGCTATGATTCTTTCCGTCATTTAAAAGTGGAAAAACATTCGACTCGACGATATTACCGTCGAAGGTGATGACCGGCTTATGGTCCTGTATACGGAAGAAGCCTCTGGGCTTTTTTACGGTGATGTGAAACCCCGCGGATGGGGTTTTCAGCATATAATCGACATGTTCCTCTTCCTCCCGCAGAATGGGATTACACACAAGTTCCTGCCGGACATAATCAATACCCAGGCTGTCAAAAATACTGAGGGCCAGCCATGTAGCCGTTCCGCTGAGCATGGGGCCGATATGTTCCCCTGTCTGACTGTTGATGTACTGGGTACAGAAGCGCGGATTGCCCTTCTGTTTGTAGGGGTCGGTCATGGTATGAAAAGGCAGAACCCTTTCCATCATCCAATAGGCGCTGCGGGCCAGGCGCCTGGCCAGTTCCGGATCATGCACCTCTTTGGCCGCCTTAAACATCGCACTGACCGCCATCATGGATGCATGTTTGAAAATGCCGGCATTCTCCCTGTCGCCGGCGAAATAATACCCGGCCGCGGTATTGGGAGAAACCTTGTTCAGATCCACCTCCGTGCAAAGTTTATAACCGAAGGGTGTTTTTAAATGCGTATCGATTGTGTCAAGCATAATCGCGATCTGCCGGTCATCCGCGCAGCCGGAAAGTACGGCCCAACTGAAAGAATTCAGGTAATATGAACCGTGTTCCTGCGGGTTAAGAGATAACCCGTCTCCGCCGGCACCCAGAAAGGAAAAATTATGAGATTTCCGCCGGTTAAACAGCAGCCTGGCAAAAAAATCCTTTTTCCATGCGTGTTCCCTGATCCTGGAGTACAATTCAGCGGAGCGCTTCCCGAAAAAAATGGAATCTTCCTCTTTACCCGCCTGTGCGGACATAATCCGCATCTGGTCTACTGCCAGTTTCAGCAAAAAGGCATTCATCACGCTTTCCGTGTATTCGGATAAGCTTCGGCGTAGGGTCTGTGGATTCTGTTTGAATATCTTGATCTTTTCCGGCCCGGGAATAAAATCAAGGTCGATCTTCAGGCAGTCGTTCCAGTCAGCAAAATCGAGCAGCGGCAGCCCGTGTTTCCCTACGGAGATTTCCGCCGAATAGCCTATGATCTGTTTCAGTGTCTGATAGAGGGGGCGTAAGCTGTCCGTACCGGCGACCTTACACGGCGTGTGGATAAACTCAATGTCTCCGCTCAAGTTTATATAGCGATAGACGGCCTGTACCAGCCAGAGCCCGTCGTCACTCCAGCGCCCCGGCTCCTTTCCCCGCCAGAAAAAATTATGATTTGTGTAGCCGTACTCATAGACGTTTTCTCCCCAGGCAAGAATAACCTGGCGAATAAAATCCGGTTTACCCATGGCAAAAAAGAAATACATGGAAGCGAAGATGTCCTGGATCTCACGGAATCCCAGTTCCCGGTATCCTTTCTGGGTTAAGGAGAACGATCGGGAGACGAATGTCTGATAGAGGACCTGGAAGGGCAGGTTGCGGTTGATATAGGATTCATACGCTTTATCTTCCGCCGTTACCTGCATATAATCACTGTATGTATGGAAAAAGTTTTGGTTGTTTTCAAAATACTCGTCAAACCGTGAAGATGTCCGGAATTCCTGCAGCAGTGTCCCTATCTCCTGCTGCAACGATCCAACTTTGAAATCCGGGTTTTCAATTGAAGAAACCAGGCCCGTAAGATTGTCGACATAAATAGTGCTCCCCGCGCCGACCGTTATCTCTATTGCCAGCGCAAAAAATCCCGGCCCCTTGCGTGAGAGGCGGTTTGACAGGCGGGAGAGACTGTCGGGCAGGTATAAGGAACCGTTTCCCACAAAATCATTATAGTCCGTACAGAATTCTACGGGAAACCGCACACCGTTTTCATCGTAGGTGAAGGAGCTGTGAAACAGCAGGTCCTCCCGCAGGCGCTGCGGAAAATAGGAAGGGGTAACGGCCAGCACCGAACCGTCTTGGTTTTTCAATACTCCTCCCTGCATTATTATGTTGGAGTACAGGACGTCTTCCCATAAGGCGTGAGGGGCCATGCTGGCGAACATCCCCGTATAGACCAGGCGCAGGTTTCTGGTTTCAGACCCGTTGTTGGTAACGGCGATGCGTTGGGCCTCGGTTGCGATGGGCGCTCCCGGGGCCTGGGGGAGGAGCGTGATGGTCCGGGTTACTTTCAGATCAGTGGTGGTATTGTAGACAATCTGCGTATAGTTCTGTCCATGCCGGCACCAGGCGGATGATATGGAAGGTGCTGTCGGCTGCGCCGAGTATAAAACAAGCCCGCCGTCCTCCGTCAGGTAAAACTGACGGTTTGCCGGAAAGCCGTTCTCCTCCTGGCGCATGTCCCACCGCAGTGCCAGGACCTGGGTAAAGGCATGAGAGCGAAAGCTGCCCCCTCCCAGTCTGTTGACCACGCTTTTGGGTGTTGTATGAATGGGATGAGCGTAATCCAACCTGTTACCCAAAAGGAGGTTCACCGAGAAGTGCGGTCCGGGGTCCGGTGCCGCAAGGTCAATGCAGTGTTCACCCTTTTCGTTTAAATAACCCGCGCCCGTGCGAATATAATGAAGGCAGCGGAGAACCGCTTCATTCAGCGAATCACCAAGGGCCACCTGGCTCACCGCTCCCCGGTCTTTCGCTTTATAGAGAAAAAAAGTATTTTCCCTGTATAAAAACAGCAGGGAGTTTCCGGAACCGGTAAGGCTATTGAGCAGGGTCCCAAGTTCATGGTTTTTATAAAGATTCGTAACACAGGGCATGTGATACGGCAATCCCGCCACGGCAACCACCGTGGAGAAGTGTGTATCGGTAAAGAGTGCATCGCTGATTTTACTGTCGTTAATGACGGATGAAAAAAGCGTTTCTGCCTGTACTCCTGGATCTTTTTCAATATTTCTGGCGGTAAATTGTTTCATGTTTGTGGTCCTCATTATTTTTTTTTATATCATAGATATTATTATAGCTGCTGTCAAATGTTAATTGACTTTTTAGGCAAACTCCCGGATTATATCGTCATTAAGCGCAAATGGAAAAAGAAGATAAAAAGCTTGTAAGAAACAACATTCTTTTTCAGTCTCTGGATACGGGCATCTTCATGATGGGGATGGTGTTCTTTCATCAAATGACCATTATGGTTGCCTTTATTAAAAAGCTCTATGATTCTCCGCTTGTTATCGGCCTTATCCCCGCCCTGCTGCTCATTGGTTTCAACCTGCCGGGCCTGGTTACTACCCGTCTGGCCGAGCGACATATCCTGCGCAAACGGTTTGTCGCAATCTTTGGCTTTCTGCAGCGTCTCTGTATTCTGCTGATGGCGCTGAGTACTTTTTTCCTTGCGCCCTGCGGCCCGTATATTACGGCAGCCCTTGTGTTGTTGTTTTATTTCGGCTTTTCTTTTTTCGGGGGCGTCGGCACTCCCGCCTGGCTGGATTTCAGTGCTAAAACCATCCCCGTACGCTATCGGGCCAGGACCAATGCCTTCCGTGCCCTGATCGCAGGAACAGGGGGTATCGTTCTGCCCCTGTTGATAAATTATTTTCTTGTTTCCTACGATTTTCCCCTCAATTACCGCCTGAATTTTCTCTTGGGCTTTTTATTACTGGGAATATCGTTTGTCTGTTTTCTTTCTATTAAAGAGACCGGGAATTCGCCTCCGGTGCCCAAGAAGTCCTTCAAACAGTATCTTGCCTCCCTGATGGAAATTCTTAAGGAGGACCGTAATTTTATCCGTTTTCTCTGCGCGCAGATTGTCCTGAGTGTTTCGGAATGCGGTGGTGCTTTTTATACCCTCTACGCATTAGATAAACTGGGAATAGACGACAGCACGGTGGTATTTTACACTTTCCTGCTGAATTTAAGTTTTCTGCTCTCCGGTCTGTTGTTGGGATTTATCGGTGATAAAGCCGGAAACCTCCGGGTCCTGCAGATCGGGGCACTGTGCACGGTAACAGCGCTTGTGTTGGTCAGCTTTTGGCCCACGCGTTTTATTTTATATATTGTCTTTGTCCTGGTGGGAATAATCATCAATACCCGTCTGAACAGCTTCCAGGTTTTTATTACCGAATTCGGGAATGAGGAGAACCGCATCAGGTATTCGGCGCTTTCCACCACCATTTCCGCGACACTGTTCGGGATCATGCCGCTGGTGGGCGGAATTATCCTCTCGGTCGGTTTGCTGAATTATACCTGGCTGTTCCGTGTAAGCGCGGTCAGCGCCGCGGCTGCCCTCATACTGTTCCTGTTTATGGTGAAAGATCCACGTTTTTTCCCTCACCATACCTACGCAAAATGACCCGGTTTTTACGGGGTAATGTTATTTCTGCAGCCGTTGTTTCAATTCTTCCAATATTTCAGCGGTGCGGCTTAAGCCGATCCTGCTTGCGCCTTCGGCGCGCATCTCAAGCAGGCGGTCCATGGTCCGTATGCCTCCCGCGGCTTTGACCTGCACCTGTTCCGGTGAGTTGGCCCGCATCAGGGCGACATCGTGCAGGGTTGCCCCTCCCGGACCGTATCCGGTTGATGTCTTCACCCAGTCGGCGCCCAGTTCGGCGCAAATACGGCACAGTTGTATCTTCTGTTCATCATTTAAAAAGCAGTTCTCGAAAATTACCTTCAGTTTGGCTCCGGCCGCGCGGACCGCTTCAAGTACGCTCCTGATTTCGTGCCGTACATAGTTCCAGTCGGCGCTTAATACCTTGCTGATGTTCACCACCATGTCCAGTTCTGTACAGCCGCCTTTCAGTGCTTCCCCGGCTTCAAACAGCTTGACTGATGTGGTATGCCCGCCATGGGGAAATCCCACCGTTGTACCGGAGAATACTCCTGTTCCCTGTAATATCCGGCTGCAGGAATCCGCAAAAAAGGGCATGACACAGACGCTTGCCACCTGGTACTGCACCGCGAGCCGGCACCCCTGTTCAAGCTCGGCGGTTGTCAGCTTTGGGTTTAAAAGGGAGTGGTCGATCATTTTTGCGATCTCCCCATAACTCAATGTCATGGTGCTCTCCTTTATAAAAAAAGCCAGGTCTTACGTACCTGGCTTTTTTTGAATCAAAACACAATATTAGTAATTATAGCTGTTTTGTCTAGGTTTCCTTGCCTGTGCTTCGCTGACGCGTAGTTCACGGCCGTCCAGTTCCATGTTGTTCAACGCAGAAATGGCGGCATCGGCGGAAGAAGCTTCTTCCATTTCAACAAAGGCAAAGCCTTTAGGTCTGTTGGTATAGCGATCTCTCACTATGTTTACGCTGAGCACGGTCCCGTGCTGGGCAAACAGATCCTGAAGTTGGGTTTCGGTAGTATTGTAATTCATATTACCGACATAAATTTTCTTTGACATACACTCTTCCCTTAAAAATTTTTATTTTAGTTTATCAACGATAAAACTTGGGTATCAATTTAACCTTTTTTCTGATTATTCACTCTGTAATCGTCGAATTTGAAATACGTGCGGTACAATAGCGGCAAAGATTAAAAAGACCAACCTGTATTTAATATACAGTATTAGTAGTATATCATATTTTACCCGGTTTGTCAATGCGGCAGGAAAGTTTATTTTAGGGTGGCCAGGGCCTCACTCACCGCATTGCGCATTACGAACATAACCTCTCCTCCGCCGATATGGTCCATATTTCGCTCGTCTCCCGGCCCGGCGATCACAATATCATGTTTCGTATAATTAAGGCTGTTGCGCTGAATGTTGCAGATCCAGATGATGTCCCCGGTTTCCACATCCGTCAGCCGCAGCTCCAGACTCACATAACCGATATAGGCGGCATAGACAATATCTCCGTATGACTGGTACTGCAGGGCCTTGAAGGCTTGTTTGACATTACCGGTAAGCACGGCATCCGCTCCGGTCAATTTTCCGACACGCTGTACCGTATCGGCATCCACCAGGTCACTGAGTTGGAATTCCAGTTCCTTCAGTACCTTATCCAGTTTGCGTCTGTCCACGGGTTTGTAGGTGAAGGTACCCAGCAACTCCTTTTCTATCAGGTTGGCCGCGGTTTCCCCGTCATTCTCCATATGAAGGTACATGGGGATGGGGTCATGCGGCCTGGTGGCGAACTGCGGCGTATACTCTCCCTTTTCGGTTTTGGAACTTGGGGTCAGGGGCATCACCGCGATGTTTTTTACACGGTATTCGGCAAACCGGGGACTGATTTTGGCGTCTACCGGCTGCATTTGGCGGGGATGCATTACCAGTCCGTCCTGCAGAAAAGAAAAACAACCGGAGAGTATCAACAACATCAGGCACATACCGGTACCGATAAAAACGCGGGTTATTTTTACCATTTTTTTCCTCCATTATCATTATATCAAATCATAATCAATAAACCGCCCGGACACAAGAAAATTTGTCGGATTATGAAAAGCCGCCGTTTGTGGCGGTGATTCTTTTTAATTTTGGGTTTTCGTTCTAAATTTAATCAAGGCAATACCGGTGCCCAGGGCGGCGGACATACTTATTCCCAAAATAAGGGGAAAAACATAGTGGGCGGCAGGTGTAAGCAGTTGGCCCATTATCCAGGCAAAAACCGCGCCTCCCGTAACCATACCGATCTGAAGGTACCCGGTGACCTTTCCCGTCAGACCGGATTTTTTGTCGATGAGCGAGAGGGTCAGCGGAACGACGGGTGCCAGGAAAAAGGCAATGCCTGCCGTAGTCGCGAAAATCACCCAGGTTACAGTCGGCGAAAAAAACAGAAAGATACAGGCGGCCAGTGCGCCGCTCAAGGAAACAATGAGAATTTTTTTGTTATCGATCAGCGCGGCCAGAGGGATGACCGCGAAACGGGTTGCGGTATACACTCCATAAAAGAGCGAGGTAAGGTATGCGGCGGATTCATCGTTTGTGATCCCCCGATAAAGAGAATAATTGAAAATCCAGGAGCCGAACGCAATTTCCACACCCACAAAGAAAAAGAAGAAAAAAACCGCAAGCAGAATGAAATCCCACCGCATATGCCGGTGAATATGCGCGGTCTGACTCTTCTCATGCGGCGGGGCCGGCAATGTGCCGATGAACACCACCACAAGCAGGGCGGCCGCGGCGATGAACCAGTAGGCGTAAACGGAGGTTCCTGTATGCCGACGGATCTGGGCGATAAGGAGCGGGATAAGGAAAGCGCCGATTCCGAAGGAAAAGTGCAGCCCGCTTAAGAACGGTGCCGACCGGGTGCCGTGGATCCGGGTAATTATGATGTTCCCTGCGGCGGCCAGCATGCTGTAGGCAAAGCCCAAAACAAAAAAAATAAAGGCGGTCATGAAAAAAACAGTGACCAGGGGCATGCCGATAAAGAACAGGGCACAGACGGCAAGCATGATGATAAGCAGCAGTTTTGCCGAGATGCGATCGTAGAACCGGGCACCCAAGATGGAACCGACCAGAGCGCCGATGGTTCTGATGAGAAAAACAGAGCTGAACAGTTTGACATCCACCCCGTTTTGCGCGGCAAGATCATTTATGGTGGGACCGATGGCGGCCAGATACATACCCAATACGACATATACCAGGTAGAGTGAGCCGGATAAAACCCAGGGAAGGAGTGGGTGTGCGGCTGTTAAAGGACTCCGACCAGGTTTATTTGCAGTTTTTCCCATTATATTCCTTTTTACGATGCATTTTCCAGGCGAATATAATTTATCCTACCTGTTGTTTGTGTGTTTGACAATCCCGTTGTGCTGTGTCATACTATCACACAAGTTATTATGCAGGTGATAATGAAAATTAGGTTGCCGCTGGTGGTAACCACGTTTATTCTGATTCTCATCGGTTGCAGCACGTTTCCCGTACCATCAAACAAAACTGAATCTTTGCTTGTCGTCATTTGCGACAAAACCGTCCAAAACACCAACCCCGGGGAGTCCGGGTCCGCCCCCGTGCTGCGTCTTACCGGACCGGTGTCCGGGACTTTGGAGCTGGGTTCCGGGGGATGGAGTGTCAAAACACTCAAACTGGTCAGCGGCACGTATCAGGTATTTTTAAACAATGAATTGGATAAACCCCTGGTCCACCGGTTTGAGGTAAAACCCGGGGTGGTGCTCCTCTTCCCCTATGCTTTTTCCGCCTCAAAGGAAGGGAAACTGCGGTACACCGCGGTTAATCCTGACCAGCAGGAAAAGGCCATACAATCACTGCTTAACTATATTGATTTTGAGAACTGGATCGGCAAAGGGTATGTGGGGTTCGGCAGGGCGCGCCCCAAAATGTATATCTCTCAGAACAGCCAGAGTATCACCATCAATACGGACCCGCAGGGGGCAAAAATATTTCTGGATAATATCGAATGGGGTGTTACGCCCAAAACTCTGGAGCTTTCCGCCGGAAAATACCTTTTGCGCCTGGAAAAGGATGGATTCAAGCCGTTAAAGCGAATTGTGTCGGTAGAGTCGAACAAGGCGGAATTATATAAACTCGATCCGCTCAAACCGCAAGAGAAACCTCCCAGGAAAGATACCTTCAGCATTCTGGTATACCCGTTTGTTAATATACAGGATACGGATTACAATCCGTACGGGAATATATTTTCCAGTACCTTCAACGTCAATTTCATGAATAATAAGGAGCTAAACGTCGTCCGGCTTAAAGGTCGGGATGCGGAAAAGGGCAAGGGAGGGTATCCGGATCTTTCAATCGCCGCGGAATACGGGGCGGAACTGGCGGTGGCCGGAAAATATGAGGAACGGGGTGATCAGCTTTTTGTGCACGCGGTGCTGTATGATGTCCAGTCCGGCCGGGTGAAATATGCCGTGCTTTACATCAGCAAAGCGGGATTTTCCGTATTTGATTCCATCGATCAGATAACGCTCAGTTTCAGTAAGGCGGTATCCTCGGTTCTCCCCAGACCGGGTAACCCCATTTTGGAACAGGAAGGCGATGTTTCTACGGAACTTTCCGCGTATGAGAAACAACTGTATCAAAGCCGGATTATTACCCGGAGGTGCTCCCAGGCAAATGTCCTTTCGGTATTAACCGGCATTCAGATGATGGCGGATGAGATCCAACTCCCTGTTTCGGGCAAACACGATCTGCGTAATACACCGCGCACACCTCTGAACGCCTTAAAAATCAAGTATGAATATATCCTTAATCCGCTTGTATCGCTTTCCGCTTTCTTGGGAGCGAATATCGGTACCAGCGGCGCGGTTGATGAAAAGGATTGGTTTGTGGATTTCCACGCGGGGATCGGACCCCTTTTTTATTTCCGCTCCAGCAGAAGCGATATTTACGTCGGGCTGTTTGCTTCGGCCTCATTTACACCGGGGTTTACCGTAAATGACAGCGGATCGGATTATACAATCGGACCATATTTTTTCCTGGGCGGACTCCTAAACGCCGGGGTAAAATATTATTTTACCTCTTTGATGAGTGATTCACCCTTTTATCTGGATTCGGGTCTTCAGTTCGATGTCATGACCTTTCGTTTCGGCCCCGACGGGCCGAAGTATGTGCCGATGGATATGATGATCTATGTCGGTCTGGGGTGGCATTTATGAAAAAGGTATATTGGGTAATTTTACTGGTTCTGTTTTTTGTCTGTACCCTGAACGCCCAGGGGACAGACCTGGTGCTGCAGCGGGTCTATTTTGCCCCGGTGGATTTCAAGGCCAAGGCCGATCAGAAACTCCTTTCCGCACTGCCGGACATGCTGTACTCACTGATCACCACCACCCGGCCTATTATCAAAATAAACTACCAGGAAGCGGCCAACTCGATAATTTCAATTACTGTCGGTAAAAAGGGGAAGGACCAGATTGATGTGCAGGTGCTTCTTTCCCGGGACGGTAAAACCACAGCGGAAGCAGCGTTTTCATATACCCAAGACCGGTTGGACTTTACGTTATTGAAACGCTTCATGGAAAACACCGCGCGGAAATTCAGTTCCTACCTTGGTGAGGTAAAACCCCGGGTAAAAGTGACCTCCCTGATTACGGATGCTCATACCAAGGATGTTATCCAGGCGGTACAGTTTGCCGAGGCCATGTCCACCCCCCTGGAGATTAACCTGTGGGTGGGAACATTATCAAAGGCCAATACCTCCTATAGAAGTGAAAGCGGCTTTTCCCTTGATCCTGTGGCCAACTTTCTCTTTCCCCTGGAACTGGACCTGGTATGGTATTTTGAAAAGCAGCAGGGACTGCAGTTTATCCTGTATTGCGACTATAATGATTATATGTACTTCGGGTACACCAGTACTACCGACGACATTCCTGCGGCATCGGAGAATCTGGTGTTTCTGGGCGGGGTCGGGTATGTATTCCGCACTATGGGGGTGTTTTCCACCAGTTATTCCATCTCACTCCTTCTGGGGGCCATTCACGTGACCGCCAAAGAAAACCTGGTCAATAAAGATTCCGGGCAGCTATCCCTTTCCGCCGGTGAGTCAACTGTGCTTTTCTATGCGCTGATGCCGCTGCGTATAAGTTTCAGTTATAATATCACTCCCCGTATTTCTTTAATGACAAATATCTGTTTTAAACTTAATCCCATAGTGTTTTTCGGTATGATCGCGGGGGTTCATTTTCCTTATGAGGCATCCGGTGCCGCGGTATTCATGCAGTTTGTATCTCTGGGAGTGGCATACCGTTTCTAAAAAATACTTTGGAAACATTGAAAAACAGGTGCATAAGGTATAAAATTTGAGTTAAGCACGGAGATAAGGGAGCAAACCATGAGAAATTTGTGTAAAATAACCATAACAATTCTTGTATTTACTCTATGTATCCTC
>CAZWKE010000009.1:0-1581 GCA_964634205.1 uncultured Spirochaetaceae bacterium
CAAACTGTATGATACAGAAATTTTCCAGTTAAATCCAGGCTCAGGATAGTAGCTGTACGCATAATAGACAAAGGTACAATAGTTCTGGTTCAAGATGTTCTCCAACTGCAGCATGATCTGCAGCTTGTCCGAGATAAACGCCGGTACAAACTTTACAAAACCGTTCAGCAGGAAATATGCGTCCATTTTTTCCAATGTATTTCCCACGTCACCACCGGAATAACACTCCCCCCGGTAATGCAGGGAGGTCCCCAGTGAAAATCCGAAAGGAAGCTTAAGCGTAAGCTCGGCAAACGCGTTATGTTCGGGAACCAGGGGAACGAATTTCCCCGCATTCTCCCCGGTCAGGAAAATGGCATGGGTATACGTATAGTTTCCCGTCAGCACGATAAAATCCGCAAGCGAAAGTTTGACCCCGATTTCACCGCCGATGCGTTCGGTTTTATCCAGATTGACATTTTTTTGGGCGATAAAATCCGGGGCGATTTCATCCTCCATCACCAGGTAAAATCCGTTCAGATTTACGGTAACGGCCTTGTCGAACAGGCTGAGCTGTGTGCCCGTTTCAATATTATACCCGTGTTCCGGTTTCAAATCTTTGTTGAATTCATCGGGCCAGTACCCGGAATAAATGACCTGCTCATCAATAAACGGATAGCGAAATACCGTGTCCATACGTGCGTATAGTTTGGAATCCGGCAGAAAGTTCCACACAATACCGGCGTTCCAGACGAATGCATGCTGGAATTTCTCACCGTCTATACTGGTCCCCACAAGGGTGTCTACCACCACACGGGACAGCTCATAGCGCATTCCGGCTTTTATATGCAGAAAATCAATGGGTGAAAGCTCATTGTTGATATGGAACCCGTAACTGTCCTTGGTAATCATGGTCTCATAGTCTTTATTATCACGCGCGCTGTCGGTAAAACGGTTAAAATCATAGATATCCCATGACAGATCGGCACCCAGGGTCGTCCTGTCATCCATACCGAGAAACGGGAATGTCAGAGTGAAACGCGGAAGCGCGCCGAATGAATGCAGGTACTTGTTGTTATAGGTCGGGGTAAAATTACTGGGGATGTTATCCGCCATGATTTTCAGGTTGTAATACAGGTCCGTATGAAGTTCCCCCCAGTCGGAGAACAGGGCCTTTATGCTGAGCATGTTGTTCAGGGTATGATTCTCTGTATTATCATTAGCGTATTTAGCCTGGCTCTGTGTCGGGTCGTCATCCATCTGGGCCTTGCTTAAGTCTCCCGGCAGCTCACAGGAAAGCCACTCATAGGAACTCTTCAGCGAGCCGTAAACCCGGTCCGAAATATCGGTCCCCAACTCAAATCCCGCGCCGACGGACTCAAACGCAGAGTGGTCCCGATACCCGTCGGTACCCGTGTGTTCCGCGTTAACCACAAGATCGAAAGGACCGATCATGCCGCTGATACCCAGACGCTGCTGGTTGTCCAGGAAACTCCCCCCGGCCGCAAACGCGTCGGCTTTTGTTTCTTTACCGCCCTTTTTGGTGATGATATTCACCACCCCCCCAACGGCATAATCACCGTAGAGGACACTGTTCCCGCC
>CAZWKE010000009.1:1681-63553 GCA_964634205.1 uncultured Spirochaetaceae bacterium
AGCAGCGCACAAATGAACAGCATGACCGGAACCGCCGAACGTGTAAAAAAAATTCTTGTGGGATTTCTCATAAAAGTTCTCCTTCCTCGAGGTTGTTGTTTTAAGGAGGGTTTCCTGGCTTCCGGATCAGGTTACTAAAGGGCGCCTTCTCACCGTACCCCGGCCGCATGCACTTGACATCTGCAAGTACCTGCCGCCCGGTGTGCCGGCAATGGCATTACTGCCCCCGTTCATCCCCGGTTACAGTGGCGGGACCGCTGCGGATTCACACCGCATTCCGCTCTCCCCAAACAGTAGATTAACTTATGTCATATACCTTATAAGGCGGGTTTGTCAATGGGATGGCCTAAATAAGCGCCTATAAAACCGTACTTTCCGTACTCCGACCGGGTCCGGCATCATGCTTCTGCCAGACCTGGAGCAGCTCATCCCATTTCTGCTGCAGATATTTTTTAAACTCATATTCTTCCTGGTAATCCCAGACAATCTCTTCCACCGCGGTACTGATCTGGCCGAAACGTTCTCCCACATCCTGCAGCAGTTCCTTTCCGAATTGCAGGTGCTCCGGAATGAGAAAGCGGGGACTGAACAAAGACTGTTTCAGCCCTTCAACCGTCTCACTTTCCTGGGCTTCGCTTACCGGCGGATTCCCCGGCTCGTCGACCTGTGGTAGATATGAATACTCCGGTTTCATTCCCTGTACCAGGTAGGCGGTCATAGGTTCATGTATTCCTTTTATATTGAGTTTTCCCAACTCAGTACATCTGGCGTACGGTTTGATCTCATTATACGTTGAATAGGTAATCATGATATCCCCGGGGTTGGCCGCGGTTTCCATACGCGAGGCGATGTTAACCACGTCCCCGAAGATATCACCCTGCTTGCGGATTACTACGCCGGTATTTATGCCGACGCGCACCTGAAACTTCTCCTGTTCAACCTTGAACTGATCATACGCGGCAATTTTTATCTGGATCTCCAGCCCCGCCAAGATGGCGTTCAAGGGGTGCTTAAACACCGCCAGCATTCCGTCGCCCATGGTTTTTATCAATGTACCGTTAAAGCGACGGATGATGGGGATGACAATGCCTTCAAACGCCTGAATAAGACTCATCAGGGCGGTGGTATCAATAAGGGAGGACTTCTCGGTGTAATGGGCGATATCAATGAAAAACACCGTCAGTATCTGGGTATTTTCCCGTTTAAAGATGAACTCCTTTTTTGACTGTTCGGTGACCGTGGTTTCCCCGGCCCTGCCCGCGGACTGCCGTTCCACGGCTGTCAACGAATTCTCCCGGTTCCGCTTCAGTATTTCCAACAGAACGTTTCGAATCTGTTCGGCATACCTGCCGTTCACCAGTTCCTCCAGGACCTCGCGCAATGTGTTCTGCAGCGGTTCGTTGTTTATCACCACCGCCTTCAGCAGCAGGGAAATCACCTCATTGGAAAAGGGGTGTTCCAGCTTGTGCAGGACCGCGGGTGCCTCCTTAACCATTTTTCCCTTGAAGTAATCACCCAACACCTCTGTGGCATAATCATCACCAAGGGCTATCAGGGCAACCAGGGCCTCCTGCCGAATCCCGTTATCGGGATCATCAAGCAGGGTGTAGAACCTGCTGATCAGTGGTTCGCGCGGCATGTTCTTATTCCTGCGCGCGACATGCCCCAGTGTTTTTACGGCCAAAGATTTCAGGAACGCGTCCTTCTCCGCGGTCAGGTCCAGCAGAAACTGGAACACACCGGGGTCAGCGCATGCGGTAATAATCTCCCCCAGTTTTTGCCTCAACACGGGTTTGAGGCCTGCCTTGACAACAAGCCGGAGCAGGACCAGGTAAATCCCCTTGATCCGGTGCAGTTCCATTTCTTGCAGAGAATCGAGCGTTAACTTTTTTACCTCATCGGGCGTTGAACTCTTCAGCAGCAGGTCTACCAGGTTACGGATATACTGGCCCGGGGCCAGGAAACGGGCCCCCCGGATATACCCTTTTAAGGAGGAGAGGTTTTTCCCCAAATGAGAGAAATATGCCTGGGCCTCGTCCACCGTGGTTTTGTCATACAACTGGCACAGGGTAACCACACTCGTTTCTTCCAAAAAAGGGATATGCTCCTTACGGGCAAAGGCCAGAATACTCTGCAGCAGCTTTATCACGGTTTTCACCTTCAACAACCCGGCCAGACGGATAAACCTGTTCAGACGCCGCAGTTTAAACGGGCGGTTGAAGTCGATCCGGTTTAAAACATTGATAACCTGCATATTACGGCTTTTTTTCTGGAGATTCATTAAGGGCAGACAGGCATGAAAGCGGTACTTCTCTTCCTCGGTTGCGTCTTTTAAGGCAATACGAATATTCTCCACCAGTTCCGCCCGGGTAAAACGCATACTGCCGCGCAGGTATTCCTTCAGATCCAGCAGCAGCACTTCGTTGCCGTAGCGTTCCAGCAGATTGGCAAGCACCACCATCAAGAGCATTTCCTTCTGCGTGACATTGCTCACGGAAATAAAATTCTTTTTTACATTATTAAACAATGCCTCCAGGTGGGCGAGGGTGATCACCGAAAGCTCATTTATTTGGAACGGTTGCTCGTCGGTAATGAACGCCACGATCTTTTCCAGACATTTCCCGTTACAGGCTTCGGTATCATTATTGTAATACGGAAGGATAAGGAGCGTTTTAAAGATATTCAGCGGATAGGAGAATTTTCCCTCATAGCGTAAAAGTGAATGGAGCAAAGCCCTGACGGTTATAAGCTTGCCCTTTTTGACCTTTTCCAAAATATACTTGTTTTCCGGCCGTTTCACGTGAATGATATAGGCACACAATAAAAGCCCCAGTTCTTTGGCGGAGAACTCCTGTGTGTTGCCGTCAAAATCTCCAAGAAAAGCGCCCACCTCGTCTTCACTGCGGCCGATGATCTCAGCAATTATCTCTTCGCGTATCCTCCCGCCTTCAGCCCGGGCGATCTTTTTGATCGCGTCGATATCCCCCGTTTCCAGAAGTCCCTTGACCGCGCTTGCCCGTAAATCCGCTGACAGGTGGGTATTGTCCACAAGCTGACGGTTAAGCTGTCGCACCTTTTCATGTGTTGGTAATATTTTGTTCAATGCATTTATGATGTGCAAACGCTGCTCGTTTATGGTTAACGTATTGAAGTTTTTATAAAGGACATCCACGGATGACGGGGCCCGTATTTCGGCAAGCGCGTCAATAGCAGCCAACTGCTGCTCGTTATTCCCTTTTTCCAGTATCTTATAGAGATGAGGAATCGAAACCTCATTCCCCAACGAAGCCGAAGCACGGATGGCAGCCACGCTTACCGTCGTATCCGTATTATAATATTCCTTGATCAGTTCCGAAAAAATCTCAGAATCATAGAAGTTTTTCAACAGACCGAGGATGGTAACAAGACTGCCCGGTGACAGCGAAAGCGCTACTTTTTCCATTTAACCGAATTCTATTAAAATTAAGCGATTTGGTCAATCAAACACAGGTTTTTTACTCCAGATCATCCCAGGCGATGCCTTTGCCCGCGGGAATAAAACGCCGCGCGGTTTTGCCGTAAACAGCCGGTATGACCTGCGGCCCCAGCCCGGGCCGCAGATTTTTTTCGCTGCGCAGCAGGGCGGTATTATGTTCATGTAAGCGGTTGCCCTTCGGGATCGGGACAAGCGCCAGCAGCGAACGCCGGGTGGTATAATAATTGTCTTTTTCCGAAGGCGCAAGTTCTTTCCTCCCGTCACCCAGGACAGCGGAAATACGCGTCTTTCCGTAACGGTCTTCCATCTGCGCCAGCACCTCCGTAAGCGGCAGGGTTTCTGCCTGCCGGATACGCTCCGTCATCCGCCTGAACTCGGACGGAACCAGGGCAATGGGATCGTCCAGGGCCGGGCCGTCTTTTTGCAGGGTAAAATGCTTTTCCACAAGAGCCGCGCCGCGTGCCGCCGCCAGCACCGGTACCAGCTCGGGATCAAGGGAATGATCGGAAACGCCGACGGGGATGCGGAAGTGCTTTCGCAGGAATGGAATCACATTGATATTGTATTCATTCTCCGGGGCGGGATAGCTGGTGATGCAATGGAGAATGCAGACATTCCGGGTGATAACGGCCAGTGCCTTTTCGATGTCCTCCAAAGTGGACACGCCGGTGGAAAGGACGGCCGGAAGTCCCGTGCCCCCGATTGCCTGGAGCAATGGGAAATGATTCAACTCGGGGGAGGCGGTCTTGATTATACACACCCCCAGTTCCACGGCCATAGAGAGGCTTTTTGTACCGAATACGCTGCATAAAAAAACCAGCCCCTGTGCTTCGGTGTATTCCTTGATTTGCCGGTAAAAGGAAATCTCCCTTTCACAGCGTTTGAAATGTTCGAACAGGCTGATCCTGCCGGAAGGAAGAGAGACCTTTCCGGCCAACGGATGGAGGATCTCATCCGCAAAAACAATCTGGACCTTCACACAATCGGCGCCGCTTTGCCCCGCGGCCGTGATCAACCGAAACGCGTGCTCCGGCCCCTGCGTGAACCCGGTTCCCAATTCGGCGATAATGAAACAGGGGGCCCCCTTCCCGATCCTGCGTCCCCCGACCTTCAACACCTCGTGCATGAGTCTTCTCATCCCTTCTATAACTGCCTTGATACTGTTTTTTAGCTTACAGGCTTTGGGTGGTTTGCGCAATCAGTTTAAATTTAAGATTTTTTAGGCTTTCGGAAAGTGACACCTTGTAAATATGCGGATTAATCAGGCGCTTATAGGTATCATCAAGCCTGCCGAGCTCACGCAGGGTATGCTCGCGGATATGTACCAGGTCCAACGTTCGGTCCGTTATTTCACCGTTTTTCATCCTGGGCAGAAGCATCTCCCGTACCGAACCATACTCAGCAAGGTCGAAATACTTATACTCATACAGGGGATGATAAAAGCGGCGGCTGCCGCCGGTCCCCGGCTTTTCATGATCAAGGGCCATCAAATCGGCGACGGCCGCTCCTCCACCGTTAAAAAAACGGAACACCTGTTTGATTCCCGGGTTACTGGTTTTGTGCGGGTTGTTGGACAGCTTAATGGCCGGAAACATCTTCCTGCCGTCACTTCTGGCTGCCAGTTTGAACACCCCGGTTAAGGCCGGATCGCCCTGGGCGGTCACCAGGTTGGTGCCCACCCCCCAGATATCGATCGGGGCCCCGCGGGTCACAAGCTGCTGGATGATCTCTTCATTCAGATCGTTTGAGACGACAATCCTGGCTTTTTTCAAGCCCGCCTTGTCCAACTTATGCCGTACACTTTTACTCAGGTATTCCAGGTCTCCGCTATCCAGCCGCACACCGATATTTTCGATGCCCCTGGTTTTCAGTTTTTTGCCGATTTCGACGGCGTTTTTTATCCCGCTCTGCAGAGTATCGTAGGTATCGATCAACAGAATGCAATTCTGCGGATACACCTCCGCGTACTTTGCGAACGCCTCCTTTTCCGAGGCAAAGGACATGATCCATGAGTGGGCCTGGGTACCCTTGACCGGAATGCCGTACTCCCTGCCCGCCAAAGTGTTTGAGGTGGAGGAGGCCCCGCCGATAAAGGCCGCGCGCGTGGCGGAAAGTGCCCCGTCACGCCCGTGCGCCCGGCGCATACCGAACTCGGCGATGATTCCCCCCCCGGACGCCAGGTACATCCGGGCCGCCTTAGTGGCAATCAAACTCTGGAAATTGACCGTATTAAGGAGCAGGCTTTCTATTAATTGTACTTCCAGCAGGCTGCCGTGGACACGGATCAGGGGTTCAACCGGGAAAACCGGGGTGCCTTCATCCACCGCGTAGATATCGCCGGAAAATTTAAACCTGGAGAGATAATCCAGGAACTCGGCACTGAACAGTCCCAGCTCTGCAAGATAACGGATATCCTCCCCGGAAAATTTAAGGGCCGCGATGTTTTCCAGCAGCGGTGCCAGCCCGGCAAAAACGGCAAACCCCCCTCCAAAAGGCTGCCTCCTGAAAAACATGTCGAACACCACCGCCGGATTATGGTGCAGCGTAAAATATCCCTGCATCATGGTAAGTTCGTACAGATCCGTGAACAGACCGGAAACCGTCCCGGCCGGCGGGGTCCTACTCATGGTCCAGGTCTCCCGATTGCAGCAGCAGGGCGCCCCCTTCACGGAGCTCCGCCAGGCATTTGTCCACATTACCGGGGGGAAAGTCCACTCCTCTGCACGCATCCTCAATAACCGCCACTTCGAAACCCAGCCGCAGGGCGTCCCGGGCAGAAGCAAACACGCAATAGTCCGTGGCAAGGCCGCAGAAATAAAGCCGGGAGATTCCCAACACCTGAAAATAGCCGTGCAGCCCGGTTTGGGTCTGCTTATCGTTCTCAAAAAACGCGGAATACGAATCAAGCAGGGGATCCATGCCCTTGTGAATTATGAGGTTGATAAATCGCCGGTCCAGGTCGGGGTGAAGCGCGGCCCCGTGCGTTGCCTGTATACAGTGATCGGGCCATAATACCTGTTCTTTGTCCCGGTGCATTATAACATCCTGCGGTTTTTTCCCTTTATGAACGGAGGCAAAGGACACGTGATCAGCGGGATGCCAATCCTGGGTTGCAGCTACCCGTAAAAACAGGGGCATCAGCCTGTTGATTACGGGGATAATTGCGTCTCCTTCCGCCACCGCCAGGCTGCCGCCGGGGCAAAAATCATTTTGCACATCGATTACTACCAATGCGCCGTTGTATTTCTTATTCGTCATCAGACCTCCTTCCCCGCTTCATATATAAACTACAAATTCTAAAATGTCCTGTAAACAAAAAATAAACTTTTTAAAAGAATACTCGACAAGCAAAAAATAATCTTATAAAATAGGAAAAGGATTTCAATTTAACGAAATTTAATTAATGAGGAGAGAAAAATGGTAACCATTATCTGTGATTCTTGTAGAAAGCAAATAAAAGATGCTTCCAAAGACGCGAATTACGTAACAATTAAAGATAAAGCACTTTGCCTGACGTGCAACAGGGCTTTCGAGGACAAGGTCTCTAAAACCATGGCTGCAAAGAGAAAATACTCATTATCCGATTATCAAAAAACATACAGCGACACCTTGTCAAAGGTGTGTAAATAATTACGGTAATAAGGGGCTGTTGTAAGAGAATAAGGAGGACAGCCCCTTTTCAACCGGCCTTTATGCGATCGAAGCCCGTATAATCCCGCAACCCGCGGGGTAGGGTGATTTCCCCTTCTTTGGTTTGAAAATTTTCCAGTAAAGCAATCAGTGTTCTCGAGACCGCGATTGCCGTCCCGTTCAACATATGCACAAAAATGTTTTTTCCCTCGTGTTTTGTCCTTATCTGCAGGCGCCGGGCCTGGTAATCGGTACAGTTGGAGGTGCTGGTTATCTCGCCCCACTCACCGTTCTCTCCCCTGCCGGGCATCCATGCCTCAATATCGAACTTTCTGTATGCCTGGTTCCCCAGGTCACCCGTGCACACATCAACCACCCGGTAAGGAATCTCCAGACCCCGGTAAATCTGCTCCTCGACCTCAAGCATATAATCATGATATTTTTGCGAATCTTCGGGCAGACAAAAAATAAACATTTCAAGCTTGGTAAACTGGTGTACCCGGTAAAGCCCCTTGGAATACTGGCCGGCAGCCCCGGCCTCACGGCGGAAGCAGTGAGACAGGCCGCCCAACTTGACGGGAAGCGCGTCCGCTTCCAGAATGCTCCCGGCATAGTACCCGCCCAGCGTAATCTCGGCGGTCCCGATAAGGCAGGTGCCGGTCTGCTCAAGGGTATAAATATTCGATTCCTCGCCGCGGGGATTAAACCCCAATCCCTGTACGATTTCTTCCCGGGCGATATCAGGAGTGATCAGCGGGGTAAAACCCCGTGACTGTAAAATGTCCAGGGCATAACGCACAAGCGCCAGCTCCAGGATAACGGCCTGTTTTTTCAGGTAATAGAACTTCTGACCGGACACCTGTTGGGCTCCCTCAAAATCGAGAATGTCCAGCGCCTGCCCCAGTTCCAGGTGGTCTTTGGGCTTGAAATCAAAATGAGGGACCTCTCCCCAGCGCTTTATTTCCCTGTTTGCCGTATCGTCCCTTCCCTCCGGAACCTCGGGGTGGGTCATATTCGGGATTTTGTCCGCCTCCTGCAGCAGACGGGTCTGCACTTCACGATACTCCTCTTCCAGGGAAGATATCTTTTCCTTCAGGGCTTTGCCTTCAGCAATCAACGCCTCACGCTCTTCCGTGCTTAATTTGGCCTTCATCTTCCCGGCGTTTTCATTGCGCGCCCGCCTCTGATCATCCAGCTGCTGCTGCAGCGTATTACGCTGTGTATACAATCCCGCCGCAAGCTCCGCGTCCGCTTTTACATTACGGATCTTTATGTTTTGCTTTACCGCTTCAAGGTTTTCTTTGATAAATTTAAAATCCAACATGCCTTTGATAATAGCGTAGGCGGAGTGTGTATGACAAGTCTTCCGGCGGATAAATATGTATTACCTGCCTTGAAAAACCGCCAAAAAAAAAGTAGGATATGTCTACATCTGAACCTACCGTAAGGAGTACCTATGTCTGAAGCAATTACCATAATCCCCGTGACCACCAAAAAACAACATAAACAGTTTATTATGCTGCCGTGGAAGATTTATAAAGGCTTTCCCCATTGGGTACCACAGCTTATTATGGACCAGAAAATGCTCATCGATACCAAGAAAAAACCGTTTTATGAGCACAGCGAGCTGGCGCTTTTTCTGGCTTATAAGGGCAAAGAGGTGGTGGGAAGGATCGGCGCCATCGTCAACCACATACATGAAGAAATTTATCATGAGGGAGTGGGACATTTCGGTTTTTATGAGTCTATTGATGATAAACAGGTGGCCAAGGCACTGTTTGATGCGGCCGCGGACTGGCTTAAGGCCAAGGGCAAAAAAATAATGCGCGGACCGGCCAATCCTTCGGTCTGGGACACAAACGGCCTGCTGATCAACGCCTTTGACCTTGATCCGGTGGTCCTTACCCCGTACAACCCCGAATACTACATCGGCCTGTTTGAGGCCTACGGATTCAAAAAGGCCAGGGACTGGTTTGCCTACCGGATGACCGATGATATGAAGTTCGATCCCAAGGTGGAGCGGGTCTCGAACCTGTTGAAAAAACGTAAAAAGATAACCATCCGCAATGTCGACCTGAAAAAGGCCAAGAAAGAAATCAAGCGCGAGCAAAAAGATGAACTGGAGCATTTCAAGACCATCTTCAACGAGGCCTGGGAAGCAAACTGGGAATATGTTCCCCTGACCGAACACGAAATCGATTTTTTGGCCAAGGAACTGATCCCCATCGCCGATGAAAACCTTATCCTCTTTGCCTTTGTGGACGGTGATATCGCCGGCTTTTCACTCTCCATTCCCGACTTTAACCAGGTATTGAAAAAAATAAACGGCCGTCTCCTTCCCTTCGGTATTTTCAAACTGCTTGCCAATGTGAAAAACATCAAGCGCATCCGCACCATGGCCATGGGTATCAGGCCGAAATACCGGATGATGGGAATCGACGCGATATTCTATAATGAGACCTACAATCGCGCGATAAAACTCGGCTATAACGAGGCGGAATGCTCATTGATTGTGGAAGACAACATCAAGATGCGCAATATCTTAAAGGGTATAAAAACCAAGGAGTACAAGACGTACAGGATGTATGATAAAAAATTATAAGCAAGGGAGCGGACCGGCGTATGGCTGATATTCAGGAAGCCGTTCTTCCCTGTTCGGACGCATTCAATATTTTCTACCGCTTCTGCGTGCCCGGGCATGCCCGGGCGGGAGTCATCATCCTCCACGGCTACGGTGAGCATTCCGGGCGCTACCGGCATGTCATTGAATTCCTGGCAAACAAGGGTTTTGCCTGTTTTGCCCCGGACCACCGGGGGCACGGGCAGAGTGCCCGGGTAATGGGTTATGTGCCGAGTTTTGACCGTATCTTAGCCGATGTGCATGAGTTGTACCTTTTTATCCGTGAAAAATACAAGCTGACCCGGATTTTTCTCTTCGGCCACAGCATGGGTACTCTCATCAGCTTGAATTACCTGGTTTCCCAGCAAAGCGGTATCATGGGAGCGGTACTGAACGCGCCCATGATTATCATCCCGGACTATATTTCCCCTGTATTGAAATTTCTTTCCGGGACGATCGCCTCACTGTTGCCCACCCTGCCCCTCCAGAAATTCGACGCGACCACCGCCACCCACGATCCTGAGATCGCAGAGGCCGATAAAAAGGACCCGCTCAACTATCACGGCAAAATCAGGGCCCGCACCGGGGTACAGATGATTAAAGCCATGGAATATGCCAATGCCCACCTGACCGAGATCACGCTCCCCCTGCTGATCATACAGGGCGGGGACGACCTTACCCTGCCGGTGGAAAGCGCGGGCAGACTGTACCGCCTGGTGTCCTCGAAAGATAAAACACTGAAATATTTTGCGCACCTTTATCACGAGACATGGAACGAACCGCAAAAGGAAACCGTATTAAACTACATAGACGACTGGATCAAAAGCAAACTGAAGTAGTCCCGGCAAGCGGCCGTTATATCCTGGCACTCGCCGCGGAAAACGGGTTTCAGGCCCGAACCTTGATAAGCGGAAGCAGCTTGCTGCACACGCTGCGCCGGCTTTCAGATGAACCGTCGGCAAAAAGGTTAAGCGCTGTTTTCGCTTCCGGACCACCATCTCCGCCGCCCGGCGCGCGGTCACACCGTTTGTTTAACGCCTCGCGGTCGTCACTTTCACCGCCGCCCCACCCGCATACGGCGGGTGAAGACCTTGCCGCAGCGGTAGAAAAAATATTTACGGATTCACGGGTCCCGCCCCAACAGCATTCACTGCTGATTTGTGGGCTTTCCTGTTACCAGGCGGAAAAGGACGATCTTTCGACCGCCGACGATCCCCATGCATTAATCGGCGCTTTTGCGCGCAGAAACTATTATGGAGAAGCTGTAGCCCGCATGAAGCTGATTTCCCGGAAGATAAGAGAAAAAACCGGGACGGCAAAAAGCACGCTGCGGATTTTCTGCAACTCCCGTGTTCCCGAAAAACTGACGGCCGCCCTGGCCGGACTGGGTTTTTACGGGAAGAACAGCCTGTTGATTATTCCCGGCCTGGGCTCCCGCTTCATTCTCACCATGCTGGCCTTTCCGTCCGCGCTATTATCCGGGGCCGACAAAGAAACCGGCGATGCTGTCCCCTCTTCGGACACTCACATGGGAAGATCACAACCACCGGCCCGTCCCCTCCCGGACACATCGCCGCCTTCGGGCACCCCTTTGGCCTTCTCGCAGGACCCGTCAAAAATACCAATCCGGGACCGCATCCCTGCCCCCGGCAGCCGCTGCGGGACCTGCAGCGCGTGCATCCGGGCCTGTCCTACCGGGGCCCTGCATGTCCCGGGGCAGGTGGACACCGGGCGCTGCCTACAGGAGCTCAGTACAAAAATGAGGGTATGGCCCGAGCAGGTAAAAAAAGCCTGGGGAACCAGACTGTACGGCTGTGAATCATGCCAGGACGTCTGCCCGTACAACCGGGGGCTTATCCACACTACCGAATGTAAAAGAGGAGAGCTGGGCCCGAGTATCTCGCTGAAGCAGCTGTTGCAACTTTCCCCGGTGGAGTTAAAGGTATTGGTAAAACAAAATCCGATGGGGCTTTCATGGATCAATCCCCTGGCCCTGTTGCGCAACGCGCTTGTAGCCGCGGGTAACAACGGGAACAGGGTTCTACTCCCGCCGGTTGCCCCTTACCGGGAACATGAAAACCGGGTGCTGCGTGACGCGGCCCGGTGGGCTGTCAGCCGACTGTCCGGCCGCCTTTAGTTAACGGCAGTGGCCCGAAGACTGCGCTTTTACCTGCCCCGGGGCCGCGGTTTAAAGCACTGATTTTCAGTCTTTTTGGTCTAATCACCTTCTCCGGCAACATGCTTTATCATAAACATCACGTCGTCCCCGGCATTCTCATATGAAACCGTACTCCCGGGATTGTTTTGTTTCCAGACGCGGAATATCTCGTCCGCAAATCCCTGGCCGATGGTTTTTACCCCTTTGAAATCAAGAATAACATGCGAAAACTTCTCCAGACCACTGACGATTCTCCTTGCCTGCGAGCGGGACAGAAACTCCCCTTCCAACTGATACAGTCTGACTTTTGCCTCGGTTTTTTTGAATTCAAACGAATTATCCGTATAACGCCGAAACACATCATTGAGGATCCTTGCGGAATTGAGATCAATGGAAAAGGCCACCCGTGTTCCGTTTATCCATTTTCCCGTTTTTACAAACTGGTCCTTAATTAGATTATTAAAGATGATTTTTTTATTCGAGCTGCGTATAATAAAATTATCAGCGGCCCTGGAAGAAAAAAAAATGCCTTCACCACTGTGGGCGCTTGGAGCGGTGGTCAACTTGCCTTTTAATAATCTTCCGATGGCCTCGTCTTCGTTTTCCAGACCAAGTTTCCTTATCAGATTATTAAATATACCGACACCCGTATCAATTACCTTAAAATGAATAATGTGCTCGTCCTTTTCCATCTTCACTTCAATTCTTTTTGATTGTGAGTGTTCAATGGCGTTGTTCAGCATTTCCGGAAAAGCATAAGACACTATTTGGGCCACTTCGGTCTTGAGATTATTGAATATTCCGGTGGTACGCTTTATTTCATGCAACACCTCATCCTCCTTTAAATTCTCATTTACCAGGAAGCGATGGAACGCCGAAGCGGTAGACCGTGCCGCATCCCCGGCCGCCCGGGTCGCCGGAATATAGCGTGCCTTGTTTGCCTTGCCCACAAGCAGGATTCTGCCCTGTTCACGCAGTTCCTGGAAAAACCTGTTGACATACACACGTGAGTAGCCTGTTTCTTTTACTATTTCAGCGGCTTTTACCTCACCGTCGGCATTTATCTTGGCAAGAATCAAATTCTTCACATCCATAACTTTCTTCTCCCATAATGGAGTCTTGTTTACAACATTTTTTATTTTTATTTTCGAAAGTTGTAAATAAGTTGTTAACTGTTTTTTTTATTTGCTTGTTAACAATAAGTTTACAACTTTTAATTATTATACACAACTAAGCTGTAAACAGGTTCAAATAATAATCAATCGCCATCCGTTTCCTGCCGTTAATTAAAGTCAGGTGAGAACATGTCTTCCTTTTACACTGCCGGTACTCCTTTTCACGACAACACTCCTGCTGAATTTGGGCTGCAGTCCGCGGACGCCGCACAGGTCCCGGCCGGCACCGTACGCGCCGCAGACCGCAGATACATCGCTGTCTCCGCAGGCGCAGACACAATCCGGCAGTAACTATTACCTGGTTTCCTTTTATCGTGAACAGGCTCAGAGACCGCCCGCAACGGGGAAAACACCCGAAAAGCGGAACGCTCCCGATTTATGGAAGCACAATACAGCAAAAGCCGTATCCTTGGCGCGGACCACGCCCGCCGCTGTTCCCGGCACCATACCCAAAACATCACCGGGAGCCGCCCCCGGCATACAAAGCCCTCCCCGCGCGCAGAAAACGGTGCCCCGACCCCATCCCGGCAGACTGGTCCTGGGCAGCGAGCGCCTGTTCGAACCGGAGTATTTCAAACTCATTGCCGGTAAAAACATCGCCATCATGGCCAACCAGACGGCCCGTCATACGGTAGACCGGCTTATCGCCGATCCGCGAGTACACCTGGCCGCCATCTTTGCCCCGGAACACGGGTTCGACGGGGAACACAAGGCCGGGGCTGATGTCCCGGACACGTTCTACCGCGGGGTGCCGGTGTACGGCAGGTACGGCGGCGGAGACGAAACACGCAGGATACCGCCCGATCTATTGAAAGGAATCGACGTACTGTTGTTCGAGGTCCAGGACCTGGGGACACGGCATTACACCTTTATTTCCTCCATGTACCTGGCCATGGATTCGGCGGCCGACGTAAATATCCCGTTTATTGTGCTGGACAGACCGGTCGGGGTAAACGGAGTGCAGGTTGAGGGCCCGCTTTTAGACCCCCGGTTCCAGACCTTTATCGGGGTGGGCCGCCTGCCCAACCGCTATGCCATGACCATCGGGGAACTGGCCCTGCTCTTTAAAAACGAGGCCGGGCTCATGAACGGCCCGCGTTACCCCAGGGCAAAACCGGGGGACGCGTATTACAATGTAAAAGACCTCACCCTGACTGTTGTCCCCATGAAACACTATAACCGCAGGTTATACTTCGACGAGATCTACGGCGGCGACAAGTGGGTCCGTCCCTCCCCCAATATCCCCAACGTACAGGCCGCCGTCTGTTACGTGGGAACGGGCCTGTTAAACGGCAACAGCATCAGGGAAATGGTGGCGGGCTATAACCAGTTCGATCATATTTCCTTTCCCTTTATCAAGGACCGCGCGGAAATGCGGCGTTTTTTAAGTTTTGCGGCGGGGCAGTATGATTTTCCCGGCCTTACCTTCCGCATTCTTCCCGATAAAAAAACCGGCATCGCGAATGTGGTGTTTCTTGAGGTAACGGACCGGCTGCGCTTCAACGCCACCCTTACCATTCTGGCCCTTATGTATACCCAGGCGGTATTATATCCGGATGTGCCCTTTCTTACCTCCGCCCGGGCCGAACACATGTTTACCATTTCACAGGGGAACTCCTGGTTTCTGGGACTGCTGCGCGATCGGAAACATTTACCGGAATTTAAAGCCGTCATTGCCCGCACTGACCGGGGCATGCGGGAGTTTATGCGCATAAGAAAAAAATACCTGCTCTATTAAAAACAGGTTGCAAATATTCCGCAATTCTTTACAATAGTGAGGAGGGCATAACTATGCAGCAGATAAACGATAAAGACTATGTCAACCGCTTACAACAACTGATTATCTTCAAATATATAAAAGAGAGTGACCTGAAGAAGATTATTCAGCTGGGGGAAATTTCACGCTACAGTCCGGGCGAAAAAATTATTTCCAAAGGGGAGATCAGCCCTCATCTGTACGCGGTGCTGGAGGGTACCGTCCATGTTATGGTACCGCAGGGCAATAGTAAGGATGTTTTCATTTCTTCCATCGGCAGGGGAGACGTGTTCGGGGAGGCGGGCATTTTTCTCAAAGTAAAGCGGACCGCGGACGTGCTGAGTTCGGATGAGGTCACCCTGTTTAAAATCCACCGGGAAAAGATCATCGGCTTTATCAAATCAAATCCCGAAGCGGGAATAAAAATATTGATGCTTATAATTTACAGCCTGCTGAAAAAACTGAAAGAGGCCAACCTGGAGATCGCCTTTGAGCGTAAAGCCGATATCAAGCAAAGTGATATTGACGCCATGGTGGAAGAGATAATGCAGAATTAATCCCGTCCTTCTCTTGCACAAGCCTGTATTCTTGAGTATATTAGACTACATTGACTTTCGGGGCAAGGTGAAATTCCTGACCGGCGGTAAGCGGCGTCTGCCGTAAGCCCGCGAGCTTTTTTAGTAAAAGCAGATCACGGTGAGAATCCGGGGCCGACAGTACAGTCTGGATGGGAGAAGGTCGTTACTATATCCGAGTAATTCGTATTTCCGACATTTCTCCCATTCTATCTCACCGCCCCGTATTTGAGGGGTAATGAGCACACAAGCGGATAAAAAATACATGCGTCTGTGCCTGCGCCTGGCGGGAAAGGCCGCCGGCCTGACCTCCCCCAACCCATTGGTGGGTGCGGTGGTGGTGAAAAACGGCCGTATCGCGGGTCAAGGCTATCACACCCGTGCCGGGGCGGCGCATGCCGAGGTTGAGGCGTTGGCCCGGGCGGGCAAACTGGCCAAAGGCGCCACGATGTATGTCAATTTCGAACCATGCTGCCATTTCGGGAAAACACCCCCCTGTACCGAGAGTATTATCAGCGCGGGTATCGCCAGGGTGGTGGTGGCCATGCAGGATCCCAATCCCCTGGTGTCGGGCAACGGTATACGCCGGCTTGAAGAAGCGGGGATTACGGTGGACCGGGGGCTGCTTTACGAGGAGGCCGCCGCCCTGAACCAGGTTTTTACAAAATATATTGTGAGCAAACGACCGTATGTTGTCATCAAAGCGGCCGTAAGCCTGGACGGAAAGATCGCCACCCATACGGGTGAAAGCCGATGGATCAGTAATGAAAAATCCCGCGCGTACACGCAAACCCTGCGCCTGCAGTACGACGCGGTCATGGTGGGGATTGGTACGGTGATGGCCGACGATCCGGACCTGACCTACCGCGGTACGCGCCACAGGGACAGGCAGCCCGTGCGCATTATCGTTGACAGCACGGCCAAGATCCCCATACAAAGCAGGGTGCTCAAAGAAACCGACCGCAAACGCACCATAATCGCCGTCACACGGTATGCCCTGGCTTCCAAGCTGAAGAAGCTGACGAACACGGGCGCCGAGGTATTGCTGGCGGAAGCCGACGGCAAACGGGTCAACCTGGATGACCTGCTGGGCAAACTGGGCAGCCTGGGCATTACCTCGATATTGGTGGAAGGCGGCGGCAGACTGAACGCCTCGCTGCTTGAGGCCCGCCTGGTGGACAAGTTGGTTATCTTTATCGCCCCTAAAATAATCGGGGGGACGGACGCGGTATCCTTTGTCGGGGGCAAAGGCGCGGACCATATCCGCGATGCGTTTCTGTGTGAGGGGCCGCGGATCAGGCGATTCGGCGATGATATTCTACTGGAAACCTATCCGCGCGGAATTTCGGGAGGAGGAGACTGATGTTTACCGGAATAATCGAAGAGATCGGCGTGGTAACCGCGATCGATAAATCACGGCAAAGCTGGCGTGCCGAAGTGCGGGCCGAACACTCAACCGCCGACCTGGCCTTGGGAGACAGTATCAGCATCAACGGGGCGTGCCATACGGTAGTGGAGCTTACCGCCCGCTCCTTTCTGGTGGAGATCAGCCCGGAGACCAGACGCGTTTCCACCCTGGGAAACATGGTGATACAACAGAAGGTAAACCTGGAGAAATCGCTTACCTTGTCGAAGCCCCTGGGAGGACACCTGGTACAGGGCCACGTGGACGCGGTGGGCCGGATCGGCGCCGTCAACACACAAGGGAACGCCTGTACGCTGGAGGTGGAATTTCCCGCCTCCTACCGTAAATATATCGTAACCAAGGGTTCGGTGTGCGTGGACGGGGTAAGCCTGACCATAGCCGCCTGCAGTGATACGGGTTTCAGTGTTTCGGTGATCCCCCATACCCTTGCCGGCACCACCCTGCACCTGAAAAAATCCGGAGACACGGTAAACCTTGAGTTCGATATCATCGCCAAATACGTGGAGAGTCTGCTGCGCTACGGCGGGGAGAAGGAACAACACAAGGGGATCAACAGGGATTTTCTTATAGCGAGAGGTTTTTAATGCACAAGAATTTTATAACAATCGAACAAGCAATCGAATATTTCAAAGAGGGAAAACTCATCATCCTGGTGGATGACGAGCAGCGGGAAAACGAGGGGGATCTTGTCTGTGCCGCGGAGAAGGCCACTCCCGAACTCATCAATTTTATGGCCACCCACGGCAAGGGACTGATCTGTATGCCCATGAAGGGAGAACGCCTGGACCAGCTTGAACTGCCCCCCATGGTGGCGGTGAACACCGATTCGCATAAGACCGCGTTTTCGGTCTCAGTGGACGCCCGTACCTGCACCACGGGGATTTCCGCGTTTGAGCGCTGCCAGACCATCAAAACCCTGATCGACCCGCAGACCAAAGCGGAAGATCTGGTGCGGCCGGGGCATACTTTTCCACTGCGGGCCTTTGAAGGCGGGGTGTTAAAACGTGCCGGGCATACCGAGGCCGCCATAGACCTGGCAGTTTTGGCCGGAATGTATCCGGCGGGGGTAATCTGCGAGATCATGGCCGCGGACGGGACCATGGCCCGCCTGCCCCAGCTGCGGGAGTTTGCGGAAACGCACAACCTGGATATCGCCAGCATTGCCGACCTGATTAAATACCGCATGCGTAACCAGCACCTGATTCGCAAGGTGGCTGAGGTCAACCTGCCCACTAAATACGGTGATTTCAAGGCGCTTGTTTACGAGTCCGACCTGGATTCCCAACACCACATTGCGTTGGTCAAGGGAGACATCCGCGGGAAAAAGGACGTCCTGGTACGGGTACACTCCGAATGCCTTACCGGGGACGTGTTCGGTTCCCTGCGCTGCGACTGCGGAGAGCAGTTTGCCGAGGCGGCCCGCCGTATCCAGAAACAGGGGAGCGGGGTGCTGCTGTATATGCGCCAGGAAGGGCGCGGCATCGGCTTTGTAAACAAAATGCGGGCCTATGAGCTGCAGGAAAAGGGACACGATACGGTGGAAGCCAATCAGAAACTGGGGTTTGCGCCTGATCTGCGTGATTACGGCATCGGCGCCCAGATCCTGGTTGACCTGGGGCTGTCCTCCATCCATCTGCTTACCAATAACCCGCGAAAGGTCGCCGGCCTGTCGGGGTACGGCTTAAAGATTACCAGGCGTATTTCACTGGAGATCAAACCCAGTGCTCAGAATATTTTCTATCTGCAGACAAAAAGAGATAAACTGGGGCATCTGTTATCAACATTAGATAAAAAGGAAGGAAATGTATAATGAGTACAAGCAAGACACACGTTATTGAAGGCAACTTCGAGGGCAAGGGCCTGCGCATCGCCATCGTGGCCTCGCGCTTTAACGAGTTTATCACCCAGAAACTGCTGGAGGGCGCCTTGGACTGCCTGCGGAGGCACAATGTGGTTGAGTCCGACATCACCGTAGTCTGGGTGCCGGGCTCCTTTGAGGTCCCCCTGGCCGCGGACCGGCTGGCCGGATCACAGAAATTCCAGGCGGTTATCTGCCTGGGAACACTCATCAGGGGGGAGACACCGCATTTTGATTATATTGCCGCGGAGGTGACCAAAGGTATCGCCCATATCGCGCTGAGCCGCGGTTTGCCCGTGATGTTCGGCGTACTGACCACCGACAACCTGGAACAGGCGGTAAACCGGGCCGGGACAAAAGCAGGCAACAAGGGTTTTCAGGCCGCACAGAGCGCATTGGAAATGGCCAACCTGGTAAAGCAACTGGGTACCACACAATAAAATCCGGAGAAACCCATGAACAACGGCACACGCGCCGGCGCGTTTTGCCCCGGTCATATCACCGGTTTTTTTCAGATCTGCGATCAGGGGCAGGATGAACTGGCCAAAGGATCCCTGGGTGCGGGATTTTCCCTGGCACAGGGAGTAACCACTTCGGTAGGTCATCAGCAACGGCCCGGATCATCCACAACCATCCATATTAACGGGCTGCAGACCACCCATGCCATGGTCTCCGTGCGAGTGGCGGAACTGTTCTATTCCGCTATAGACCTTACTCCTCCGGCCCTGAAGATCCGCCACACGATCCCTATCCCCATGGGCGCGGGCCTGGGCACAAGCGGGGCCGGGGCCCTGAGTCTGGCCTATGCGCTGAACCGACTGTACGACCTCCCCCTCTCTCGGGAACAGGCCGCCCGCATTGCCCACCGGGCCGAGGTGCAGTACAAAACCGGGTTGGGCACGGTCATCGCCGAATCCGTGGGCGGGCTGGAAATTCGCACGGAAGCGGGCGCGCCGGGAACAGGCAGGGTTTTGTGCATTCCGCATCCGGCGGAGACCGCAGTGTGCTGTCTGATCTTCGGGCCGCTTTCCACGCAGCACGCCCTGCAGGATACGGAGACCAGAAAAAAAATTAACGACCTGGGGGCGGTTCTGGTGAAAGAGTTCGGGGACAATCCTTCGGTGGAGTCGTTCCTGCGTCTTTCGCGCCGCTTTGCCGAACATACCGGTCTGATTACCGAGCGGGTGCGGTCGGTTCTGACCGCGCTCGATGCAGAGAACATACCCTGCAGCATGCCCATGTTCGGTGAGGGGATATTTACATTGATCCATCCCAGGGACAAATCCCGTGTCCTTCGAGTGTTCACACAATACAAAAATTCAGGCACTATCATAGAAAGCAGTATCGACACACAAGGAGGAAGAGTCATCAATGCAGCATGAAATACCGAAGTCTCATCCGCGCCGTGTTTCCCTGCTTACCAGAGAAAAGCTCGTCACGGGATACGAACAGAAACTGGTGGCCACAGCGGGATTGATTGCCCACGGCAGGGGTGAGGCCTTTGATTATATTCTGGGCGAAGAGACAAGCCCACCCGCCCACTTTGCCGTTAAGGCGGCGGCCGCCCTGCTCTTGTCCGCCGGGCACGCCGTGATCTCGGTGAACGGCAACGTGGCCGCGCTGACCCCGGAAGAGACGGTTCGGCTTGCCGGGATCACGGGCGCGGCGGTGGAGGTAAACCTGTTTTACCGCTCGGCGGAAAGAGAGCTGGCGATCGCGGAGGTCCTGCGGCGCGCGGGGGCCGCGGAAGTACTGGGAGTGGGCGGTAATGCCGTCGCCAAAGTACCCCATCTGGAAAGCGAGCGCGGCAAGGTTGACCCGCGGGGCATCGCGGCAGCCGATGTGGTCCTGGTTTCACTTGAGGACGGGGACCGCACCGAACACCTGGTTACTATGGGAAAAAAAGTGATTGCCGTCGATCTGAATCCCTTTTCACGCACGGCCCAGTATGCCCATATCAGTATTGTGGACAATATCGTACGGGTTATGCCGGCTTTGATCAGGGCCGTAGAAGACATGCGGCAAAAAAAAATAGACAAAGCGGGCTTGGAAAAAATCGTAAAAGCATATAATAATAAGACCGTACTTGGTAAATCGATCGGTCTTATCCGAAAGAGACTGCGCAAGCTGGCAAAAAAAGGAGTGTTTATTCGGTAATGGCACTGGAACAGGATATAAAGGCTTTTAAAGGCACAAAGAAACTGGTAATGCTCACCTGTTATGACGCGCAGACCGCGCGCATCCTCGATCAGGCGGAGGTGGACCTGATCCTGGTGGGCGACACCCTGGGAGTGGTGTTCCAGGGTAACAAAACCACCAAACAGGTTACCATGGAACAGATGCTCTACCACACGTCAGCCGTGTCCAGGGGGGCCGGGTCCACGCCGGTGATCGGCGACATGCCGATAGGCTCCTATTCCTCGGAAAGCGAGGCACTCACTAATGCGGCCAACTTTATCTGCGCCGGCGCCAAGGCCGTAAAAATCGAGGGCAACAAACCCGGGATTGTGGGAGCGCTGACCGGGCAGGGCATTCCCGTTATGGGGCACGTGGGGCTGTTACCGCAGAGCGCGGATTCATATAGCGTGCAGGGGAAAGGCCGGGCCGACGCACAACGGATTTTACAAGACGCAAAGGAGCTGGACGCCGCCGGAATCTTTGCCCTGGTGCTTGAATGCGTACCGGAAAGCCTGGCTCAGGAGATAACAGACTCCGTATCAGTACCGACAATCGGGATCGGTGCCGGGGTGCACTGCGACGGACAGGTTTTGGTGATCAATGACATGCTGGGTATGGAGGGGGAGTATATGCCCAAGTTTGTCAAACATTATGCCGAGCTTAATAAGGTCATCCGCGCGGCGGTAGATTCGTATTGCCGTGAGGTACGACAGGGTATATTTCCCGATTCTTCCCACACCTACCATTAGGGGACAACACATGAACGATAAGGGCCAAACACCGGGCCGCATTAAAAAGGAACTGAAAAAACTGCTGCACAAGGATCATTCATTCGCACAGGGCCGGATTGTCGGTTCGATGTGTACGGCTCCGCACACTTTTGCCCGGGAGATATTTTCCCGCTATATTGATAAAAACGTGGGCGATCCCGGGTTGTTTCCGGCGACCACCGCACTGGAGGCACAGACCGTTTCCATGCTGGGCCGGCTGCTTTCCTGTGAAACGGTTTCCGGATTCATTCTGACGGGGGGAAGCGAGGCCAACATCGTGGCGCTGTGGACGGCCAAGATGCTGCACAAGGCCAAAGGCAACGAGGTACTGGTCCCCGAATCCGCCCATTTCAGCTTTGACAAGGCCGCCTCCCTTTTGGAGCTTAACCTGAAAAAGATACGCCTGAAAAACGATTTTACGGTCGACATCGAGGCGGTTAAAAAACAGCTTACCACCAAAACCATTGCGATCGTGGGAATCGCGGGGACCACCCCGCTGGGAGTGGTTGATCCCATCCCCGAACTTTCACAGCTGGCGGTGGAACGCGGGCTCTACCTGCATGTGGACGCGGCGCTGGGAGGGTTTGTCCTGCCCTTTCTGGGGGGGCTTGGCCGGCCGAGCCCGCGGTTCGATTTCAGCCTGCCGGGGGTTTCCTCCATCACGATTGATCCCCATAAAATGGGCATGTCCGTGATTCCGGGGGGCGGACTGCTCTACCGTAACGCGGAACTGTCGGCGGCGGTAAATGTGTTTGTCCCCTACCTCGCGGGTGGGGAAACCGCACAGGCCACAGTAGTGGGCACACGCTCGGGAGCATCGGTACTGGCAACATGGGCCCTGCTGAAGCATTTGGGTAAAAGCGGTTATACCGAGGTGGTAAGGCGTTGTATGGAGCTTACCGATTTTCTGGCAGAGGGCGTCCGCCGAATCGACGGCCTGTATTTACCCTGCGAGCCGGTACTGAATGTTGTGGGGGTAGCCTCCCGTAAACTTCCCGTCCAGGAACTGGCTGCCCGCCTGCGCCGCAGGGGATGGGCACTCTCCCTGTTCCCCGGGCATATCAGGGTGGTACTTATGCCGCATTTAAAACGGAAGCATATCCAAAATTTTTTGGCCGCTCTTGCGTCTACTCTGAATGATCGTTGAAGCGTTTCCTGATCTTGCTGAACTGTGAGTGGATTTTCATAAAAACATCCACAATCTCCGGATCAAAGGTTTTGCCCTTTTCGCCGGTGATTATTTTAACCGCTTCTTCGTGAGACATTCCCCTATGGTAGGGTCTGTCGGACACCAACGCGTCATATACGTCACAAAGCGCGATAAGGCGGGCGGAAAGCGGTATTTTCTCACCGTACAACCCCTCGGGATACCCGCTGCCGTCCCATTTCTCGTGATGCGACATGGCGATCTCCCTGCCCAGGCTCAGAATATCCTTTTTCCCGATAAATCCCTCCAAAGCCTGGCCCACCACAAGAGTGTGTTTCTTGATCCTTTCGTACTCCGCGGGGGTAAGTTTGTCGGGCTTCAGGAGGATGCTGTCCGCCACCCGCACCTTGCCGATATCGTGCAGTACCGAGGCAACCGCGATATCCTCAATGTACTTTTCATTCAGGTGGGAATCCCTTTCCTTGAACAACTCATAATACCGGCGGGCCAGGGCGCGGGCATAATGCTCGATCCGCTCCAGGTGCTTGCCTGTGGTATGATCATGAATTTCCACAAGTTTGGCCAGACTGTAAATGGTTTCCTTGGTTTCTATCTTCATCTCCTTTATAATTTTAAAGAGGGTAGAGATATAATACTCCCTGTTTTTTACGGCCCGGATGATTTCGGTGCGGTCGCGTACAATCCCCACCACCAGCGGGGTATCGCGCAGATTGAAGATCATCATTTTTAACTCAAAATGTTTTTTTTCCTGGTTGCTGCCCGTATACTCAAAATAGAAATCACTTAAACGACGTTCTCCGCCGAAAAGTTGTTTTACGGTCTTTGTTATTTTTGGGGAATGAATGACCGTAATAAAATTGTAATCCTTATAGGACTCATACTCCATCCCGAACATTTTACAGAATATGGGATTCACAAAGGTAAAATCAGCCTGGTCGTTTATTTCAAAAATACCGTCAAAACTGGCCTCCACAATCGCGTTCAGCTTCCCATGCTCTGAGCACAGTATTTCGATTGTGGTCAGCATTTCATCTCTTTTCATGTGACTCCCTATACATATTAACGGACAGTTCGGCAAAAAGCAAACCAACAATTTTTAAGTTTTTTAAGGCAAAATCCCCTCTCCGAAAATCACCACTCTTGACTATTTCCCATAACCACCTTATATTTCGAATAATCTTTAATACTGGCACAATAAGGAAAGAACAATGATCGAACTCAATTTTGATAAATTGAACGGTTTACTGCCGGCAATCGCCCAGGATTATGAAACCAATGAGATTTTGATGCAGGCATTTATGAACAAAGAAGCCTGGCGGCTTACCCTGGAAACCGGATTTGCCCACTATTACAGCAGATCGCGCGACACGCTCTGGAAAAAGGGTGAGACCTCCGGAAACCTGCAACTGGTAAAGGAAATCCGCGTGGACTGTGATAATGACTCCGTGGTACTGAAGATTATTCAAAAGGGCGGGATTGCCTGCCATACGGGAAACCGCAGTTGTTTCTACAAGGTGGTAAAAAACGGGGAGCTGGTTGAAGAATCGCTGAAATAAATAATTCGGAGAAAGAGCATGTCGGATACTATATTGAAAATAGGGATTCCCAAAGGGAGCCTGGAAAACGCTACCATAGAACTCTTCGGCAAGGCCGGATGGAGGATCTCGGTCTCTTCGCGGAATTATTTTCCGGGCATAGATGATGCCGAGCTTTCCTGCGCCCTGGTGCGCGCGCAGGAGATGTCCCGTTATGTGGAAAAGGGGACCCTGGACGTGGGCCTGACCGGCATCGACTGGGTCATGGAAAACGAGTCCGATGTAGAGCTGGTAGCCGACCTGGTCTATTCCAAGGTAAGTACCAACAAGGCAAAATGGGTGCTGGCCGTACCCAGTGATTCCGACATCACTTCTATCGAAGACTGTAAGAACAAACGCATTTCCACGGAACTGGTCAATTTTACCCGCAAGTACTTTAAAGAGCGAAACATTCCGGTGGACATTGAGTTTTCCTGGGGTGCCACGGAGGCCAAGGTCGTTGAGGGCCTGGTGGACGGTATTGTCGAGGTTACGGAAACCGGCAGTACCATCCGGGCGCACGGCCTGAAGATCATCCACACCCTGTTGGAAACAAACACCAAACTTATCGCCAATAAAAAAAGCATGCAAAACAGCTGGAAGCGGGCGAAAATACGCCAGATAGCCCTGCTGCTGCAGGGGGCCCTGAATGCCGAAAACATGGTGGGACTAAAAATGAACATTCCCAAAAACCGGTTGGAGGAGATTATGGATATTCTTCCCAGTATCACCGCCCCCACCATCTCCGCCCTGCATGATCCCGAGTGGGTCTCGGCGGAAACCGTGATAAACGAGTCAATCGTCCGGGAGATCATCCCCCGCTTGATCGGGGTCGGCGCGGACGGTATTATCGAATATCCGCTGAATAAGATTGTGTGCAAAAAAGACGCCATAGATTAATTCACAATAGATTGATTCACACATCCCACCGCCGTGCCGCCCGCTGCTCGGTCCGTTTCATTATCCTGGGCCTTTGCGCGGTCTGGCTGTCCGCCGCGACCGTTTCCTGCACCACCGCCTCTTTGTTTGACAGCGCCTACGGCGATTACCCGGATTTTGCCCGGGTCAGGCTTTTTTTACGCCGGCTCGCTGCCGCCTACCCGGAGCTTGTCACCCTCGAAACCCTGGGACATACGGCCGGGGGCAGAGCCATCACGGCGGTGCATATTGATGCACGGCGACAGCGGAAACCGGACAAACCGCAGCTCCTGTTTACCGCCATTATCCACGGCGATGAATGGGTATCTCTGCCGGCCATGCTGTATACGATTCATGCATTAGTCAGTAGGTATGATCACGACAGGGAAATACACGCAATATTGGACAATACCTCTCTCTGGTTTGTGCCGGTGGTAAATCCCGACGGGTATGAATACAGCCGGCAAAACAACCGGGACTGGCGCAAGAACCGCGCGGTCTACGGGGAAAAGGCAGTGGGCGTAGACATCAACCGCAACTTTGACTACCGGTGGAATGCCCCGGGCGGATTCAGCCGTGATCCGGACTCCCGCTTCTATATGGGCCCCGCACCGTCATCCGAGGCGGAGACCCGGGCGCTGCAAACCCTGGCCCAAAGAATCCGGTTCACGGCGGCAATTGATTTTCACAGCTTCGGCAGGTACATCCTGTACCCATACGGCTACACCCGCAAGAGTACGGTACAGCAGGGTCTTTTTCACCGGGCGGCACAGGATATGGCGGCGGAAATAAAATCCGACGGTGGTGCGGACTACACCCCGCTCCAACTCAGCAGTATCTATCCGGAGGGACTGCCGACCGGTACCCTCATGGACTATCTGTATGGAAGGTACGAAACACTGGCGTTTACCCTTGAGCTTTCACCGAAAAACAAAGAACAAGGCGGGGTAAGTCCGTCTCGTAAAGAGTTACCACGGATCTGCAGCGAGGCACTCAGCGCGGTCCGTTGCCTGTGTAATTTGACTTTCAACCATTTTAAATAACGGGGAACAATGCCCGGCAGACAACGATCTAAACAGGCCGCCCGCACCCCTTTCTGAAATCGGGCTGCGGGCGGCACCCGCTTCTGCCCACGAAACCCTGCCGTACTCCCTTAAAGAGTACAGGCCCGTGGTTTCCCGTGCTATTTTTCCTTTAAAATCTCACCTTCCACTTTTTTTGCTGAACTGCTTACCGCCTGGAATTCATCCTCGGAAAATATCTTATCAATATCGAGGATAATGATGAACTCATCACCGATCTTCCCCATCCCATTGATGAATTCGATATTCACTTTGGTACCCAGATACGGAGAGGGCTCAATCTGCTCCGGTTCCAGGTTGATGACTTCTTTGACCGCATCCGCCACGGCTCCGATTACCTTGACCTCATTGTCTATGACCACCTCCATCACGATGATGCACGTACGCACCGTTTCTTCCGTGTCTCCCATACCGAACTTGTACTTCAAATCAACAACCGGCACGACATTGCCGCGAAGGTTGATGACCCCGCGCATAAAACGCGGGGTTTTCGGCACTTTGGTAATTTTGGTGAGTTCCAACACCTCTTTCACCTTCAGCACATCAAGCGCGTATACCTCTTCCTCAAGGTTGAATGTCAGATACGTGACTATTTTATTTAACACTTCAGTACCCATCTTCTCTCTCCTTTGAATTTAATATTTTTCAAAATCCGCGTCAATCTTGTCGTGTTTATCCTCTTCCATGTTCAATGTAACGCCTTTCACCTTTTCATCTGAGAAAACCGGCTTTTCCGCCCGACCTGCGGGCTGATGTTCGCTCATCTTTGCCTGGTGCTGGTTTTTAATGTGCCCGATCGAGAGATTATGGTGATGGGGAAAGGCCCCTGTATGAGCGGCGGCAAGTTCCAGCTTTTTCTTATTTCCGTTTCCATTGCCGTTCGTCTTAAAAAAGGAGATCACGGCCTGTAACTGTTCGGCCTGGCTGGAAAGTTCCTCCGCCATGGAGGCCATCTCCTCAGATGCCGAAGCATTCTGCTGAATCACCGTGTCCAACTGCATAATCGCCTTGTTAATCTGTTCGGTACCGGATTTCTGTTCCCCACTGGCCGCGCTGATCTCCTGCACAAGCTGTGAAGTTTTCTGAATATCGGGAACAATCCGCACCAAAAGCCCACCGGCGCTTTCCGCTATATCCACACTTGACTTGGACAATTCGCTGATCTCCCCCGCGGCCTTCTGGCTGCGTTCGGCCAGTTTCCGGACCTCCGCCGCCACGACCGCAAAACCCTTGCCGTGTTCACCGGCGCGGGCCGCCTCAATGGCCGCGTTCAAGGCCAGGAGGTTGGTTTGCCCCGCGATCTCTTCAATAATAGATATTTTATCGGCAATTTCCTTCATGGCTTCAACGGTCTTGGACACCGCATCGCCTCCTTTTGCCGCGTCTTCCGCGGCCTTCAGGGCGATCTTTTCCGTTTGCATGGCATTGTCCGCGTTCTGCCTGATGTTGGCACCCATTTCCTCAATCGAAGACGAAACCTCTTCGGCCGAGGCCGCCTGCTCGGTGGCCCCCTGCGACAGCTGTTGTGCCGTGGAGCTCATCTCCTGGCTGCCGGAAGAAACATTGTCCGACGCGCTGATCACATTGGTAACAATAGAGGTCAGGTTGCCGATCATGTTTTTTATGGCGGCGAACACACCGGTATCCGTTTTTCGCTGGTTTTCCAGTTTCATGCTCAAATCACCTTCGGAAACCTGTTTTGCCAGGCGTTCAATATACCAGGGTTCTCCGCCAAGCTGGTTCATCAGGCTTCTGGTAATAAAAATCCCCAGGGTAAGGCCGATAAACAGGGCACACACACTGATGATAATCATCCCCATCAGCGCTGCCTGTTCGTTCTGATCGGCCGCAAGCATTGAACCCTCGGTAAATTTTTCCACATTCGTTAAAAAGCCCTCAATCTCGGTGTCCAACTGGTTGTTCTGCTCATCAATCTTCGCGGCCAGTTTTTCCGCCTCGTCAATCTGGCCTTTGTTGATAAAGCCGAATGCATTGCTCACGTATTCGTCAAAATCAGAATGTTGTTTTTCGATTTTCTTGAGTTGATCAAGCACCTGCTGGTATTCTTCCCTGATGGATTGATCCTTCACTTTATCATAGGTGGCCTGGGCCAGCTCCCGAGCCTTTTTCAGGTTTTCATCCACCATGCCCATATATTTCTTAAAGTTGTCCTCGGCCTTGTTTATCTCCAGACTGTGGTCAGTCTCGGTTGAAGTGACCCCGGCAAAACGAAAGGCCTGCTCCAGGGAGATCGCCTGTTCCAGTTTATAGCTGTCAACCGAGGTAATGTAATTTGTAAGGGGAATATCCTCTTTCGCGATCTGCTGCATCTCATCGCCGATCCCCACCATCATTATTATACCGAATATACTGGCGATGGCCAGCAGGGCGATAATAATGACAATCGTTCCCAGTATTTTTGTGCCTATTTTCATATTTTTTATGCCTGCCATTTATGCTCTCCTTCGAAAAATTATTTTTCATTCGTCACGGACGGAATAAACCGCCGGGCCTACATTTAGTACATTACACCTCCCTTCCAATGTAATTTTGCCCATTTCTTCTAATTTCTCTATTTCCTCCTAGAAGCATATAATCCGGCATGCTGTTTACAATCATGAGAAATGTTAACTTACGGAGAGATTATTATTAAAAAGCCATAGTAAAATATACTATGAATCGAAATTCATAAAATAATTTATGGCAAACTTAATCAGCTCATTACTGCTTTTTAATCCCAGCTTTTTTTTAATATGGGCATAGTGGGTATCGATGGTGTTCGCACTGGTATGGAGTTTTTCGGCAATGGTATTGCGCTTATAACCCTCGGCAATCAATTGAAAAACCTCCAGCTCCCGGTCGCTCAGACTCTGCAGGGGGGTCTGGTTCCCTTTTTTATTATAAAACAATTTTTCCAGGATCGAGTTCCTTATGCCGTCACCCAAATAGATATTCCCGGCCAGTACGCTTCTGATGGCGGTCAACACCTTGTCCGCGGCCTCGGATTTCATTATGTACCCGCGGGCCCCGGCATGGATGGACCGCTCCGCGTACAGCGATTCATCATGCATGGAAATTACCAGGATGAATATCCCGGGATAACGTACTTTAATGCTTTTAATCAGTTCCAGTCCGTTTCCCCGGCTGAGGGAAATATCAACGATCACCAGATCCGGTTTTGCCGCCTCCATTTGCGCTAATGCCCGGTACGCGTCTTCGGCGTCGCCGCAAATGGCTATATCATCCTGTTTGGAAATCAATTTTTGTAAGCCCTCGCGAATTATCGGATGATCATCAACCACAAAAATATTCTTTTTCATTTCGTTCGTTGAGCTTTTCCGTTCCAAAATAACACCTCCCTTCATCTGTGTACACTCCAAACCTAATCAGCTACTATGCATAAAAGCTTCAGCCCTCCCCCATAATTCTGCAAAAATTCAAGTGAAGCGTTTATGGTATTGGCCCGGTACTGCATAATCCGCATACCAAGCCCTTTTTTACGGTATAAGTGCTGCAGGTCTCCCGTACCGTTATCAATAACGGCAAAGACAATACTTTTTTCCTTACGTAAAATCGAAATCTTAATCTCGGTGGCCTTACCGTGTTTTACGGCATTATGGATTGCCTCCTGGATAATCCGGTAAAGCTGGATCGCGGTAATTTTATCCCTGATGACAATGCGTCCCTCGCATATCAGCTCACATTTAATATTGAAAAGATTTTCCATATTTGCAATCAACTCCTTTATGCCGGAGATAAACGATCCGGGGTCAAGTTCAAAGTACAGCAGCCCCCTGGCCAATATCCTGGTTTGTTCAATAGCCCGGTTGATCAAACCGGTGATATGCGCCGCCTCCCGCCATTCCGGCAGCTGTAGTTCCTGCAGCCGGTGCTCCATCACCTTGTTTTTAAAGGCAATTCCGGTTAAGAGCTGCCCCAGGCTGTCGTGCAGGGTCTGGCCCAACCGCTCCTGTTCTTTTCTGCTCAGCCGGAGCATTTCCAGCTCCAGTTCCCGCTGGCCGGTAATGTCCTCCACCCCCGCGATGGCACCTTCGTACTCGCCCCTTCTGTTCATATAGGGTGAAATAATCATTTTGACGTATATTTTGGAGCCGTCCTTTTTACGAAATTTAAATATCTGCTCCTGTTTTACATCCGTCGGAAACTGGGCAAAGACCGTTTCCCACCTCCGCTGCTGCTCTTTCTCCATAAAGGAAACCATGCGCCGCCCGAGGATTTCATCGACACCATAGCCCAGAATGGCGGCCAATCGAGGATTCACATACGTGGTTACCGCGCCTTTATCGATAGCCCAGATCCCTTCATGCAGACTCTCCAACAGACTGTGAAATTTCTCTTCATTCTGCTGCAAGCGCGTGATAAAGCCCTGCTGTTCCTGCTCCAGATCAAGTTTATTGAAAGCAAAGGCCAGGTCGGACGCCAGGCGTTTTAACAACTCTCTCTCCTCACCCTCGATGATACTCTTACCGTTCACGGTTATTTTAAGCACACCGTACACCATACGCCGAAACTGCAGGCGGATACTCATACTCCATGTTCCGTGATAGGTATTCTGTAAAAAACAACTCCCGCATTGGATCGAGGGCTTTTGTACCAAAAGCACATCCGGATTTTTCAGGGTCTTCCGGTAACAGGCAGGCAGAGTATTCTTCTTAATCATCCGCTCTCTCTTGGCCTTCAATTTTTCCGTACCGGCCGAGATACTGGTACGAATATTCCTGTTGCCGTCAAGCAGCACGATATTCACATAATCATAGCCCCTGATCTTCACCAGATCCCTGCAGCAGGCTTTCATCAGCTGTTCCTTGTTTTTTTTCAACGCAATCAGGTGATTAATGCGGCGGATGGCACAAAGAAAATTGTTTATGCGGACAAGCTTTTTTTCAATTGTATTTTTAAGGATGCTGTTTTCGATCACATAACGTAACTCCCCGTCCTCGAAGGGTTTGGTGAGATAAACCGACGAATCTGAATTTACCACCGTATCCCTCCTGCGTTTTTCATCTTTGTCTACCAGATAGACAACCGGAACTGCCGGTTTGCCTTTTTTAACGCTCGTATTGAAAATGGTTTTTATTTTATTCTTCAGCTTTTTATTGATTAATATCAAATCGGGTAATTTGTCATTCCGTATTTTAAGGATTTTCAGGGGATTGCCGTCGCCCAAAATTACGCGGGGAACCGAATAGCCGAAGCTTTCCATCTTCTTTTTCAGTTCAAGCGCGGCCTTTTTATCATCTTCTATAATCAACAGTTTTGAATTGTCATGCATATATTATCCGGCATCAATAATTCCTCTATATATATAAATTTAGATAATACTGCATGAGATTGCAAATACTTTTAACGGATTTACTCTACATACGCGGTCAGTTCATTAATGTTTACCAGTTCAAGAAAGTGCTCGCGGATCTCCTGCCCGGTGGGGGTTTTTACGTTAATTCTAAAAACGCGATACACAATCATTCTTACGGTCGGCAGGGGAAGCGGAAGCGGAAAACCGTTCAGGTCTACCAGTTGGTTTATGGTCAGGCTGTGTTCGATTTCCTGGACGTCACCGTCGGGAAAGACAATGTAATTGGATTTCATGAACATGGAACAGCACCCCCCGCAAGGTACTATATCATTTTCGGCTGATAAATCGCAAGACCGCAACGAACCGGGAAATCCGCAGCCACGCAGGCTACCGGGAGAGTGCTTTTTTAATGAGATCAGGCCGGTAGTATTTTGTTCGGTATTTATCAACCGCAAAGACTTTGTTACCTACCCGCACATTCAAATAGGGGATTTTGACGGAAGATGCCATATAATATCCTTCCGGGGTCAGAACCGCCCAGGAGTCATCCATAAAACCGTAAAACGTCAGCACCTCTTTCTCCGGCAGAATGTCCCACAGTTTAAGGGTGTGGTCCGCACCGGCGGAGAGAACCGACTTCCCGTCGGGAGAAAATGCAACATGGGTAATATAGTCACTGTGCCCCGTAATGGTTTTAAGCTTACCGGCCGTGGTCAGGTCCCAAACCGTAATAGTACGATCCGTACAGGAAACCATATAACGGTCGTCCGCAGAAAGATCGACCGAGTTTATTATTCCCCGGTAGGGGTAAAACCCCCCGATTTCCCCGCCGCTTTGCAGGTTCCAAACCCTTATACTTCCATCATAACTCGAAGAAAGCAGATGCCTGCCGTCCGCGAAAAACTTTACCGACGAAACCAGGTCCCTGTGCCCCTGCAGGGTTTGCAGGAGTTTTCCGTCCGGTAAAGACCAGAGCCTGACGGTCTTGTCCCAGCTTCCCGAAACCGCGAGCCTGCCGTCCGCGGAAATGTCCACACAAATCACCGGGTCCGTATGGCCCTCCATGGAAGCAACCAGCTTCCCCGTGCGCAGGTCCCACAGCCTAAGGCTTTTGTCCCAGCCGCCGGAAAGGGCAAAGCGGCCGTCGGGGGAAAACCTGACACATGAAACCACGTTTTCATGTCCGCGGAAGGTATGCAGCACCTTGCCGGTGGCAAGCTCCCACAGTTTTACCGTCTTGTCGTAACTCCCCGACAGGGCATACTTTCCGTCAGGCGATATAGCAACGGCGGTCACATACGCGGAATGACCGCGAAAGGTACGCAGGAGCTCACCGCTTTTGCGGTCCCACAGTCTCAGTGTATTATCTTTACCCGCGGAGAGCAGATAGCGGCCGTCGGGGGAAAATACCGCGTCGGTAACCGTGTCGGTATGGCCGGAGAAGATTTTCAATGCCTTTTCTTCGGTCAGACGCCATACCTTGATGCCCGTATCCGCACTTGCCGAATAGACCCGCTTTCCGGACGGACCGAAGATGACGGCGGTCACGGTATTGGTATGTCCCTGGTACGTGCGCAGCTCTCTTCCCGTGGCGGCCTCCCAGAGTTTCACCGTGTGATCTCCCCCGCCGGACAGGATCATTGTGCCGTCCGGGGAAAAGGCAACGGAGGAAACGTAATAGGTATGTCCATGCATCGTCCGCACCAATGCAGCGGTGGCGATATTCCACAATTTTATGGTATTGTCCCAACTACCGGAAAGCGCGTACTTCCCGTCGGGAGAAAAGGTCACCGCGTTCACCCAGTCCAAATGCCCCCGAAACTGTTTCAGTTCTTTACCGGCGGCTATATCCCACAGGCGAACGGTTTTGTCCAGGCTTCCCGAAAGCAGGTACTTCCCGTCCGGGGAGACAGCGAGTGAGCTGACGTACCCCGTATGCCCGGTGAATGTCGTGATGACCTTTCCCGTCTTCACGTCCCACAGTTTCAGAGTATTGTCATAACTGCCGGAAAGCAGACGTTCTCCGCCGGGCAAAAAGGCCGCACAGGAAATCACATTCGTATGACCGTCCAACTCTTGCAGTATTTTTCCATTGCGGGCATCCAGAAGCCTGGGCGATGTACTGTCGCCGCCGACCAGCAGTTTGGTCCCGTCCGGCGAAACCGCCAGGGCGCGAATGTAATCCCAGCCGAGCTTTATATTCCGCAGCAGTGTACCCGCCGTCGTGTCCCACACCCGGACTACCCCGCCCACACCGGCCGCATATAGTTTTTGGCCGTCCGGCGAACAGGCCAGTACCTTTACCTCATTTGAATACCCCCTGAAACTTCTTACCGGTTTGTGCGTGTGCGTATCCCAAAGTATGGCGCGAAGGTCCTGTGCCGCGGAAAGGATAAAACGACCGTCGGGCGAAAAGGCCACGGAAGTGATCTTGCCGTCATGTCCCTGCAGGGTGGCAAGCACTTTTCCACTTGCGGTATCCCAGAGCTTTACTTTTTTATCCCAGTCTCCGGAGACTATATACCTGCCGTCCGCCGAAAAGGCGGCGCAGGAAATAACATTCAGATGCCCGTGATAACTCCTTATCATTTTTCCGCTGTTGACATCCCAAAGCCTGATCACCTCATCCCACCCCGCGGAAAGGGCGCAGCGGCCGTCGGGGGAAAAGGCCACCGTATTCACCGTATAGTCGTGCCCCCGGAACACCCGCACCTGCTCCCCGCTTTGCAGGTTCCACAGCCGGACGGTGTTGTCCCAACCGCCGGAAAGCGCATACCTGCCGTCGGGAGAAACGGCTACACAGGTTACATCCCCCTTGTGCCCCTTGAATATCTTAAGCTGCGTACCCGAGGCCGTGTCCCACAGCCTGACCGTATCATCACCACCACCCGAAACCGCGTACCGCCCGTCAGGTGAGAAGGCAACCGCCTGCACCAAATCCCCATGCCCGGCAAACGTACGCAGCTCAAGACCAGTGTTGATGTCCCACAGCTTCAGGGTATTGTCCCAACTGCCGGAAAGCGCGTACCGGCCGTCCGCGGAATAGGCCGTGGATCGGACCATCTCCCTGTGCCCGCGGAGCGTCCTGATCTCCCGTCCCGAGGCCGTATCCCACAGTTTCAGGGTTTTGTCGCGGCTTCCCGTCAGCACATATTTCCCGTCCGGCGAAAATACGGCCGAAAAGATAAAATCGGAATGCCCGAGCTGCACAAACACTTCAGGCGTCTGCCCGGCAAAAAGAAACGCGGGGAGTAAAATAATGAATAGAATAATGATCTTCGCCTTTTTCATAACCAAGCTTTCACCCTATTATTGTAGCGCAAATATACGTAAAATGTGAATAATCCTATTGTATTATTATTCATAAAACTGGGTTATCGGTATTGAAAATTGGATCGACGAATCAGATAAAATCAGAAAAGCCTATTATACAAATGACTTTGTTGCCGGATTAGGACAGGCGGAAAACACGGAGATACCGTGATAATGTACATAGATATTTCATTTACAGCCTGCAGTTTTTGATTTCCGTCTCAATAATGGCCGTGGCACCGATCTTTTCCAGCCGGTCCAGAACCGAGACCATGTTCTTCTTTTCCACCATCACCTTGACAGCGTACCAGTTCTCCTCTTCCAGCCTGGATAGGGTGGGGCTTTCGTATCCGGGGGTAATCTGTTCCGCCTCTTTCAGTCTGTCCCCGGAAATATTGTATTCTAAAAGACTGTACCGTTGCGCGATCAGTATGCCCTCCAACCGCCGTTTGATCTGCTGCACCAGAGGGGCATTCACTATCTGCGGCCGGGAGATGAGAACCGTCTGATAACTGCCGATGGTGTCGATCACCTTCAGATGGTTGGCTTTCAGACTGTCGCCGGTTTCCACAATGTCCACGATGGCGTCGGCCATATCCAGGGATATCATGATTTCAACGCTGCCGTTCATCTCGATGCATTTGACATCGATCCCCTTGTCCGCGAAGAACTTCCGGGTGATATGCGGAAAGCTGGTGGCTATGTTTTTGTTTTTAAAAGGGGTCAGGTCCCCTTCCTTGAAATTTTCGTGGGCAGCCACGCAGAGACGGCAGTTACCGAATCCCAGATTCAGCACCTCTTTGATTTCAGCTCCCCGTTCCAGAACCAGATCCTGCCCGGTAATGCCCATATCCACCGCTCCTGAATCCACCAGAACCGGAATATCGTCGGCCCGCAGGAACACAAAAATAATATCGGCTGTCGTACAGGAGGCATAAAGCGCCCGATCCCGCAGGCGAAAGCGGTAACCCGCTTTCTGCATCAGACCGACGGCCGGCTGCCGGAGACGGCCTTTGTTCGGCAAAGCTATTTTCAGTTTCTTTTCAGGCAAATTCATCATTCAATCCTGCTTATTCCGGTTCTTTTTCTCTTCGATACCGCTGCTCCCGAACCGCCGGGCCAGTTCCTTTTCTATCTCATTCAAGGAGATATCCTTGTGTCCGCACAGTACGAATGTATGAAACAGCAGATCACAGATTTCGTATACCAGATGGTCCCTGTCATCTTCCAGAGCCGCTTCGCAGACCTCCGCAGCTTCTTCGGTTATTTTACTGTTGATCTTTCCCGTTCCCTTGTGCATCAACCGTGAAACATAGGATGTCCCGGGATCTCCCGCGGTTTTCCTTTGGAGAATGGTTTCGAATAGAGTAGCAAATACGGCTTTTTCCGGCATGATTGCAGAATCCCTGATTTATCGTAAATATATTACCGGAAATAATAAAGTCTTGAGCGGTAAATGTCAATGTAATAATTCCCTCAAACTATTCCAAAGCATAGAGGTACCCGTCTGCACTGCCGATGTAAAGCACCCCGTCCCGTACCAAAGGGCTTGAATATACGGCCCCCCCGGTGGTGTAACTCCACAATTCCCCGCCCGTGTCCGCGTCCAGGGCATACACATTGCCCGACTGACCGCCGCCCACATACACGGTATCCTTCACGTAAAAGGCCGAAGACCACACCCAGCCCCCCGGCATAAACTCCCAGGCCACGCTGCCGTCCTTACGGTCCAAAGCGTATAACCGGTGAAACCCCTCCCCGCTGTACCCGGAGACACCGATGTAAAGCAACCCGTTATCTCCCAGCGCGGGAAACCCCGATACCCAGGTGACACTGTCTGCGGGAGTAAGCGTATTCTTCCAGACGAGCTCTCCGGAACCGCCGTCTACCGCGTAGCAGGCATGGTCTTTACAGGCAAAATACACAATACCGTTTTCATCTACGGCCGCGCCGTAGTTTATCGGCCTTTCCGTGGCAAGCTCCCAGCAAAGCGAGCCGTTGTGTTTATCAAGGGCGTACATTTTATTGTAATCACTGCCGAACAGGACCAGATCTCCCGCTATGACGGGCGAAGAGCGAACAAAGTTCACCTCGGGCGGTGAAAAACTCCACTTCTCGTTTCCTGAAAACGCGTCCACCGCAAAAAAGCAATATACCGGGTTACGCGCGCCGATATACACCACCCCGTTTTCCACCACGGGCGAGGAGGTAAAATCATCCCCCGGGTAAAACTTGATTCTCCTGCCCGCGTCTCCCGATTCCTTTAACAGATCGAACCTCCATTTCAGCTCACCGCTTTTCGCGTTCAGGGCGTAGAGATACCCGTCATAACTGTCGAAAAACACCATGCCGTAGGCCGCGGCCGCGGACGAGCGAACATTTCCCCCGGTTTTAAAACGCCACTTTTCCCGGCCGGACCGCGCCTCAAGCGCATAAAAACTCATATCATTACTGCCGAAATATACCACACCGTCCGTCAGCACCGGGGATGACCATACCGCACTCCCGGTCTGAAACTTCCATTTTACCCCATGGAACTCACGCACCCCCACGGTGTCCTCCCTGCCCTGCCGCGTGAGCTCCCCCCGGAATACGACAGCGGGTTTGGCATCCCGGTATGAATTACCACAGGATAAAAACAACGGAATACAGACGGTTAACCCTAAAAAAATTATTTTTTTCATCTTACTATTCCTCCTGTATGTTTATACAAACCCCGGGCCTCGGCTGTGACCGCTTTCGAGAAATAAATGGATTATTTGTGTTTTGCGTAGTAACTTTTTATTACTGTAATGGATTGGGAGGAAACGATATGGGGAAAAAATATTTTATTGCCGGTATTCTGTGTTTATTCACCCTGGCCGGCTTAAGGGCGGAAAAGAGCGCGTCCTTTTCCTTTGACGAACTTAAGAACGCACCGAAGATCACGTTGGGGGAACCGTTATATTTTCAATCCAACGACGGGGTGAAACTCGCCTATTACACCCAATCGCCGAAGTCCGGGCCCATCGCGGTACTGGTGTTTGTTCACGGCGGCGGTGCCCACAGCACGGCCGGCTATCAATACCTGGCCCACGGTCTCAGCGCAAACCATAATGTGCTTGTCTACCTGCTTGATCTCCGCGGGCACGGCCGCTCCGGCGGTCCCAGGGGCGATACTCCCACCGTGGAACAGGTGTGGACCGACCTCAAACTGTTTATCGATTTTGTTAAGGCAAAGCACCGCGGCATACCCCTGTATCTGGGCGGTCATTCATCGGGCGGCGGCCTGGTATTGAACTACCTGTCGTGGCCGAAAAAGACCGCGGTTGACGGGTATATTTTTATCTCACCCCACTTCGGGTATAAATCCGGGACGGAACGCACGGACATCAAATATCCTTTCGCCCGGGTCGATACGCGTGTGTTTGTAGAGAACGCTATGTCGCACGGGAAAAAATACGGCCACAAACCCGCCGTCTTTTTCAATTACCCGGAAGAAAGCCTGAAAAACGATCCCCTGCTGCTGCGCTTTATAACCTGCAATATGTCCAATGCCCTTACCCCGCAGAGTCCGAAATTACAGTTTTCCACCATAAATAAACACTTCGCCCTGTTTGTGGGCGAAATGGACGAGCTTTTTATACCGCAAAAGGTGGTTTCATATGCCGAACTGGCGGACAAAAAGCTGCGGCAAAAATCGATCGCCGAGGTGGTAAAAGGCGCCAAACACCTTTCCATCCTGCTTAAAGCCGATGAGTTGATCTATCGGGCAATCCAAAACTGGCGGTGAATCCGCATTCAAAGCAGCAACACGCCGGGCCTCTGACACAAGGCCCGGATTCCGAAGACCGCCTGCTGCTACTCAAGGGCATAGAGAAAGCCGTCGGCACTGCCGATATAAAGCACCCCGTCAGCCACAACCGGGCTGCCGTACAGGGCACCGCCGACCTTCATACTCCAAAACTCTTTTCCCGTGGCGGCGTTCAGGGCAAACACCTTGTTTGTCTGTCCTCCCGCCAGGTACACCGTCCCCTTTGCGGATAAGGGGGATGCCCAGACCCAGCCGCCGGCGTCAAACTCCCAGGCCGTCTTGCCGGTCTGCCTTTTTAAGGCGATCAGCTTATGATAATCAGAGGATCCCACGTACAAGAGACCGCCATCACCAAGTGCCGGGAATCCCGTCAGCCAGGTGGCGTTTTCAGGCGCCAGCAGGCTTTTCCAGATGATTGCCCCCGACGCCCCGTTGACCGCGTAACAGTTGCGGTCTTTGCAGGCGAAGTATACCGTCCCCCCCCCGCTGACCGCGGGGCCGTAATTGATATTCCCGTCGGTTTTTACCGTCCATTTTAAAACTCCGCTTGTTTTATCCAGGGCATAAAACTCGTTGTATTCACTTCCGATATAAACGGTATCACCCCATAACGCGGGTGAAGAGCGCACCAGGTTCACCTCATCAGGAGCAAAATCCCATTTTTTCCCTCCTGAAAACGCATCCACCGCAAAAAGGCAGTGTGAGGGATTCCGCGCGCCGATATACACAATACCGTTGTCTACCAGCGGAGAGGAGGTGTAATCATCCCATTGGAAGTAGGAAACCGTATGGTTTTCCTGTCCGGAATCTTTCAGCAGATCGAACCTCCACACCTGTTTTCCGTCATCCGCGTCAAGGGCATAGAGATACCCGTCATAACTGTCGAAATACACCATGCCGTAAGCCGCAGCGGCGGAGCCGCGGATCATGCCGTCGGTTTTAAAACGCCACAGTTCCTTTCCACTCCCTGCATCAACGGCGTAAAAGCTGTTATCATTACTGCCGAAGAAAAGCACCCCGTCTGCCAAAACAGGGGTGGACCAGATTTCTCCGTCTGTGCGGAACTTCCATTTTACGGCGGGAAGTTTATCGGGCCCCGTTTCCTCCGTCCTACCCTGCCGCTGGGGATTTCCCCTGAACAGGACCGCCGGTCCGTATTCTTCCAAATTCGGCCCACAGGCGGCGAGCATAAAAAGAGGGATGATGCATAAACCAAACAACTGTTTTTTCATGATTTTCTCCTTAATTTACGTGGTGACCGTCGTCAAGATTGAAGATATCGGAAAACTCACGGCTTTTGATGGTATCCGAAAGCCATTTTTTTATGTCCGGTCCCTGCCAGAAAGGTTGTGATTGGAACAGGTTGTTAAAACGGTAGAAATAACGGTTCATGAATTTCGATACCCTGCCGGAAATTACCTCCTTTACCAGCCTGGAATAGCCCATGCCCGCGTATACCAGATGCTTTGGGTCCCTGTATCCCTGCTCAACAAGACCGGAAATCTTTAAGCGGCATTTGCATTTTGCCTTTTTATTCACCAGGCTGCAGGTCTGTCCCATAAACCTTTTCAGCTTTGAGCGTGAACGGGAAAGGATTTTTCTGAAATTCGCGCTGGTCATATGCAGTAACTCCGCCCCCATGTTGGAGTTGATGTTAAAAATGACCCCCAGTATGATCACCACCCGCTGTGTTCTGTTCAGACAGATCAGCGTCGCCATCACACAGTTTATCATGGTATCATGGATCAGGGCCTTGATTTCCGGGGTATCGTCCGGCTGCCGGTCGGGAATATACTCCATCCTTTGGTAGTAATTTTCAAAATTTATATCACTGTATTCCAATCCCCTTTTTTTCATATTGATGACGTGGTTCACCACTATCCGGTACAACCAGGTTTTGAATCCCGCCCTGGTCTCATCATATTGCTGCAGGCGCGTGATGATCTTAATCAGTATCTCCTGGGTGATATCTTCCGCGTCTTCCGGTGTAATCACCATCCTGACGGCCAGGTTGTAGATCCAGTCACGGTAACGGGAAATCAGCTGAATCAGCGCCTCTTTACTTCCTTCCAGCGCCCGGGCAACCAGCTCCCTGTCGGAAACCGATTTGTATACATTTTTTTGCCGTACAATGCCGCGAGTAAGCATCTTCTCTCCTTTATTGCGGTAACAATTAATTATACATGAGGAACAAGCCCCCTGTGACAGATTATCCGGAACTATTTTTTCTTTTTTTCCGCGGGATAACTGTTGAACAGATCCAGCAATTCGTAGCGGGAGTGGGTATTTGTTTTTTTAAATATATTCAGCACATGGTTTTTGGCCGTTCCTTCCGAGATAAAGAGCTTGGCGGCGATGGCTTTGGATGATTTTCCTTTTACCAGTAAAAAGAGGACCTCCTCCTCCCTTTTGCTGAGCTCATAGAATCCGGCAAACGTCCGTTCTTTTTTGGGTCCCGTAAAATAGCTGGTTTTTTTCAAACCCACGGCGGTCCGGTTATCGGTAAAATATACCCTGAACTCCTGGTCCGCCAAAGTCAGGGTATCGTCATGTCTTATAAATTCGCTGTTTGAAATCCTGCGGCCATTGATAAACGTCCCGTTCATGCTGTCAAGATCACGTATTTTGAGGGCCTCTCCCCGGAGATAAATCTCGGCATGTTTCCTGGATACATTCTTGGAAGAAAGGTACAGGTGACACTTTTTGCTCCTGCCGATGATAAAAGGAAAGGTATCGATTTTTATGAATATCGTGTTTCCGTCGCTTAAATTTCCTTCCAAGAACCAGTATTTTTTTGAAGCATTTTTCTGCATTTTAATCGGTCCGGGTTTATGGTATGATTTCTGATTTTTTCTGTCAATATCCTATAAAACATACCAAACGGCATACTGAATTTTTACGGTAAATGATTCATTAATATTGCATATATCACTTTGCCCGGAAAGGAGGGCATAGCAAAATGGCCGGAAAAACAAAGTACCTTGAACCAAAACATTACGCGGACCAGGAATATGCCGCCTGGGAAGCAATCTATGATCACATCAAAGAAAGCCCCGCAAAAATGAAAAAAGAAATCATCAGGATGTTGATGAAAAAACTCATTATTTTCAGAAAAGAATAAACTTCTGCCACGATTGCCGCAAAATTCTCCTTGTATTCCGTTATTGAGTGTCTTATGCTCTAATGCAAAACATGACAATTAATGCCGGGCCCGCCTGGTACAAGGAGTACAATGTGAAAAAGATCATCTCCCTTTCATTTGTAATAATGCTTGCGCTTGTTTCCTGCCTGGATTTTGAGGCATTGATCAAGAATCCCGGAACACAGCAGGCAAGAGTCGCCGGCCCCGCCGTCGGGCATCCGCATTTTAAGGCGTATAATGATCCGGTAAAATTCAAAAAAAATCCTTCCGCAAGCTCATGCTTTGCAGGGGAGTTGGCGGAAGAGTCGAAAATGAATGTGCTCGATCTTTTGAATTACGTACGAAAGCTGCATGGATTGGGTCCCGTGACCTATAATTACGCAAATGATATCTATGCCCAGAAGGGGGCGTTCCTTATCGCCTTAAACGGTGCCATGAGTCATAATCCCCCCAAGACCTGGCGCTGCTGGTCCGACGAGGCATTCAAAGGCTGCAGCTCCAGCGATATTATCGGCGGCACCACCGCGCCGTTTACCCCGTGCCAGGCGGTCATGTACTGGCTGACCGACACCGGGGTGGAAAGCCTGGGCCACCGGAGATGGATACTGAGCCCGTTTTTAAAGACGGTGGCGTATGGTCAGGCGGTGGTGAACGGCCGCTACGGCGGCACACTCATGGTAATCGGCGACAAGCACCAGAACGCGCGTACGGATTTTGTGGCCTATCCCTTCCGGGAGTACCCGGCGCTGCTGTTCGATATGAACTGGTATCTTTCGTTCTCGGTGATCCAGGACAGGACAAACTCATGGAACAACCAAGGTGTGAATTTTTCCGCGGCAAAGATCACCGTGACCGCGGAATCGGGAAAAAATCTCTCTATACGATCCCAAAAACACGACAACCAGGGCTTTGGGGTACCGAACCTGTTGGCCTGGAAGGTGAACGGTCTGCGCAAGGGGGTCCGCTATACCGTGACGGTGCAAAACGTCAAGACCAAGGACGGGCAGAAGGACTATGAATACTGGTTTATGATCAAGTAAAGCCGAGCATTAGCACTGCCGTGGGAACCGGGCCATGACCGCCGCCGGAATATAATCCGCGCCGTAACCGCTCCCGGGGGCCGTAACCGCCGCCGGACTCAGCCCGGCTGCTCATTTTCCGAGTGTCGCCTGCGTCGAACCCGCGGACTCTCATTTTTTCGTCTTTCTCTCCGTAAAGGGATGATCGTTCTTCCACATCCTGGCAATAATGATAAAGGGAAAAATAAACCACGCGGCGTTGGCAAGCACCGGGACCAGGGGATTCACGGCCGCATGGGGGCCCCACAGCTCCTCGGAGAGAATGATGGTCACATTGGTAAACATGACTGCCGAGTAAATGATTGCGGGCAGCCTGACCCAGTTCCTCCTGCGAATGAACGCGTACACCGCGAACAGGTAAAACGGACCGAAAAGCAGGACGTCGAGCCAGATGGTAGCCTTGTACCAGACAGGCCGCGCCAGCAGCAGGGGGTCGAAATTCCCTTCCCACCAGTGGACGATGTCAATGAAAAAACGCGGCGGCCAGGCCGGGTAGGCAAAATTCGCGGGGTGTAAGCTTACCGGACCCGCGATGGCGATCTGCTCGATGCTGATGAGGTACGGCACAAACAGCAGATTGAACAGCAGATATGCCAGGATTATGATATCCAGGGGACGCCTCCGCAAGGGGATCACGGTCTCGCCCTCCCGCAGGTGCTGCGTCGGCAGGGGAATAAGACCGGAAACACTCCGCATCCGTTCTTTGTAAAACGGCCTGCCGATCATCATCCGCCGGTCGGCCATCGGAACACTGATAAAAGTAAAAAGAAGGATCATGGCGGCCGGACCCAAAAGCATCCAGGGCCGGAAGTTCCCGGAGGCCGCGGCAAACAGGAACAGTCCGCACCAGAACAGGACCTCCCCGAAATAGTTCGGGTGCCGGCACCGGCGCCACAGGCCTTTTTCCAGCAGCCGTCCCTTTTCACTGCTCTGCTTTCTGAAACTCCAAAGCTGCATATCGCTCACCGCCTCAATCACAATCGCGCTTAAGGTCACCACCAGCGCCGCAACGTCTATGAGATTCAGGGCCGCGGTCCCCTGCCGGAACACAAAGAACAGCGGCAGCAGGCCCAGAAAAACAATACCCGTGGGAAAGACATGAAAGCCGAAGAAGCTTACCAGCCAGTACCAGCGGCCGGAGCTTTTCCTGAAATCGGAATAGCGCCAGTCCTCGTCCGTAAACCCCTTCCAACGCCGTATCCAGTTCCAGGTCAGGCGCACCGCCCATATCAGAACGACAATGATCACAATCATACCGCGGGGTGAAAGCACGGGAGCGGTCAATCCCAGATAAAGGATGATGGGCACCGGAGCAACACTCCAGTAGGGATCATAGAAGCTGGAGTTGTCGCTTATCATACTGAAGACAAAAATGACCAGGGTTGCCGCGAGGTCGGCCAAGGCGACGGACTCGATCAGCGATGTACCGTGCAGCAGCAGTACCGTCACCGCCGCCGCGAAAAACGCGCACAGGTAGCCCGCACCGCAGAAAAGAAGTGCCGCGGTTTTTTCCATATTCTTTATCTTCTTACCCATAACGCCCGCCTTTCAAATTGGGATAATACCGTCGTAGATACTCCGGCCATGATAATTATTCATAAAATCGAGTATACTTTCAAGGACAATTCAGTGGTATGAAATTGCCCTTAATTTATTACCTATAGTAATTGCTGTAAAATTCTGATATCCTCTTTACTTACGAAAAACGTATTACATAAGTGTAGTTGGAGAACATGCGTATATGCCCATAACGATTAACAGAAAAGACGTCAGTTTCAAACCAAATCCTGCAAGAGTAATATGCAGGCTTTATCTGCCGGGCGAAGAGCCAAGGGTCTTAAAGATTATCCAAAAAATACTGGAGCTGTCCGACGAAGAGGTCAATATCACTTTAAGCAACGTCTTAAGGGATTTTTCAAAGCGCCATCGCAATATTTCCAAGATATTTGAATTGAATTTCAATAAAATCATACAGATTTTGGATGATACCGATTTTAACACAATGGCGCCGCATTTTCTGGAGAGGTATCAAAAAATCCGCGGCAATCTTCAAGAACTAATACCTGAGGCTTCACCGGAACAGAGAATGCGAAAACTTTTAATCGGTTCATTCTTTACCATGGAATACTCTATAGAATCGGCCGCGTTTTTTAATCCATCAATTGTTGAAGATACCAACCAAACCGGACTGCCGGAAAAAGGCCAAAAGAGAGTAATATTAAGTTTCCGCGCCACCGGCGAAGGCCATATATCATCAATTGTGTTCAGAGAGGCCGTTATTGATAAAGATAATAATATGCAGCTTAAACCAACCAGCCGGCTGGTTGATGTTCCGGAGGCTATTAAACGCTATGTATATAAAAAGGAGATTTTTTTAAAACAGCTTGATGAGATGAATCTGTACCGGAACGCGGTCGGCAAGGTGAATGAAGAAGCAAAACAAATTATCAATAATACCATTGCAATGATAATGAACAGGCTTGATAAAACTTTTGTATACGGAGAATTACAGGAAAGCATTGAAAAAGCCTTAAAAAACCCGGATTTAACCATTTATAAAAAAGGAGTAATTGATTCTATAAACTGGCTGGCCAGTTCACATTATGAGATTGAGTTTTCACTGGACACCGCAATTTCAGAGCGCGTCATATTCCCCATATCCTACCGGGAAAGAAATGGAATCGAAGACGCCAGATTTGTTAAATTTACCAATGAGGACGGCAGCACTATTTACTATGGCACCTATACGGCGTATGACGGACATACAATCCTTCCGAAATTAATTCGAACCAAAGATTTTATACATTTCAAGATAATGCCGTTAAACGGACCTTATGCGCAAAACAAAGGAATGGCGCTTTTCCCGCGAAAAATAAAAGGGAAATATGTGATGTTTTCCCGTTATGACGGGGTGAATAATTATATTATGTATTCTGATAATATCAACCTGTGGCAGAATGCCTATGAAATTAACAGCCCGCTCCAACCCTGGGGCTATATTCAAACCGGCAACTGCGGATCACCGATCGAAACAGAAAAGGGTTGGCTCATGCTGACTCATGGGGTGGGCCCCATGCGAAAGTATTGTATCGGCGCGGTTCTGTTGGATTTGGATGATCCGACCAAGGTTTTAGGTTATTTAAAAGATCCGCTCTTGGTACCGAATGAGGAAGAACGGGAAGGATATGTGCCGAATGTGGTCTACTCCTGCGGCTCTATTATGCATAACGACGAATTAATCCTGCCGTACGGGATATCCGACACATCTGCTACCATAGCCACAGTACCGATGCATGAATTGATGGAAGAACTGATGAATTCAAAGCGTTAAATATATGGAATATCCGTGAACGGAGAGAAAAATGCCGCCGTTATAGTTGCTCATCCTGATGATGAAATACTCTGGGCCGGCGGTTTGATAATGATGAATCCGGATTACAAGTGGCATATTGTTGCCCTCTGTAGAGGTGACGATCCTGACCGGGCCCCCCGGTTTTATCGGGTCATGAAACAGCTCAAGGCTGCCGGTAAAATGGGTATGCTGGATGACAGTCCGGAACAAACGCCATTACATAGACGGCATATCAAGCAGACGATCCTTTCATTACTGCCTGACCTGGATTTTGATCTCATTATCAGCCATAATCCTCACGGGGAATATACCCGACACCTGCGACACGAAGAAATAGGAAAAGAAGTGATTACTTTATGGCGGCAAAACAAATTGTGTGCCAAAGAATTATGGTTGTTTGCCTATGAGGACGGTAATAAGGCTTACCTGCCGAAAGCTGTCGGCAATGCGCATAAATATCTCAACATTCCCCGGAAAATATGGCAGGCAAAATATACTATTATTACAGAAATATACGGATTTGCCGCAGACAGTTTTGAGGCACGCACCACACCGACGGTAGAGGCATTTTGGTGTTTTGATAAATCCAAGGAGTTTAAGATATGAAAATATTGGTAATGTATGATTATCCGGCGTCTCCCACCGGGTTATCCACACAAGGTGATCTGTTATATAGAGGATTAAAGGAAATAGGTGTGGAGGTGTTCCCTGTTAATCACTCATCTACACAGGAAAAAGAGTGGTACTATCATTGGTTTAAACCTGATCTGGCGGTCGGTATAGGATTCTGGGGTAATATCCCTGAATTGGTTCTTCATCCCCAACAGCATGGGGTGAAAGCATTGCCGTGGTTGGTTGCCGATGGTTATATTGCCAATTTTCAGGAAATTTTAAACTCACTGCCGTTAATTCTGGTTACCTCAAACTGGGTAAAGGAAATTTACCGGCGGGATGGTATCAATAAACCGGAAATCGATATTTTACCGGTTGGTATTGACACGGATGCTTTTTCGCCGAAGGAAAAAGATGATCCCAAAATCTCCGCGCTCCGCGATGCCGTCGGGGTCGCTGAAAACGAAATCATGATTTTGACCGCCGGCGGTGATGCTGCCTCTAAAGGCGCCCAGGAAGTTATGCAGGCCCTGGCCATGATCAATCAGGAAGCCCCGTCCTGGAAATACATCTGCAAAGTGTATCCCTCATCGCAGACCGAGAGACAAAATCCGGATGATCTTAAGTTAGCCCAACAGTTGGGCATACAGCATAGCGTTACGTACAATACAACAATCGCTTCACGAAACTTTATGCCCTATTTGCTGAATGCCTGCGATATTTATGCCGCACCCTCCCGCATAGAAGGGTTCGGGATGATCCAGGTGGAAGCCGGTGCGTGCGAAAAGCCGGTTATCGGTATAAAGGCCATGGCCATGCTGGATACATTAGTTCATGGGGAAACCGCGCTGCTTGCCGATGTTGCCTCGGAAATTTACATTAAAGAGGCCTCGATGGGGAAACATGCCGGATTTGCATTCCAGCAAAAAGTAGTATTTCCATCACCAAGAATCGTAGATTACAGGGCCAGTATTTATGATATAGCCGACCACCTGCTGAGCTTAATGAACAACCCCCGGTTGCGCGAAAAACTGGGGGTTGCTGCCCGTAAACGGGCCGTGGAAAAATATGATTACCGGGTTGTAGCCAAAAATTTCGTTAAGATTGTTCAACATAAATTTGGGATAAGATAATAAATGATAAGCGATACTATAACACAAGCCAAGGATGCCGCCATAAAGGTTTTGCTCCATAATAAAGAAGGGCCGTATAACGGGCTGCCGCGGACCGCCGGCTGGGGATATCCGGAACCATATACACGCGATCTGATGCTGTCCATACTGGGAATCGCGCATTGTAATAACCGGGAATTGATAACTGCCTGGCAAAAAACTTTGAAAAGCCTGGCGGACAATCAGACCGACTTGGGACATATTCCATCTCTCGCACATGATTCTGCAGAAAGGGGCGCCAGCGATACCACCCCTTTATTTTTACTGGCAGTTGCCGTCTACAGAAAACTTTCCGGTAAAAAATCCTTTTTAGCGAAAGCAGTAAACAAGGCCCTGACCTGGATGGAATATCAATCGCCGTCGGACCGCTTACTTGTGGGTCAATTACCGACCAGTGATTGGCGTGATGAGCAATGGGTGCTCGGCTATGGTTTGTATGTGAACACTATCGTGTATAGTTATCTGCGTTTGTACGGTTTACACCATAAAGCGGAATCGTTAAAAAAAATGATGTTTCATCTATCCATAAAAGAAGAGGATAAAACCCGCACCGGGATTGAGGGATTTAAGCTGAAGAATAAACCATACTATGCCCTCTGGTCATATAAAATATACAACAGTGAAAGATTTGATTTGCTGGGTAACAGCCTTGCCGTTCTTACCGGTATTGCTTCTCCGGAGAGAGCGGAAAAAATCTTTGCCTGGATTGAAAATGAGTGTAAAAAAATGCAGGAACAGGGGGACCTGGCCGTCGGCATGCCTCCCAACTTTTTTCCTTACATCAAGCCGGAAGATCCTGACTGGCGTCCGCGCTACCGATCTTTCAACAAACCCGGCGAATACCATAATGGCGGAATCTGGCCGTTTATCTGCGGATTTTACATCGCCGCCTTGGTTGCCGCCAAAAAATATAAGCCGGCTTTAGAAAAGCTTTATGTGCTGACCGATTTGGTAAAATTATCCAAAACAACAAAAGTACAGTATGGGTTTAACGAATGGATCAAAGCCCAGGACGGTACTCCGCAGGGGAATGACTGGCAGACCTGGTCGGCCGCCATGTATTTGTATGCTGTTGCTTGCGTGGAAAAAAAACGCACACCGTATTTTGATGAAATAAGGGAAAATAGCCGGATTTAAAAAATAAATCACCGCCGCCGCACGGGTTCTTTATAATAGTATTTGCTTATAAATTTTACAGTATTCGCCAATCATCGTATCCATACCGAACTTGCTTTGGGCCCACTCCCGGCAGGACGAACGCTTTATTTTTTTTATTTCCGGAAGAACTCCTACAGCCTCATTTATGTTGTTTACCAGAAATCCGGTTTTTTGATGGATTATCAATTCCGGCATGGCGCCTTTACGAAACGCGATCACCGGCGTACCGCAAAACATGGATTCGGCAACGCTCAAACCAAAGGGTTCGGCAAAATTAATCGGATGAAGCAGGGCATACGCTCCGCCCAGCAGTTTATCCCGCGCTTTTGCCTCTGACGGTCCTGTAAAAATTATATCTTCATCATTTAAAAAGGGTTCGACCTTTTCTTTAAAATAATTTTGATCCTGGATGATCCCGGATATAATTAGTTGCCTGCCCGCTGCCTTGGCGATTTTTATGGCTTCGTGCGTGCCCTTGTCATGATGGATTCTGCCGAAAAATAGAAGATAGTCTCCCGGATTTTCGTTTAAGGTAAAATCTTCTGATTTAATGCCATTGTAAACAGTGGCAATATAGTGTAGTTCCGGCGAGCGGTCCGCGTTGCTTATCGAGACATAATAACCCGTATCATTATATTTTTTAAAAACAGGAATAATTTTAGGCGAAGAAAAACCATGAATGGTTGTAAGCATGGGCGTCTTTATCAAGCGCGAGTAGGTAAGCGGCAGGAAATCATAATTATTGTGAATAATATCGAACGTATCGGCCCGTTCCATCATATGGGCAATGTGCAGGCACTCCCAGACCTTGGGATCCAGGCTTTGATCCTCTTCATAAGGCGCCTCGGCAATGTATTCCAGGTTTCCGCCGGTATGCGAATTACCGGTCGCAAACAGGGTTACCTCATGGCCGAGGCCGACCATACCTTCGGCAATATTTGAGGCGACCTGTTCCCAGGGACCGTAGTGCCGGGGAGGCGTTCTCCAGGCGATCGGAGCCAACACTGCTATTTTCATATTATAACGCGCTCCGGGAATTTTGCAGGCAGATATTCACAAGCGTACTTATTTCCGCGGTTCCCACGCACATTACTTTATCCGCCCCTCCCCAATATATTTTTACGGTACCGTCCGGCTCGGGAACCGCGCCGCAGCTGAAAACTACATTATGAACATAACCGGTAATCTCGTATATTTCTTCCGGTTGTAAAATCCAGTCATCACCTACCCCGATAATCCTGGACGGATCAGCTAAATCGTGCAAGACCGCACCCAACCGGTAGACACAGCCGTCCATGGTGGGGAAGACCCCGTGGTAAATAGAGAGCCAGCCTTTTTCGGTTTTAAAGGGGGGTGCGCCCGGCCCGATCTTCATCTGGTCCCAATGGTATTGCACCGGTTTCATGATCAGCTTTGATTCACCCCAGAATCTTAGATCAGGAGAAAAGGAAATCCAGATTGACCAGGGACAAATTTCAGAATGCGGCCTGTCCAGGCGCGCGTAAAGGTTATTGAATTTTTCAGGGAAAATAACCACATTGCGATAATCCGCTTCGGTTATTAACGAAAGGCGTTCAACCTTTTTGAAATCCGCGGTCTTGGCCAGTCCAATCCGTACGCCAAATCTGGAATACGCGCTGTAGGTTATTAGATATTCTCCGCCGATAAAAGTAATGCGGGGATCTTCAACGCCGTACTCTTCATATATGCCGAAAATACCGTCTGCGGCCGGAACCATAAAAGGTTCTTTGGAAACTGAGAAATGAAAACCGTCCGGACTTTCCGCAAGACCTAGTATGGAACGTCCGTTATGCAAATGCGATCGGAATATCATCATATATTTATCCTGATATTTACATACCCCGGCATTATGGACGGTTGCTACCGGATACGGAACATCGTCGGCGGTGAGGATCGGATTTTTTTCATAGCGCTTGACAATTGGCATTTTTATATATTCTCATGTACCAGCAAAACGGTTAGATGGGCGATATGGTAGGCGAGGGTGCTTTCGGCGCCCTGATTATTATTTACACCGTGACGCTCCAGGCCGTCACAGCAGCCATGCGTCTCAAAATCATATAAGGGAATACCAAACTCATTTTCACCCAAAAACCACATAAAAGCCGAAGATTTATAATGCGCAAACTCAGGATTCCCGGTGATATAATAGGCCTGATAATACATCAGCACCATGGCCATGGCGTCGATCGCCTGCTGAGCATACCGGGAAGGCTCGCCGCCTTTTTTATACCAGTTATCGCTGCCTACCGGCGAAAGGTAATTCTTTTTAAAGGTGATTTTTGTCAAGAAGTCCATAGCCTCTTTGGCAACGGTCAGTGATGTATGATCTTCCGTTATTTCATGGGAGTGCAGCAGGGCCAGCGGAATAATGCCATTCGCGTAGGTAACAACCGGTTCAAACCAGAACCAATCCGTCTCTTTGTTATGATCATACATTAGAAGTATTTTAGCGGTGAGCTCTTTTAATATTTCAAGTATACGGGAGTCTGTGGGAGCATGGCGCAGGTAATGCGAAATTCCGATTATGGTATAGGCAATACCGCGCAGGGTCGTTAAATTTTGAAAGTGAGGAACGGCTTTCAAAAAAAAATCCAGTCCTATCTGAAGGTAATCATCGTTCGGGGTAAAGCGGATAAGATACCCCAGGGCCCAGATTGTTCTGCCGAAACTGTCTTCGGATCCGATCTCATCAAGGAATTCTCTCCTGTAGCTTAACAAATTTCTAAAGGTACCATCATCATTTTGCATATAGCTGATAAAACTCAAGTACCTGTGGATAAGCTCAAGCGCGTCCTCCAATCCTTTTTGCCGATAAGCCATGACACACAGCAACAACGCACGGGCATTATCATCCAGGCAGTACCCATGCCTGAAATCCGGGACGGTATATTTCGCATGCTGTAGAATTCCGGTATCATCGGTCAGTTTTTTAATATAATTCAAATGAAAATCAGGCAGGGCCAGGGGACTGATAATTGCTTCTGCTTCCGTTTGAGGGCCTTTCCATGTTTTATACGCATCGGCAAGCAGATCTATATACTGACAACCGATCTCAGGCCATCTCATTTTTTTGCCGTAGTTGTAGGCATTAATTCTCATTTTTTTTAATTCGTCCGGTTTACTCAGTAAATCATTTACAATTTCAGCCAATTCATGCGAGTCGCCGAAATTGAATAACCTGCCTCTCCCGTCCGCTAAAAGTTCCCGGGCGTGCCAGAACCTTGTTGAAACCACCGCCGCCCCGGACCCGATTGCATACGAAAGCGTCCCGGATGTTATCTGGGCTTTATTTAAGTTGGGTATCACATAAATATCAGCAGCATTAAGATAGCTTAACAGTTCTTCGTTGGCGGCAAAGCGGTTGAAAAAAACCACATTGTCCATCAGATTATTCTTTTTCACAAGCGAGATTAGATAATTCCGGTATTCCTCGCCCGAAGCCCTGACAACCGACGGGTGAGTTTTGCCCATTACAATATATAAAACTTCCGGATGCTTGCGCACAATTAAGGGCAGCGCATTGATAACCGTTTCGATGCCTTTATCCCTGCTTAAAAGCCCGAAGGTAAAAAGTGATTTTTTATCCGAAAGATTTAATTTTTTTTTACAGCTATCCTTATCCCCAAAATCAAAATCAGGGACACCGTGTTCAATGATCGTGATCTTATCCTTTTGAATGCCGTAACTATTTACCAGAAAATTTACCGCCCGCCTGCTCATCACCACCAATTTTTCGGACCGTTTATCAATCTCCTGAATAATCGCCTTGGCGTTATAGGATGGATTTTTTAAAACAGTGTGCAGCACGGCAACAAGCGGTTTCTTTAGTCTGCGGAGCATAGGCAGCAGATAGATACCATTTTTACCACCGTATATTCCGTATTCATGCTGCAGCATGCAGACATCGGAATCACTGAAATTAATCAATTTTGCTGTTTCCAAATAATCTTTCTGGTGCGCCTCTCTAATTTGGTATTTGACAATCGGCGGATAATTATAGGTGTTATCGTGGTCGTTCATGGCAACCACGTCTACTTCCGGCTGTATTTTTTTCTTTTTGTTTTTGGTAATCAAGGACTCAACCAAATCTCTGGTGAAGGTGGCAATCCCGCATTGACGGGGAACATAATTTCCAATGCAGGTAATTTTTATTTTTGTCATAACCTGATTTTATTTCCTAATTCAATTAATGAAAAGGGTTTTATCAATATAAAAGCTTTTTTCTCTGACAATAGTTGAAAAGGTGTTTATACTTCGGCAGAACTCTTATGGATACAACCCGGAAGGCCGCGCCCGGGACCGAACAAGGCGTTTGGATCCGCCGCCTGCCCTGCCTACGCCGCCTGCCGCGATCCTATCCGCTTAAGCCCACCTGCAATACCGAGTCTATCGCGGCAAATTCTTTGCGCAAGGCTTCCGTGTTCTGTCGGGCAAGCGCGTCCTTGTCGGCGAGCAGCCGGCCCAGGTTTTTATCCAGTCCGCGAATAAACAGTTTTATCTGAAAATCATCGTTCATGCATTCATAAAAAAGCCGCAGGAACCCCGGTTCCCCGGTTGGGTTGTTTTCAGCGGCAGCCCGGCCCGAGGCTTTTTTTACCGCGCTTGTGACCGCGCCGCCGTTAACACTGCCGGCCGCGGCCGTGACCGCCCGGATATTGTCCTTAAGCCGCCTCAGCAGGCCGATCGCTTTTTTAAAATTATTTTCCGTATAGTTCAGCCTTTTGCGGTATTGGCCGGAAATAAGAAAGAAACGCAGATCTTCGGCCGAGTAGCCGTTATCCAGAAAATCCTGGGGGTAGGCCACGTTTCCCATGCTCTTGGACATCTTTTTTCCATTAAAGACCACATGCTCACCATGCAGCCAGTAATGGGCGAACTCCTTGCCGGATACCGCCTCCATAATGGCCCGGTTATAGTCATGGTGACGATAAAGGTTGTCGATCCCGCCGCAGCAGATGTCCGCCTCGGTTCCATGCTCCTGGTAAATCATGGCCGCGTCCTGTACGTTCCAGGCGGGTCGGCCGCGCCCGATCTTGGTATCCCAGAACACCTTGTCGCCGTCGCGGTACCCATGCCAGAGGATAAAATCCCCCAGGTTCCAGCGCAGCCCGTTGTAGGTGTCCTTACTGAAGCGTACCGTTTTTTTTGGCCACTTGCGCATATCCAGGCCGAAGAGCTCACCGAACTTCGGGTATTTCAGCGGATCAAAATAGATGTTCCCCTGGTGGCGGTAGGCCATCCCCTTGTCAAGCAGAATCCCGATCAATTCAGCGGCCTGTTCCACGCTGGTGGACGAGCGGGGGATGGAGGGGGGCAGCTTGATATGCAGTTTTTCACAGTCACGGTGGAACTGCTCCACGATCGGCCGCGTCAGTTCTTCAAGAGAAATCCCCTTTTCCGCGGCTTCCGTAATGGCCTTGTCTTCCACATCGGTGAAGTTGATCACCCGCTTTACCCGGTAACCCAGCAGCTCAAGATAACGCTGCAGGATGTCCTCATAGAGAAAGGTCCGGTAATTGCCGATGTGCGGCCGCCGGTACACCGACGGCCCGCAGGTGAATATGCGGACCAGTTCATGCTCCTTGGGCTCGAACCTCTCCTTTTTTTTTGTCAGGGTATTATAAAGTACCAATACGTTCTTCCGTTGTTCCACGCGGTATCCTCCATGCGTATTTCTGTAATTCGCTGTCTTAACATAATAATTTTTTACCGCTTGTATCAACTGTAATTTTCCTAAAAATTTGAATAATTTGGTAAACGCAATGGTTTGAGAAATAAAGTTACTACAGAGATGCCGGGTTTACAAGCGGGCTGAAATTACTTACTAGTACCTGTTTTTTTATTTCCCATATGTTTTTCCAGAATTTGAGCAAGATCAGCCTTACGAAACGGTTTGCCGATGCTTGCCGTAAATCCGTATTCATGAGGATTTCTAATAATTGGATCATCCGCATAGCCGCTCGTTACAAAAACAGGAATTGTGGTATTTAATTTCCTGATTTCCTTTATAATATCTTTTCCGCCCATACCGCCGGAAACAGTAAGATCTAAAATCAAGCCGGCAACGGTACGCTTTGCTTTGTCTTCTTTAATAAAAAACTCCAGTGCTTCTTTCCCGTCATTCATGCAGACAACGGAATAACCAAATGTTTTTAGCATACCCGCAATAATCTCTTGGATAATTTCTTCATCTTCTATGATCATTATGGTGCCGCCGCCTTTATGCGTTATTTCGGTCATATGACTCTCCTCACAAGACTCTTCCGGACAAGCAGGCAAATAGATATGAAACGTACTCCCTTGGTCTATTACGGTCTCAACCTCAATTGTACCGCCGTGACGATTGATAATTGAGTAACAAATAGCAAGACCAAGTCCATGGCCTTTTTCTCTGATTGTATAAAAAGGATCAAAGATATACGGTAACATTTTCTTTGTGATTCCAATGCCGCTATCTTTGATGGATAATTTAACATAGTTTCCCTTTGACAGTATATGATGTTCATTCTCGTTAAAAGAAATATTCCTGGCCGATATTTCAAGAGTACCGCCTTGCGGCATGGCATGCTGCGCATTGATGACAATATTACTGATTACCTGAGCAATCTGATTTTTATCGATATTACACACCCAGAGCACTTCAGGTATATCGAATTGACATGAGACTTTTGATCCGCTGAGCGCAAACTGCGCGGTTTCCTGTATAAACCGGATTACCGGTGTTATTTCTTGTACCGGGTAACCGCCCTTGGCAAATGTAAGCAACTGCCTGGTAAGATCGCGTGCTCTCTCTATTGTACTCATTGCTTTAGCAAGATACTGAGCAACGTTACTGTTTGTGGATTCCCCGCCTGCCAAATCAATATAACCGAAAATACCGCCCATCAGGTTATTAAAATCATGGGCAATACCTCCGGCCAGCAGACCAAGCGATTCAAGTTTTTGATTCCTTTGCGCGCTTTCAAGCAGGCTTCGCCTTTCAGTAATATCCCGAAAGACAATAACCACACCAATAATCTCATGAGCGTTGTTTCTGATAGGCGCGGCGCTGTCTGTTATAATCCGCTCTCTACCGCCTTTTGAAACAATAACCGCATGATTTTCAAGCTCGATAATCTTTCCGGTTGAGAGTACCTTTTCAACCGGATTTTCATGCGGTTCACGGGTATTCTCATTTATGAGAGTAAACACCGAGGTAAGGGGTCTACCCAGAGCTTCCTCCTGAGTATATCCGCAAAGTTTTTCCGCGATTATATTCATGATCTCAATATTTCCATTCGTATCGGTCGCGATTACCCCATCACCAATACTGCGCAGGGTAACAGCCAGCCGTTCTCTTTCAGCGGCAATTATATTCATACTACGTTTTCTTTCGGTAATGTCCCTGATATTACACTGGATTACTTTATGATGGTTCTCCTGATATACATTACTCACAAACTCAACATCAATCGTGTGTCCGTCAACAGTTTCCAATGGCAGGTTCTCATAGCGGATATACTTGTTATCCTGCAGCTCCCGGAAATTATCCTTGCTGCTAATGACATCCTTTAAGAATCCAATATCCCAGACTTGCTTGTTAATAAGCTGATTAAACGAGTAACCCAGTAACCTAATCAGGAAAGGATTGACATCGACGATCTTTCCGTTCTCTGCGTCAAGAATGAGAATTCCATCCTTGGCTGTTTCAAAAAGCCGCCGGTACCGGAGCTCCGAAGCTCGTAATGCTTCTTGTAATCCTTTCAGATTATTCGAATAGGAAGATTCTTCTTGCTTCATTTTCGTCTACATATTTTAAAATTACTCTTATAGTATAATTCAATCAAACGGTAAAATCAAAATTTTTATATGGTTCTTACGCGTTTTGCGTTCCTTCCCGGGTGGCCTTTACGTTTTCAGGTCGGCCATACCGGAATAAGCGGTTTACCGCCGCGGGCACTGCGGCCATGGAAAGGGGGGTAAAGCCCACGGAATCCTCCATTATGTTTATATCGGCCCCGGCCTCCGCCAAAGCGCGCACAATATCCTGATTGCCTAATCCGGCCGCGGAAATAATCAGCGGCATATCCGCTTCGTCCCGGCAGTTTGCGTCCGCTCCGTCCCCGATAAGCCGGGTCACCTCGGCGGCATTTCCCTTTTCCACGGCAGCGGCGAGCAGCGTGTTCAATTCTTTCTGAGTTTTTTTTACACCGCAGCCGGGCAGCAGCATTCCCACAAGGCACAGGCAGAAAAAAACCCGGATTATACGGGATTCCTTTATATCCATACTGCTCCTCCAAAAAACATTGCAAATATGCTAAATTGTTAGCATGAAGGGACGGTTTTGTCAAGGAATTTTTTACCGGGACAGAATTTCGGAATGATGCCTAATCGATACTTTCACACCACTGAAATAATTCTGTTTTTATAATGTCCAGGTCCCCGCCGATCAGCAGCCAATGAACGCTGTGCTCCAAAAAAACAAGCCGCTTATTTTCTCCCGGTGGAAACTTATTATGGAAGTAATTATTAACGAGATCTTTGTCAGTATAGTAATCCTTTGTTGAATTGAAAATGAGTAAGGGAAGGTCCACGGTATTCAGGTTCTCCTGCATATATCGCAAAAACCGGTAAATACTGAAAAGATACCTGATCGAACCGAATCGATAAATGTAGGGGTCATTCAATAAAAGGTCCTGAAACTCCGGCACATCGGTCAACCGGCGTAATGAACGCTTGTTTTTGATTTTCAGCCACGGCGCCAAGAATCTTAATAGATACAGCAGAAACACCCCTGTCCTTCGCTTGAACCTGTCGACCTCATAGATACCGGGCATGAAAATCAACCCCTTACACTCGATTTTTTCCTTTATGACGTGCGGCGTAAAGAAAGCCACAAGCGAGCCCAGGCTTTCACCGATGATAAAGAGCTTTTTTATTCCGGCCTTCAAAACTACCCGGTCGATAAAATATTCGATCAGGGGCGGAAGGACCTTGAACAGGTCTACATCGCACCTGGGGCCGGAAGATCGGCCGTGGCCGGGATAATCAAAGGAGAAGAAGGTATACCGGTCAATAAGCGTATCATCAATAAGGTGTTCCAGATACTTGCTGTGGACACCGCGCCCGTGCAGGAATAAGAAGCCCCTGTCCGTGCGTTTTTTCTTTGCCCGGTAGATGCGGTACCCTATTGTATAATCCTTGAATTGCAGGTATTCCTCTATTGTTGCCGCCATCTCTCATTTCGCTTTCTAAGATTTTTTCCCGCCGTGATTATAGTACACAGGGATGGACGGAACAAGGGGTAATAATCTCAAATTTGGACTGTAAGAATAACTGCAGTACTATTTACTGTTTACCGTATCACCCGGAAGCGCGCCTGCCTGCAATAAGATCTTTTCCGCTTCAGGAAATCCCTGCGCCCTGGCGTGATCAAGTGCGGTCCAATCATTATATCCCTTAAGATTAAGATTGCATCCGGTCTTGATGAGGACTTGCAGCGCATTAATATTACCGCGATGCGCGGCCCAATTAACGGCCGGGTCCCCATACCCGTCCCGGTGATTCACATCCACTCCTACGTCTAAAATAGTCCTGATAGTTTCCGGGTTGTCGCTTATGACCGCGGCAATGAGCACGGATGTATCGGTCGCCTGCTGATAAAGGCGTTTGTAGATGTAATCGGGATCAGCGCCCAGGGATAGAAGGGTTTTTACAAGCTCCGTTTGCCCGTTTTCCGCGGCCGTAAACAATGCGGGCACATACCGGTTATCCTGAAGCTTCGGGTCCCCGCCCAGTTTACCGATCAGCTTCACCATATCGACATCGTTCACATACGCGGCCATGGAAAGGGGGGTAAAGCCCGTGGACTCCTCCATTGTGTTTATATCGGCCCCGGCCTCCGCCAAAGCACGTACAATATCCTGATTGCCTAATCCGGCAGCGGAAATAATCAGCGGCATATCCGCTTCGTCCCGGCAGTTTGCGTCCGCTCCGTCCCCGATAAGCCGGGTCACCTCGGCGGCATTTCCCTTTTCCACGGCAGCGGCGAGCAGCGTGTTCAATTCTTTCTGAGTTTTTTTTACACCGCAGCCGGGCAGCAGCATTCCCACAAGGCACAGGCAGAAAAAAACCCGGATTATACGGGATTCCTTTATATCCATACTGCTCCTCCAAAAAACATTGCAAATATGCTAAATTGTTAGCATGAAGGGACGGTTTTGTCAAGGAATTTTTTACCGGGACAGAATTTCGGAATGATGCCTAATCGATACTTTCACACCACTGAAATAATTCTGTTTTTATAATGTCCAGGTCCCCGCCGATCAGCAGCCAATGAACGCTGTGCTCCAAAAAAACAAGCCGCTTATTTTCTCCCGGTGGAAACTTATTATGGAAGTAATTATTAACGAGATCTTTACTCTCGCGGAAAAGTAAAAAAAGCATTATCAATCCGGCCAGGGTTACAACAATAATAAACAAGTTTAAGGACCTGTTGAAAATCAAAATGGTTTCAGAGGATCACCCGGTTTCCAGCTTAAGCGGCGGCAATCAGCAGAAGGTGGTGCTGTCACGCTGGCTTGCCACCGATCCCAAACTGTTGATACTCGACGAGCCCACACACGGTATCGATGTGGGCACCAAGGCGGAAATCTACAAACTGATGCACAAGCTGACCGCCGAGGGCATCAGCATTCTTCTGATCTCTTCCGAACTCCCCGAAATCATCTTAATGTCCGACCGCGTGGTTGTTCTGCATGAAGGCAGGGTAACCGGCATTTTAAACCGGGATGAACTTTCCGAAAATAAAATCATGACCTATGCCACCAATGGCGTAATGGCGGAAGATCCGGTATAACCACGAACTAAAAAACGGTAACAGGTATGTCCTGTGAGTCGTTTCAGACCTCCATGGCCCCGTATCGCCGGGGAAACGGGCCGGGAGGTCTTTTTTTTTATGAAAAAATAAGTATCTTATACATGGGGAGAGAAAAAACTTGAAAAATAAAAACAACATAACTCTGATCATTCTTTTCGTCGGCGTGCTGATGGGAGCGCTGGATATCGCCATTATCGGGCCTGCGCTTCCCGCCATCGAAACAGGACTGGGGATGCCGGCGCGCGCCGGCTCATGGGTTTTCACAATCTTTGTGCTGTTCAATTTGCTGGGCATACCGCTGATGAGTAAACTCAGTGACCGCTTTGGGCGCCGGAGCATCTATGTTGCGGACCTTTTGTTGTTCGGGACGGGTTCGTTATTGGTAGCGCTCTCTCGCTATATCGTCATCCCCGGCGTAACACTTGGAGGACTAGATTCCCGGATCATCATGCTGCTGTTGGGCCGCGGTATTCAGGGGTTCGGCGCGGGCGGCATATTTCCCGTGGCGTCAGCGGTGATCGGCGATGTCTTTCCCAAGGAGAAACAGGGCGGCGCCCTGGGGCTGATCGGCGCGGTATTCGGACTGGCATTCATTATCGGCCCCATACTGGGCGGAGTACTGCTCACGGTGGGCTGGCAATGGCTGTTCCTGATAAATCCACCGATCGTCCTGGTCCTTATACTTTTTGCGCCGCGTTACCTGCCGGGGAAAACAAAAAAAGCAAACGGCGCCTTCGACCGGGCAGGGCTGCTTAGTTTGTTCATACTGTTGGGAGCACTGACCGTCGGCATCAACCAGATAGACACCAAAAATTTTATCGCCAGTGCATTATCACTGAATGTATGGCCGTTTTTCATTATCGCGGCGGCGGCCGTTCCCCTCTTCCTGTTTTTTGAAAAACGCGCGTCGGACCCGGTGATCAATACAAAACTCTACCGAAATCGCCGCTTGATCCTGGCCAACATACTGACCATCGGGGCGGGGTTCGCCGAATCTTCCCTGGTATTTCTGCCGTTGTTGGCCACCGTGGTGTTCGGTTATTCGGAAAGCGCGGCCAGCTATACCATAATCCCGATGGTACTGGCCCTGGCCGTAGGCGCACCCCTGTTCGGACGCTTACTGGATAAAATCGGTCCCCGCAAAGTGATTCTGACGGGAACACTCCTGCTCAGTACCGGTATGGCGGTAACGGGCATATTTCTTGGCTCGCCGGCTTGGTATTATATCGCGACGATCATTATCGGCTTCGGTCTCTCCAGTCTGCTGGGCGCCCCCCTGCGCTACATCGTACTGACGGAGGCACCGCCTGATTTCCGTGCTTCCCTGCAGGGCGGACTGTCCATTTTTACGGGCATCGGTCAATTGACGGGCGGGGCGGTTGTCGGTACGGTGATCGCGGGAGGACAAAACATGCCGGAAGCCTTTCGCGCCGCCTATTTTACGGTGGCTGGGGTGGCGGTACTTTTGTTTATACTGGCCGCTTTTTTAAAGAAAAGAAAATAAACCGGCGGAGGTCTCCGTAGCAAACGCGTCGATTTTTTTGAATTTCAATTTTTTCATCACTCAAATATATTATTCACTCGTATGCGGGGATGTCACGCTGGTTGCCGGGTGATTGAATATGCCATATGCGTATTGTGGGTGCCTCACTACGCTGTACCGGCTTACCCCCTATACCGCGTTTCCGCC